>NZ_JAMYPF010000012.1:0-192469 GCF_040320205.1 Mesorhizobium sp. M0761
CACACGGGCATTTTCGTCGCAATCAAGACCACCTGCGAGGGGCCGGCGGCACTCGGCGTCACGGACAAAAACCCCCGTTTGCCAAACCAAAATTGAGGTATACGGGGGCCGGCGCCCGCGCGCCCACACCCATACAATCCAGGATCTGTACCCCATGCGCTGGCAGCCGGCTGAACACCGCTATGAGAAAATGCTCTACAACAGATGTGGGCGATCCGGCCTGAAACTGCCGGCGATCTCGCTCGGCCTGTGGCACAATTTCGGCAACGACACGCCGCACAAGACCAAGCAGGCGATCGCGCGCAAGGCCTTCGATCTCGGCATCACCCATTTCGATCTCGCCAACAATTACGGTCCGCCGCCGGGCTCGGCCGAGATCGCCTTCGGCGAGATATTGCGCACCGACTTCGCCGGCTATCGGGACGAGCTGATCATCTCGACCAAGGCGGGCTATGAGATGTGGGCAGGGCCTTATGGCGAATGGGGCAGCCGCAAATATGTGCTGGCGAGCCTCGACCAGAGCCTGAAGCGGATGGGGCTCGACTATGTCGACATCTTCTATTCGCACCGCTTCGATCCGGATACGCCGCTTGAGGAAACGATGGGCGCTCTCGACCATGCGGTGCGTTCCGGCAAGGCGCTCTATGCCGGCATTTCATCCTACAATTCGCAGCGCACGCGCGAGGCGGCCGACATATTGAAGCAGCTCGGCACGCCTTGCATCATCCATCAGCCGAGCTATTCGATGCTCAACCGCTGGGTCGAAGAGGACGGACTGCTCGATACGCTGGAAGGGCTCGGTGTCGGATCGATCGTGTTCTCGCCGCTGGCGCAAGGCATGCTGACCGACAAATATCTCGGCGGCATCCCCAAGGGCAGCCGCGCCAGCCAAGGCAAGTCGCTGCGGCCCGCCTTCATCAACGAAAAGACCATCGCCAACATCCAGGCGCTGAACGCGATCGCCGGCAAGCGTGGCCAGACGCTGGCGCAGATGGCGCTAGCCTGGGTGCTGCGCAAGGGCCGGGTCACCTCGGCGCTGATCGGCGCCAGCCGGCCCGAACAGGTCGAGGACTGCGTCGGCGCGCTCAAGGTGCTCGAGTTCAGCGATGCCGAGCTCGCCGAAATCGACACTTACGCACGCGAGTCCGACATCAATCTGTGGGCGGCGTCGGCCGAGCGCAAAGGCCCGCCGCGGAAGTAAGCGGAACAGCCGGCACCGGACATGAATCAAACGGCGGGAAAGATCCCGCCGTTTTGCGTTTATCAAGCTTCGGGCCCGTTCAGGGCTTCTTGGCCGTGCCGAGACCGGCCTTGGGCGCCGCCGCGGCTGCCGGAGCCGGGGTCTTCATCTTGGCTTCGATCCAACCCGTATAGTTGGCCAATCGCGTGTAGATGCCATAGGCATTCTTGTGGCCGCAAGCGGCGGTGCCGTCGGACGGACCTTCGCCCCAGGAGACGACGCCGACCTGGACCGGACCGTTGGCGCCGGTCATGAACAGCGGACCGCCGCTGTCGCCGTTGCAGGCGTCGCGTTCGCCGCTGTCGGTGCCGGCGCAGATCATGTTCTTGGTCAGCGGATCCGACATATCGGCGGCGATCGCATTGGCGGCGGCATCGATGCCCTTTTCCGAATAACGCATCCGATGCGAGAGATCGCCAAGTGCCGCCTTTAGGTCATGCGCATAGATCGACTTGATGCCGCTGTTGCAGGCAGCGCTCGGCTCGAGATCGAGATCGGCCACCATCAGCGCGGTCGGGAAGGTGCCGTCCTGCATCTTGCCCCAGCCGATGACGGTGGTCTTGCCGCTGTCTGGCGTCGGCTCATTGGTGATCTTGATGACCGGCGCATCGGCGGGCTCCGCCAGCCGGAGCAGGCCGAGATCATTGTCCAGCGTCTGTTCGCTGTAGCCCTCGTTGACGATAACCTCGATCACCTTGTAGCGCTTGCCTTCGGTAAGATCGGTGGCGCCGGTCAGCACGGTCACCGTGTCGGGCGAAATCGGCCGGCCCTTGTCGTTGAGGCAGTGCGCCGCCGTCAGCACCCATTGCGGAGCAATCAGGCTGCCGCCGCAGAATTGCGCGTTCGGCTGCGAGGCCGGGCTGGGGTCCAGCCGGGCGCTGGTCAGCAGCGCCACCTGGAACGGATAGGCCCCTTTGTCGGCTTCCTTGCCGCCATAGACGCGGTCGGCCCCGTCGGGATTCTCGGCCTTGGCCTTGTCCCGGGATTCGGCGACGCGCTGCATCGGCGAGACCGCCGCTTCCGGCCTGGCGGCGTCGTCGGCTGCATAGAGCGCGTTGACGGCGGGGAAAGCGGCCGCGATGCCCAGCAGCGATGCAGCGGCAAGCGGCCTGAACCGATGGATAATGTTCACCTTGAAACCCTCCTGAGATGAAAAATGCCGAGCCATGCCGCCATGACGCATAACCAACAGAAGCGGTACCGGTACCTCGATCGCCTTCTGCCAGAACGAACGACATCCGCGCGGTCATAAAACCGAAATACGACTTTTGCTAATCGTGCCCCATCGGGCAGAGCCCACCCAAACCCTATAGCCCCCCACGGGCTACGTGGAAGCGATTTGTCATTGCCAATGTTGGATTATTTTAGGCAGTATATCGACGCGGGTGCGTTTGGCGGAGGGCTTTAACGAGGCCGCCCGGACCGATGATCCGATACGGGCGGGTAACCAAACTAATTTTTTAACTCCACCACGATCTCGACAATATTTCTGTATTTTGCTCCACTCCTTGCTGACTTTTGGGAGAGTCTCACCATGACGAAACTGACAAGCACTATCATTGCGTCCGCACTGCTATCCACCGCACTGTGGACGATGCCTGCCTTCGCCGCCGATCCCGGCTCAGCGAATGCCGGCAATGGCGAAAGCATGCGCGATCTCGGAACGGGCGACTACCAGCCCGGCCGTGCAAAGCCGATCGCGCCGCCGAAACTGACCGAAGATGAAGCCAGCCGGGCAGCGCCGCTGACCGACGAGGGCACGGCGGTCAAATCCTATGGCATCGTCGGACGTTCCGCCGATGGCAAGGACATCAAGATCGATGCAGGCGAGACGCTGAAGGACCTTGTCATCAAGGAATTGAACGCGCCCGCCAACACACCGAACGCCGACAAGACCGGATTGACGGGCGGCGACGAAGCCGGCCGCCAGGTGTTCGGGGCCGACGATCGCGAGCAGATCAAGAACACCAAGACCTACCCGTTCACCGCGATCGGGTATATCGAAGGCAAAGCCAAGAGCGGTTATGGCAGCTGCTCGGGAACCCTGATCGGTCCGCGCACGGTGCTCACCGCCGCGCATTGCCTCTACAGCAATGAAGACAAGGCTTGGCTCGACGACGTCATCTTCGTGCCGTCGCTCAACGGCAACACCGCCGACGATGCACCGTTTGGCGCTTTCAGCTACGAGAGCGTCTATATCCTGCAGGGCTTCATCGACAATTATCAGGGTTACTACGGCTCGGTCATTCCGTGGGACCTCGGCATCATCACGCTGAAGCAGGATGTCGGCACCAATCTCGGCTGGCTGGGTTATGCCAACTATGAGAACCTCGGCGATTTCACCGCAAACATCGTTGGCTATCCCGGCGACAAGCCGATGGGAACGATGTGGAAGGCGACCTGCGAAGTGAAAGCCGAAAACGTCGGCGCGGAGTATTTCCAGTACGACTGCGACACCTATCCGGGGTCGAGCGGCAGCTCGGTCTACGCCTACGACAATGGCGCCAAGCAGCGCGTCGTCACCGGCGTGAACGTGGCCGAAAGCCCCAACGCCAACACTGCGGTGCGCCTGAACGCTGCCAACGTGGCGTGGATCAACAGCCTGTACAAATAAGGCCCGATCTTTCGCCGGCAAACAGCGGCGATAACCAGCACTACCAAACCGGCGGCGGGACGTTCCTGCCGCCGGTTTTTTTGTATCGAAACACCTCTCTTGCACTGTGTTACAGCGGTGCTTACGCTAGGCAATCCAAGGGGTTGGGTAAGATGGCGCGGGCAAGAATGAGCTTTGGAGTCAAAGCGATGGCGGCTGCATCCATGCTGGCCGCACTGACATGCTTTTCCGCTATGGCCGATCAAGGCGGTGCCACACCCGATGGCGCCTGGGCCGAGCGGGTGCAAATCCTCTATAAAAGCGAAACACGTTCGGTGCTGCGCAAGAATGTACGGGTCTGGGATTCCCACCCGGAATTGAGTCTTGATTTCACCTGGGAGCCGGCAGCCGGCGTGTCGCCGGACCGCACCGTCGCAGCCGACGGCACCGTCAACGGCAAGGGCAGGCTGGTCTGGCGCGTACGCGGCTCGGCGAGCTACGACCCCAAGACGATCTATTCCAGCTATTTCGGCGAGATCAGGAATGGCCGCCCCGAAGGACAAGGCCGGCTGGAGCTGCGTTCAGGCGAGATTCTCGACGGCCGTTGGGTCGCCGGCCAGCTCGACGGCCATGCGATCCATGTCGATGCCGACGGCAATCGCTATGAAGGGCAATTCAGGGCCGGTGTGCCGAATGGCGAGGGCAGGCTGGAGACGAAGACAGGCAAGATATTCGTCGGCTCTTTTGCCGATGGGCTGAAGGACGGCAAGGGCCGCACCCGGTTGCCCGGCGGCACCGTGTACTGGTCGCAATGGGCGAAGGGCAAGGAGATCGGCGGTGCGCGCCCCGATGTGCTGGCCGATGCCAGAGTGGGCGGGTTGCTCAAGGCGCAGACCGGCGGCGGTTCCGCCGACAAGGTCGAGATCGGCATTGCCGTCGACCAGCGCATGACGCAGCAGGCCGACATGCAGTACCAGCATCTCGTGCGCGACGAAGACATCGCGATCTATCCGGTGTCGGACCAGTACAATGATGCCTGGAACGGCACCGGAGAGATTCGTACCGGCAATGTCTATGAAGGCATGGACTGGGAGACGGCGCCGGCCTTCGCCGAAGTCGACCTCAAGACCACCGACCAGTCGAGGGTCAAGATCGACAGCCTGGAAATGAAGGTGGCCGCGAGCGAGGCCTACCGCAAGCCGATGCTGTCGATCAGCGAGCATTATGGCTGCGTCGGCTTCCGCCCCGACTTCTCGATCGTCAACAATGGCTGGGGCGACGTGAAAGACATGAAGATGTCGATCCAGTTCACCAGGACCGACGAGGAGGACAACGCGACCGGCGAGCCGAGCCGCACGTTCACGAAGGACATCGGCACTTTCGGCGACGGCGTCGACGTCTCGATCAAGAACGTGCTGATTGAAGCCGGCGTCGACACAACCACGCTCGAGACCGAGCGCTTCACCTGCCCGTCAAGGGACAGCCTGGATGTCTGCCGCGCCCAGGTGGCCAACAAGGTCAAGTTCGGCGACGTTGCCGATTACATCAGCGGCAGCGTCGAGAAAATGAGCGTGACCGGGATTGGCAAGCTCGATTATTCCTGGGCGGACGATCAGGGCGCTGTCTACCAGCAGAGCGAGCCGTTTCGCGTCATCGTCTCGCTGGTCAGCATCGAGGTCCCAGAATCGCTCGCCGAATGCGGCGATGGCGGCGGCGCGTCGCCCGAAGCGCAACGCTACCAGAACATCGAATTTCCGATCGGCAAGACCGATTACAGCATCCCCATGCCGGTGCGCGGCAACAAGAATCTCAGCGCCTACACGGCACGGCTGAAAATGTGGTCGTCAATGTCGTCGATCCATCGCTTCAGCATCGCCGCCCATTTCGCCGATGGCAGCACACGGGAGAGCAAGCCGGCCACGTTCTTCTATTTCAGGCCGAAGCAGTCGCTGTTTGAAACCAGCACCAAGCCGGCGGTCTGCTATCTGCCGGAAGATCTGCAAGGCTGTTGAGGTCCTGTCACGTCCTTTCGGGAATCGCGTTATTTCGAGCCCATCTCGAAATAATTGGGCAGCGGGATCAGCCTGGCAAAGATCGTGCCCTGGCTGAACACCCTGAGTTCCAGCATCGACCCAGACGATCGTTCGGCCTTCTGGTCGAACAGGAAATTGCCGAGCGAATAGATCTCCGCAACATCGCCGCCGCCGAGCGGCAGGATCGCCTCGCTCGATACATGTGGATGACCGCCGACGATTGCCGTGACACCGCGCAGCCGCATCTGGTCGGCAAGCATCTCCTCGCGCGGCGACGGCTCCGTCTTGTACTCGCGGCCCCAATGGACGAAGGCAATCACCGGCCGCTCGGCATTGTCGTGCAGCAGCCGGTCGAGCAAAGCAGGCGTCAGAAGGTCGGTGTTCCTGGAGCCGTTGGTATCGATGTCGGTCAGCCCGACCAGGTCGAGATCGGCAAGCGCCAGCGTCTCGCCCTGCCCGAAATGGGCGATGCCGGCCGCATCGAGTGCGGCCAGCGTCTCGGCATAGCCTGACGGGCCGAGGTCGTAGGCGTGATTGTTGGCGAGGCTGACAGCGGCGACATGCAATTTCTTGAGCATGTCGATGGCGAGGTCTGCGGGCATGGCCAGCGTCATGTCGTCGATCGCCTCAGGGACGTTGGGCAGGATCACGCCTTCGAGATTGACGATCAGCGGCCGCGAGCGGGTCAGGGCCAGCACGCTTTCGACGATCTTCTCGGCAACACCGTCGCGGACCAGGATCTTCTTCATGGCGCGGCCGAAATTCACGTCGCCCGCGAAATAGTAGAGCTTGTCGTCGGGACGGGCAGGATTGTTGAAGCCGGGGCCGAAGGCGCCGAACAGCGCCACGACATAGCTGGTGGTGCGCTCGACATAGTCGCTTGAATGCGCCTGCGAGTTCTCGTTGGCGACGACCAGCGGCGCAGCACCGAACAGTTCGCGCTGCAGCCTGGTCTGGATATAGAGCGCACCGACCGAATCGGCGTGATCCGGCTGGCGCAGCGCCGCGATGCCGTCGAGCGAACCGGCGGCGAGCATGTTCAGCGTCTGCTGGTCGAAACGCCTGGCTTCGTGCTGCGGCAGATAGTGGGAGAAATCGGTGGATTCGACGATCAGCGTGTCCTTGTCGACGATCGCTTTCAGCGCCTGCGCCAGCCGGTCCCAGTCGGCTCGCTTGGCTTTGACCGACATCGCCACCGGCACGATTTCAGCTTCGGGGAAATAGTGATGCAGGAAAGGCAGCATCGCCTGCACGCCATGCTCCCTGGCGAATAGGCAGGAGTCTTCGACCATGTCGCTGTTCGCTTCCAGAAGGTGCACGGCTTCCGTGTCGGCCTGGACTGGACCGAGCACTGTTTCAAAACCGCGCGGCGTCGTGGCGAAGAGTTTCTGCGTCTCGTGGAAATGGTCCGGCGACAGGATGACGATGCGCTTGTAGCGGAAGCCGGACGCGGCGTGGAAACCGAGTGCGACGAGATCTGCGACGAGCAGGTGGTGGGGGACTGTGATGCCGGTGAGCCGTTGGTTGGACGGCTCGATTCTGGCGACGGCGGCGATGGCGTCGGTGAAGAGTGTGGGGTCGGAGTAGAAGGACGGGAAGTTTGTGTCGCCGGGCGGGCAGGTGATGGGGGCTGCGGACGCTTGGAGGGGTGACAAAATAAAGAAGGCGCCTGCAAAATGCCGCACGATGGTTTGCGCCCAGGCACCCCCCTCTGTCCTGCCGGACATCTCCCCCTCAAGGGGGGAGATTAGCTGTTTTGCGGTTTTCGCTAATCTCCAACGGTGAAGAAAAAGGCGTCGCCAAAGAAGCTGCCAATCTCCCCCCTTGAGGGGGAGATGCCCGGCAGGCCAGAGGGGGGTGCCTGGGTGCCGACCTCTCACGGCTCAGCCAGCACAATGTTCTCCACGCCGCCGACATAGTAGAACGGCTTCTGCTTGGACGCGGTCAGCCGCAGCACTTCGCGCGAAATATAGTCGGCGAGGCCGAACAGCGTCACGCCGCCGTCGGAGGTCTTGGCCCGGCCGCGCAGGCCTTCGAGGATCGAATAGGTGAAAACGCCATGGCCGAGCTCGGGCATTTCGGCGGCGGTGTTGTTGGCAGCGGTGGCCGAGAAGACGACGATGCGTGCGTCCTGCGCGTCTTTTTCCAGGCGCGGGTTGAAGGCGTTGGCGGCGTGGCAGGTGTCGAGCAGCATGAAGCGCATGCCCTTGGCCCGCTCAACCGATTTCTGGATGTCGCCCCAGTCGACCAGCGAGGAGCGCTTCCAGCGGTCGGCATCCTGTTTGCGGCCGTCCGTGGGGATGAAATAATAATCTTCGTCGATGTTGATGCCGTGACCGGCGACGAAAATGATGGTGGTGTCGTTCTCGCCGGGTCTGTCGAGAAAGTCGGCGAGCTGGTCGTCGATCGTGTCGGAATCCGGTTCCAGGATGGTGTCGGCGCTGGCGACCTTGAACACGTCCTTGCCGGAATCGGGCGCCTCATCCAGCGCTTCGCGGTTGACCAGAACCAGCGTCTCCATCGCCGAAAACAAGGGCGCGGATTTCTGCGAGATCACCTTGAGGAATTCGGTGGCGTCATCGACGGGATAGCGCAGATCGCAGGCGTGGCCGGCGCATGCATCGGTGAGGAAAGGATATTTGTCGACGCCGATCACGGCGACGTAGAGCTTGCCCTTGTTGGCGGGCTTTTCGGTTTTCCTGCCAAGTGCTGTGACAGTGCGCTCGGTCAGATAGCCGAACTCGTTGGTGCCGGTGATGCGAATGGTATTTTCGCCATTCTCGACCGGCACTTCGACGATGGTGCTCTTGCCGCCATCGGCCGAGCGCGCCGTGACATTGCCGACATTGCGGCTGTTCGACAGGATCGAAAATCCGGCGACATCGGCGCCGGCTTCCTGCGCGCCCGAAATCTCGACGGCGACATAGCCCTCGCGGACGTTGCTCTGGTCGGCGGCAAGCTTGATGCCGAATTCCGGCGGTTTGCGCTCGAGCAGCTTTTCCAGCTGGCGGTCGACGCCGGGGCGCATTTCCTGAACCGCCTGTTCGGCGCTGCGCAGGATGATGGCCCGGCGCACCATTTCCGGGCTCCAGAGATATTTTTTCAGCTGGCCGGCGCTGATGAAACGCCCTTCGTGGTCGCGACCCTGATTGACGTGCCAGCCTATCAACTTGTCGCCGTCGGCGGAGGAATAATAGTAGCCCTGCGGCATCCAGGCGATCCATTCGGAGCCGGCGAAGAACATCGACACTATCAGTTTGTGTGTCTTCAAATTCCACAGCCGCACGGTCTGGTCGGCGCTGCCGGTGACCAACAGCCCTTCCTTCTCGGCGGCAACCATGGCGTTGATCTCGCCGGTGTGGCCGGTGAATTCACCCGATAGCTCGGCGGTCGCGGTTTTGTATTCCAACAGCGTGCCGTCGCTGCCGCCGGTGATCAGGCCAAGCCCATTGCCGATCAGCGTGTAAGCCGAATGGACGAAGCCATTGGTGGCGGCATTCTCGATGCTGTGCATCACCTTTCCGCCGCTCGCGATTTCGAGCACGGCATTCTCCAGGCCGTCCTTGCCGCCGGGGGCAGCACGGAGCGACCACTCACCCTCTGCGAGTGCCGCGCGGGCATAGGCGCCCTGTTCCGCCAACGCCACCGGGTCCTCGAAGAACCGCTTGGCCGTCGGTAGTGCCAGCACCTTGTCCAGCGTGCCCTGCAGCTCGGGACAGGACACGCGTTCGGGGCAGGGGTTGGTGTTGCCCCAAGCGATGGAGCTGCTCGCCGCATCGATCCCGATCGCCGTCACCGGTTCGCCGACCCCTTGCAGCAGCGCCTTGCGCTCGCCGGTCATGGGGTTCCAGACCTGGATGGCGTTGCGGGTGCCGCCGGCTGTCGCCACCAGCGAGCCGTCGGCATTGCCGGCGCCAGCAAAGACCGTGCCGTCATGGCCGTTATAGTCGAGCAGTTGCTCGCCGCTGTCGGTATTCCAGACCACCGAGCGATGCTTGTCGGCGCAGCGATAGCTGCATGACGCCACAAGCCGCGAACCCGTGGCGAAGCTCAGAGCGCCGATCTGGAAATCCTGCTTCGGCATGGCGCGGACGAATTTGCCGGTGCTGGCCTGCCAGAGCTGGACGTCGCCGTCCTTGCTGCCGGTGGCGAACAGGCTGCCATCCAATGACACGGCGAGTGCGGCGACGCCGACATCGCGCAGCGGTTCGGCCTCGGCGGGCAAGGCGATCTCCTCAGCCTTGGCGACATCCCAGAGCCTTATGCCATTGTCGGTGGTCGCTGCCGCCAGCCGGGTTCCCGCAGCGGCGAAGGCGAGCTTTTCCACACGCCAGGAATCGGCATCGAGTTTTTCCGCCAGCGTCCAGCCCGACGCGGATTTGTCGTCCGCCCGCCAGAGGTAGACGAAACCATCGCCACCGCCGGCGGCGAGCGTGTTTCCGTGGGGTGAAAAGGCGACATCATAGATGGCATAGTCGGCGGCCTTGAGCACGGTTTTGATCTTGCCGGTGGCGAAATCGAACAGCCTGATATCGCCATAAGGGGGCTTGTCGCCGATGCCGGCGCCGAAATAACCGCCGGCGGCGATCGTCTTACCATCCGGCGACACGGCAATCGCAAAGACCTTGCCGTCATTGCCATTGCCAAGATAGCCGCGAATGGTGCGGAGCGTCACCCCGCTCTGCCAGTCCCAGATGCGGATGGTCTTGTCGTCAGATGCGGAGACCAGTTCCTCGCCGTCCGGCGTGAAGGCAAGGTCGGTGACCCTGGCGCTGTGGCCGCCGGTGTTGAGATCGAGGTGGAAATCGAGGTCCTCGGCACCGGCCGTTGACGTTAACACCAGAAGACCGACCAGGATTAGCCACCGGATAGCACGCAAGGGATGGGAGCTGCCCGGCACCTTGTTGCGCCGCTATTTGGAGTCGGCGGGCGGCGGCGACCCGTGACGCACATAATTCTCGATCGCCTGGGCATAATTGGCGGAACCGGCCTTGCGTTCTTTTTCGATGTAGCCGGCAAAATAGCTCCAGAACGACACCGCATAGTCGCGGAAATAGGCATCGGCGACATCGCGCGAACAGAGCTTGCCCTCGACGCAGATCGAGAGACGATTGAGGAAATAGACGATGCGGTCGAAATTGTCGTTGAAATCGGCGATCGGCATGGTGCCGCCGCCGGCAGTCATCGCCTCGATGCCGATGCGTTGCCGGAAAACCTGTTCCTCGGTTGGCGACGGCGTGGCGCTGAGCAGATTGTCGTATTTGGCGTTGAGTGCCGACAGGCGCTCCTTGAGCGCGCGTTGCGCCTGCTGAAAGTCCTTGCTTTCCCAAAGCTCGACCAGCGACATCGTCTGCTCGACGCGCTTCTGTTCCTGGTTTGCGAGAAACTGGAAGACCGAGAAGCCCAAGGTGAAGACGATCGCCAGGCGCACGGCGAGACCCGACCAGGCGTAGATCAGCATGCGCCAGTCGCGGTCGGTGAACGGGTTGGCTTCCTTCTTGATCTCGTGACTGCTCGGCCACGGAAAGCCTTCGGTGGTTTCGGGCAAGGTCGCCGGCTTCTTGGCCGGTGCCGGCGCCGATGTGGCCGGCGATTTTTGCGTTGCAGCGCCCCCCGGCTTTTTCATCCGCAGCTGTCCAGTTGGATAATGGCGGTGGGATCAAGCACGATGCCGGGTGTCTCCAGCTTCTTTTTCAGGCAATCGAGCTGCGTGCGCGAAATCATGAACTGCACGTCCGGTTCGGCAGCCGCCTTGCTTGGTGACGGCAAGGGCTCGACCACGCCGCGCGAGGCGCAGCTGGAGAGATCGACGACAACGGCCGTGTTGCCGGTCTTGGCGATCTGGTCGTACTGGTCGAGAAAGCAGGTGGCGAGCTCGGAATTGGTGACGATCTGCTTGGCGCACAGGCCGCAATTCTCGTCCGCCGAGGCGCTGGCAACCAGCAACAGGCTGCCGGCAAGGCCGACCGTCGCTGCACGCCAGGAGAGCACGGGGATAGTCACTGATGTCCTCATCTGTTGCATCCAGCCGCGGCGCATAGAAGTGTCGCGAGCCGGGAATGTTCATATATCACGCCGGCAAGAGCCGGCGAAGCGATGTCAGGTCAGGCGCGGGGCACCGTCTCCATCGGGAAGATCATCACCGCGCCTTTGGGACCGCTCTTGTCGGCAAGCCGCATCACCGAGCGCGTCGCCGGCGCCATGCCGATGTCGGCCAGCATGTCGGAAAAACCAGGCGTTCCCGATGCGGCACGCGTCACGGCGCGCACGCCTTCCTGGGCAAGAAAGCTCAGATCCTCTTTCTCGCTTTGCGGCGGCGCCTCGGTCAGCACGGCAATCATGCGCTCCATGCCGAAGCTGGTGTCGGTGAAGGCGAGCAGCCCTTCCTTCAGGCCCTGGTCGGCCTGCTGGTTGATCGGCGCCAGCCGCTCGGCGACGATGTGGGTGATCGAATAGTCGCTGCCGATATACAGCACGTTGATGTCGACGAACTCGTCGGACCCGTTCTTGGCCGCAATGTGTACCTGATCGCCCGGCGAAACGCGCGGCACCGTTGACGATTCGATCGGCTCCAGCGCATCGCTGTCCTGGCGCTTGATCAGGAACTGGACGCTGACCTCGTCCGGCCGGTAGTCGGACGCCGCGGCGAGCCGCGACAGGCCGGTGGCGCGGAAGATCGTGGTCAGGGTCTTGGCTGTGTTTTCCGCAAGCTTGTCGCGGCCATCCTGATGGATGACGATGCGCGGCGGCTTGCTGCCGTCCTTCAGGCTGATGTCGCCGGACGCCGGCAGGAACCACAGCGCCGGTTCGTCGCTGGCGTTGGCGGCAGCGCCGTCCATGGATTTTTCGCGCAGCACCGCAAGCCGCAGATCGGCGCTCTTGCCGGGCTCGACCAGCGCGATTTGGAAGCCGGACTTCGGCTTCGCCACCAATTCGTCCAGAACCGAATTGACCAGCTCGGTTTCTTTTTCGAGCCCTGCGGTCGGCGCCGGCTTTGCCACCAGCAGCTTGTAGTCGACCGCGAGTTCGGCAACGCGCGCATAGGCGCCGGCGGGCACCGCCGTCGGCGCAAGCGCCGGCTTGCCGTCGAATTCGACCGGTGCGAGCTGGCTTTCGAGGTTTTTTGCCGATTTCACTTCGAGATAGCCGACGGCGTCGGAGAGCTTCGACAGCGCCGAAGGCAAAATGGCGAGCTTGCTGCCGGGGGTCAGACCCTGCAGCAGCCCGGCGCCGATCGCGACATCGCCGTCCTTGACGGCAATCGGCCATTGCATGACGGCGTCGGTCTTGTCGGTGCCGAACACGCGGGCGTCCAGTTCGCCCTCGAACAGGGGCGTCGGCCTTGTGCGGCCGTCGGCCGAATATTGCTGCAGCACGGCCTGGCCGAGCTGGCGATAGGTGACGTTGGGGTTCTCGGCCAATTTCGACAGGATGGTGAAGGTGAACAGGCCGAAGCGCGGCGCGTCGGGCGTGCCCTTGGGCAGCGGCATTTCCGGCGTCGTCTCGACCGTCTGCGCGGCATAGAAGGCGACCAGCTTGCCCCTGGCGATCGGCTCTGCGCCGGTCGGCGTCAGGTTGAAGGCCGGCTTGCGGCCGCCATTCTCGTCGAAACCTCGCGATGCGCTTGCCGAGATGTCGTCATAGGCCTTCACCGTGGCTGCTCTCGCCGCGTCGTCGCCGCCGACGAGGTCGGCGAACTCGACCTTGCGCTCCAGTTCGTCATCGACTTCCGCGGCGCGCGTCGCGGTGCCGGAATGGCAGCAGTCGAACACCACCCAGACAAAGGCGCCCTTGTCGCGGATGGCGTCGAGTGCGGCGCCGACCTCGTTGTCGACCAGCGCGTTCGGCACGCCCTCTTCGCGGTTGATCCATTTGTCGATATCGGAGGGCAGGAAAATCTCGTCGAGGCCGTCGGTCTCGTCACCGGCCTTGGCTTGCGGCTGCTGGGCGCCGTGGCCCGACAGATGCAGATAGACGAAATCGTCGCGTTGCACCTTGCCGGCGAGGTCGGCAAGAGCGGCCTTGATCGCCGCATGCGTCGGCGGGCCGTTGGCGCCTTCGACGTCCTTGGCGAGCAGGATCACGTTCTCGGCCGAGAACTTCACCGGATCGGGCGTGTTCTTCAGGAGATAGTCGCGCACTAGGCCGGCATCGTTCTTCGGCCCGATCAGCCAGTTCTTCTGCGGCAGGTTCGGATAGTCGGTGCAGGCAACCAGCAGCGCGTGATAGGTGCGCGAGGCGGCGAGGGTACGGAACGAAACCGTACCGGCAACCACAAGCGCCGACGTGCCGACGAGCAGCGTCCGTCGTGTCAGTTTGATCATAATTGCTTCCCCAAGCCCGATCGAATTTGCAAGTGCGGCACCTTTCGTCGCGAATTTTGTCAGTATTTTGAATGTGGTCGGTGCCGTCAATCGGCGGTGGTGGTCATGGTGTCGATGGCGATAACGGAAACAGTGGCAAAAAGCCTGCTTCGTCGCTATCTCAAGGGAATTGAGACCGTCGCATGGCAGAAATGATTTGCGAGCGGCGCTGGATCAAACAGATAGAACATCATGTCGTCCGAGAACCGCTTCACACTTTTCGGCATCATGCTCTAAACGATCGGAAAACGGGATCATGGCGGCAAGGGATGTGCTGACGAAGAATCAGCTGAGCGTGCTCGAGAAACTTGAGGCCGCCAGCGGACCGCTCAGCGCCTATACGCTTCTCGACCAGCTGCGCGAGCGCGGGTTCCGCGCGCCGCTGCAGGTCTATAGGGCGCTCGACAGCCTGGTGAAGTCAGGCTTCGTGCACCGGCTGGAAAGCCTCAACTCCTTCGTTGCCTGCGCCGAACCGCACGACCATACGCATTCGATGACGGCCTTCGCTATCTGCGACACATGCGGGCAGGTGATGGAGATGTCCGACCATGACGTCGACCATCGGCTGGACGAATGGGTGCGCTCGACCGGGTTTGCTGCAAAGAAGGCGGTGATCGAGTTTCGAGGGACGTGTGCCAAGTGCCTGGCTGAGGCGGCTTAGCTTGCTTCCTACTTGAGCCGAGGCGGTGCGCTATTCTCGAATTCGTTCAAGAATGTCTCATAGACGACGTACCGCGTAGGCCCAGGTGTTAGCTGCTCCATAAGCAGGGGTTTCACCTCGTCGAGCCAAGATAATTTGCCAAGGCCAGACCCGATTTTTGGCAAGGCGATGGATTCTACCCGGTTTTTGTCGGCCCATTTCACAAGCCCGCGAACTGCTTTCCGTAAATAGGGAAGCGTGGCGTGATACATATCTGGCTGGGTTGCCAGATAAATGAAGCCCGGCTGATTGCCGTCTGGCTCCAATGTCCAGATATGACCGCCAATAAACCTGCCGGTCCGAGCATATTTCTTGAACGCAGCCTGCACATTCGGCCACTTTTTCGAAATCTTCAGCGCAAGTCCGGTGCCAAGGCCCTCTTGATTGCCCTCTGCCACGCCTTGAGCGATATAGCTTTCCTGGGCGGCCAGCAGGTCCGGTGACAAAGACAATCATCGCACCTTCAATGCGCCTCGTCCCAGTTGTTGGCGGCCCGGGCATCGACATGCAGCGGCACCGACATCGAGATGGCCGGCATCGGCGCGTTCTCCATCACCCTGCGCACCACGGGGATCGTCGCCTCGACTTCCGCTTCAACCGTCTCGAAGATCAATTCGTCATGCACCTGCAAGAGCATGCGGGCGGACAGGCCGGCCTTTTCCAGCGCCTCGTCCATATGCACCATGGCGCGGCGGATGATATCGGCAGCGGTGCCTTGCAGCCTGGCGTTGATCGAGGCGCGCTCGTTGAAGGCACGGATCGACGGGTTTGACGACCGGATCTCAGGATAGTGGATGCGGCGGCCGAAGATGGTTTCGACGAAGCCATGCTCGCGGGCATAGGCTTTTGTTGCCTCGATATAGTCGCGGATGCCGGGGAAACGCTCGAAGTATTTCTTGATGTAGGCGCCGGCCTCCTCGCGCGGGATCGACAGCTGGTTGGCCAGCCCAAAGGCCGAGATGCCGTAGATGATGCCGAAATTGATTGCCTTGGCGCGGCGGCGCACTTCGGAAGGCATGCCTTCGACCGGCACGTTGAACATTTCCGAGGCGGTGATGGCGTGGATGTCGGCGCCGTCGGCGAAGGCCTGCTTCAACTGCGGGATCTCGGCGACGTGGGCAAGCACGCGCAGTTCGATCTGGCTGTAGTCGGCCGAGACCAGTTTCTGGCCCTTGTCGGCGATGAAGGCCGTCCTGATCTTGCGTCCCTCCGCGGTGCGCACCGGGATGTTCTGCAGATTGGGATCGGAGGAGGACAGCCGGCCCGTCGTCGTTGCGGCCAGCGCATAAGATGTGTGCACGCGCCTGGTGTCGGGATGGATGAAGCCGGGCAGCGCGTCGGTGTAGGTCGATTTCAGCTTGGTCAGCTGACGCCAGTCGACGATCTTGCGCGGCAGTTCGTGGCCTTCGGCGGCGAGGTCTTCCAGAAGCTGCGCGGAGGTCGACCATTGCCCGGTCTTGGTCTTGGAGCCGCCGGGCAGGCCCATGCGGCCGAACAGGATGTCGCCGAGTTGCTTTGGCGACCCGATGTTGATGCGCTCGCCGACAAGGCCGTAGATTTCCTCTTCCAGCCGTGCGGCGCCTTGCGCCAGCTCGCCGGAGAGCCGCGACAGGATCTGGCGGTCGACCGAGATGCCGCGCTGCTCCATCCGCGCCAGCACCGGCACCAGCGGTCGCTCCAGCCGCTCATAGACCGAAACCAGGCCCTTGGCGGCAAGTCGGGGCTTCAGCACCTGCCATAGCCGCAGCGCTACGTCGGCATGGCCGGCGGCGTAGGCGGTCGCCCGGTCGATGTCGACCTGGTCGAACCCGACCGAGCTTCTGCCGGAGCCCGCGAGATCCTTGAGCGGCGTCGTGGCATGGCCGAGCCATTTGTCGGCAAGCGAGGACAAAGTGTGGTGGCCGGTGCCGGCATCGAGCACATAGGAGATCAGCATAGTATCGTCGAAGGGCGCGATATCGATGCCGTGGCGGCTCATGACGACGATGTCGTATTTGGCGTCCTGGGCGATCTTGAGCACCGATTTGTCTTCCAGCAGCGGCTTCAGCAGCGCCAGCGCCCCGCGGACCGGAATCTGGTTCTCCAGCGTGCCGCCGCCGAGCAGGTCGCCGGCGCCGCTCTTGTGGGCGAGCGGCACATAGGCGGCGCGGCCGGGGCCGATCGCCAGGGAGAAACCGATGAGGTCGGCCAGCATCGGATCGGAAGACGTGGTTTCGGTGTCGAAGGCGACGATGCCGGTCTCCTTGGCTTGGGCCAGCCAGGTCTTGAGCGTCGCCGTGTCGCGGATGGCGACATAGGCGGCGGGATCGATTTTGGCCGCGGCGGCCGTTTCCAGGCGAAGTGCGGCAAGCAGCGAAGGGGCGTCGCCGGCTCTGGCGGTTTCGGATTTGGCTTCATCCTGTGTTGCCGCAGGCACCGGTGTGCCGGAGCCGACATCGGGGCCGTGCGCGGTGTCGGCGCGCTCGACGGTGACGGCGACAGCCTGCACATCGCCGGCTTCGGTGCTGGTCGCCTCGGCCACACGGCGGGTCAGCGAGGTGAATTCCATGGTTTTGAGAAAGCCGATCAGCTTCGGCCCGTCCGGCGCGTGCAGCACGAAATCGTCGAGCCCGTCGGTCACCGGCACGTCGTTCTTCAGCGTCACCAGCTGGCGCGATATGCGCGCCTTGTCGGCATTGGCGATGATGGATTCGCGCCTCTTGTCCTGCTTGATCTCGCTGGCCCGGGCGAGCAACCCGTCAAGGTCGCCGAACTGTTCCAGCAATTGCGCCGCCGTCTTCGGCCCGATGCCGGGTACGCCCGGCACATTGTCGACGGAGTCGCCGGTCAGCGCCTGCAGGTCGATCATCTTTTCCGGCGGCACGCCCCATTTCTCGATGACTTCGGGGATGCCGATCTGGCGGTCCTTCATCGGGTCGTACATGCCGACCGTGGGTCCGACCAGCTGCATCAGATCCTTGTCGGAGGAGATGATAGTGGTGTCGCCGCCGGCCTCGCACGCCAGCCTGGCATAAGTGGCGATGAGGTCGTCGGCCTCGTAGCCTTCGATCTCGATGCAAGGCAGGTTGAAGGCCACGGTTGCCTGGCGGATCAGACCGAATTGCGGGATCAGGTCTTCGGGCGGTGCGTTGCGGTTGGCCTTGTATTCCGGGTAGAGATCATTGCGGAAGGTTTTCGACGAATAATCGAAAATGACCGCTAAATGCGTCGGCACGATGCCTACATCGGTGTTGCGGGCGTCCTGCATCAGCTTCCACAACATGTTGCAGAAGCCGGAGACCGCGCCGACCGGCAGCCCATCGGATTTGCGGGTCAGCGGCGGCAGCGCATGATAGGCGCGAAAGATGTAGCCGGAGCCGTCGATAAGGAAGAGATGGTCGCCTTTTTTCATGCCGGCAGGGATAGCGCGGCAGGACGGCGCGGTCCATGGCAAAGGCGGGCTTCCAACAGGTGTTGCGGCGACATGCTGACAGAGCCTGCCTGCCGATAGGTCCTGCTGCTGTTTGCCTCGGCGCTCACGGCTATGTTACAAAAGTGTAATTCTTGTGCCCTTGAAACGCCACGATCCGAGACACAAATAAAGGTCATCGGCAGTTTTCGCCGAGTCCGGAGCAAGGCCCGTCCCCCGCCTATCCCGGACAATTGCGGCAGCCTATCCCCCCTCTCCGGGCTGCCGCATCGTTTCGAGTAAAAGACCGCCGTGGTTCCCCTCCACCACGGCGGTTCTTTTTTGCCTTCTGACAAGTGTTTACGGTCCGTGGTCCAACGATCGCGGGCTTTTCGTTTTGATGCGCTGCCTTTACGGTCCCGGCACCGAAAAGAAAGGCCCGCAGTAATGTCCACCATTTCCTCCGTCCTCGACCGTCTCGACAAAAATCTCGACCAGAGCCTGGAGCGCCTGTTCGGCCTGCTCCGCATCAAGTCGATCTCCACCGATTCAGACTATGCCGCCGACTGCCGCAAGGCCGCCGAATGGCTGGTGGCGGACCTCAAGCTGATCGGCTTCGACGCTTCGGTGCGCGACACGCCGGGACACCAGATGGTGGTTGCGCACCATGAAGGCCCCGCCGGCTCGCCGCATGTGTTGTTTTACGGCCATTACGACGTGCAGCCGGTCGATCCGATCGAGCTTTGGGAGAACGACCCGTTTGCGCCGGCGGTCAAGGAGATCGAGCCCGGTCACAAGGTAATCACCGGCCGTGGCTCGGCCGACGACAAGGGGCAGCTGATGACCTTCGTCGAGGCCTGCCGCGCCTGGAAGCAGGTGCATGGCAATCTGCCCTGCCGCATCACCATCCTGTTCGAGGGCGAGGAGGAGTCCGGTTCGCCGTCGCTGAAGCCGTTCCTCGAGGCCAATGCCGATGAGCTGAAGGCCGATTTCGCTCTGGTCTGCGACACCGGCATGTGGGACCGCGAAACGCCGTCGATCTGCGTTTCGCTGCGCGGAATGGTCGGCGAGGAGGTCACGGTCAAGGCCGCCGATCGCGACCTGCATTCGGGCCTCTATGGCGGCGCCGCCGCCAACCCGATCCGCATCCTGGCGAAAATCCTCGCCGACATCCATGACGAGAACGGCCACATCACCATTCCCGGCTTCTATGACGGGGTCGAGGAAACGCCGTCGCAGATCCTGAAATCATGGGAAACTCTGGGCGAGACCGCCGAAACCTTCCTCGGACCGATCGGCCTCTCGATCCCGTCGGGCGAAAAGGGCCGCTCGGTGATGGAACTGACCTGGGCGCGGCCGACGGCCGAGTTCAACGGCATCATCGGCGGCTATACCGGCAAGGGGTTCAAGACGGTGATCGCGGCGGAAGCGTCGTCCAAAATCTCCTTCCGCCTCGTCCACAAGCAGGACCCCGAGAAGATCCGCGCCGCTTTCCGGAAATTCGTCAAGGCGCGCATTCCCGGGGACTGTTCGGTCGAATTCCACCCGCATGGCGGCGGGCCGGCAATTCAGCTTTCCTACGACTCGCCATTCCTGGCCAAGGCCAAGACTGCGCTGTCGGATGAATGGCCGAAGCCAGCGGTGACCACGGGCAGCGGCGGCTCGATACCGGTGGTCGGCGACTTCCAGACCTATCTCGGCATGGAATCGCTGCTGGTCGGGTTCGGCCTCGACGACGACCGCATCCACTCGCCCAACGAGAAATACGAGCTGACCTCCTTCCACAAGGGCCAGCGCTCCTGGGCGCGCATTCTCGATGCGCTGACGCGCTGAGGAGGCTGGGAAGTTTTCTTGTTGATTTTTCAGCGGATCGCGGCGAGGACGAGTTACGCCGCGATCCGGAGAAAACCATGCCCGACATCCGCTTCCACAAGAACGATCTGCCCGACCTCGCCCACTACAATGTCGACGCGGTGGCCATCGATACCGAGACGCTGGGGTTGAACCCGCACCGCGACCGGCTGTGCGTGGTGCAGATCTCGCCCGGCGATGGCTCGGCCGACGTGATCCAGATCGCGCCCGGCCAGAAGAAAGCGCCGAACCTCGTCAGCCTGCTGCGCAACCGCGGCATATCGAAACTGTTCCACTACGGCCGTTTCGACCTCGCCGTGCTCTACAACGCCTTCGGCGTCATGCCGGAGCCGGTGTTCTGCACCAAGATCGCCTCGCGGCTGACCCGCACCTATACCGACCGGCACGGCTTGAAGGACATCTGCTTCGAACTGCTTGGCGTCGGCCTGTCGAAGGCGCAGCAATCGTCGGACTGGGCGGCCGAGACCCTGTCGCCCGAACAGCTCGAATATGCCGCTTCCGACGTTCTCTATCTGCACCGTCTGCGCGAGGTGCTGGCTGGACGCCTGGCGCGGGACGGGCGCACCAAGGAAGCCGACGCCTGCTTCCGCTTCCTGCCGACGCGTGCCAAGCTCGATTTGATGGGTTGGGACGAAGAGGATATTTTTGCCCACAGCTGATGGCCTTCGGATAACGCTTCCGGCAGCCTTGCAACCAGACACGCGTCGTGGCGTTCTGTCGACTTAATGAGGGGGATGACGTGGCAGACCGCAAGCCGATAGCAACCGCCCCGACGGATGGGTCCAAGGTCACTGTCCTGTGGAAGGATGGCGCCGGTGTCGTCAGTGAATCCGTCGGGCAATATCGCGACGGCGCCTGGTGGATCTACACCGACAGCGATACCCAGAAAAAGGTCGACCCGACCAGCTGGCGGCCAGTCTCCAGCGACGATGACGACGATCAATGAGCGCCGCTGGCGGGTGCAACTGCTTTCGCATAGCCTGAAGTCGTTGATATCGAGGCCGATTCGGGGCCTTCCGCTCCGTAGCCTCTCTTCCTGGAGGAACGCGTCATGGGCATCGAAAGCCTTCTCATCTTCATCATAATCGGCGCCATTGCCGGCTGGCTCGCCGGCCTCATCGTCTCGGGCTTCGGCTTCGGCCTCATCGGCAACATCGTCGTCGGCATTATCGGCGCCCTGATCGCCGGCTGGCTGTTTCCAAGGCTGGGCTTCGCCATCGGCGGCGGCATTCTGGCTGCCATCATCAACGCCACGATCGGCGCCGTCATCCTGCTGCTGCTGGTCAAGGTTCTGAAGCGAGCTTGACGCTCTAAGTTTTCATTCAACGCAATTCCTCAGGAGAAAGCCTGTGCTTTCCTGGAATTGCTGCCAAAGGAGCGCGCCGTGAAACAGAACACTCTCTATCTCCTTGTCGGCGCGCTCGTTGTCGTGGTCATCGCGCTCGGTGCATATGTCTATCACGAACAGACCAAGCCCAAGGGCGTCGAACTGAAGATCGACGACAAGGGCATTTCGATCCAGCAGAATTGAAATATTCGGGGTAGCAAGGGCCTCTGCCTTTTGCGGCAGACAGGCCGCGAGGATGCGCCTTTCGGACCCAGTTGGCGGCAGCGGATTTTAGAAATTCTTAAGGAATTTCAGAAGGGTGCATAAACCCTGCTTTAACGCGCCCTTAAGACTAAGCCCTTGATTTTGCTTGAAGTGGTTACCGTTGGTTGCGATCGTTCGGGGCGTTGGGGAGAGAAATGCAGTAAAAAACTACACCCCAATGAATTCCAGGTCGCGATGGAGCGCGCTGTGCGAAACGCACTCAGGGGCGAGGGCGAGTGCGAGCTGTTCGCGACCAACCAAGTCTCGTGTTGGCACCACCAAAACTTACGTTGAGATTTTGAACGGGATAACTGTGGTGTCGTTCGGTGCGAGGTTCCG
The DNA here is from genome assembly GCF_040320205.1 of Mesorhizobium sp. M0761. NCBI lineage: Bacteria > Pseudomonadati > Pseudomonadota > Alphaproteobacteria > Hyphomicrobiales > Phyllobacteriaceae > Mesorhizobium > Mesorhizobium sp. M0761. The sequence goes on from NZ_JAMYPF010000012.1 coordinate 22,120, forward strand.
AGCAGCCGAAACCACCCCCTCTATGTCGCCAGCGTGAAGAACATCGATTGGACTTTGTTCCTTAAGTTGAAAGTTTGGCGATATGAGCCATTCCCATGCTTGACGTGGACTACCAACGATCGAGATTACCTCGGCGATGCCAGGGACCGGCCGTCCATCAGCAAACTGCCTTAAAGGGAATACGGGCTTGCTGCTGCTCCGGGTATTTAGAGCGACGGCTTCATTTCGTTTCTGCCAACGATATAATGTGGAGCGCGGAATTCCGAAGAAACGCTCGATCTCCGTTGGGCCAGCCACCGGCCCGGCCCAATCGTCCGCCAGTTTCAGAGTTGCTGTCGGTTCGGAACGGCTGGCTTTGAGACGAACGAGGCGCCTAGAAACTTGTCCCAAGGCGATCTGTGTCAACTCGGTCGCAAACTCCGTCGCGTAATTTGGAATGTCTTCCTCAATGGTTTTGAAGGCCCTCTGAATAGCGTCTGGCTGACATACTATCTGGGATACGATGATGGCCGCTATCTCAGACGCAGCCCTCATCGCCGGCAGTCGAATCTTCGGTCCATCCGTTTGGAGCACGCTCTCAATGGCTAGGTAGAGGGTCTCCTGCAGGCCTTCGCGGCTTTCAAGCTTTTCCCTGTGCCGCAGTTTGGAAAAACGTCTTTTGGTTGTCATTGCGCTCTCGATTCTATTGCTAAGCAAGGCATCCCAGCGCCATACAAAGATCATAAAGGCGGGCCGAGGCAACGCCAATTCGTTACCAAATTGTTTCTCAAGTGGCAAAAACGTGACGTTTCTGCAACACGGGGCTGTCATAGAAGCCAGATTGGCCTTTTGGCGCGACGATCTTGGTTGCTCACCGCAGTCCGATGCGTAATGTCGATTTCGAAGGAGCGGCGCGGTGCGCATCTTTTTCGGTAGTGGGGATGGGGCAGGGAACGCTGTCCTTCAGCTAAAGAATACCCAGACCCGTTTTTTAACTTTTGACTGGAGGTCAGAAAATGAACATTAAGAGCCTTCTTCTCGGCTCCGCTGCGGCCCTGATCGCAGTTTCCGGTGCGCGCGCCGCCGACGCCGTCGTCGTCGCCGAGCCGGAACCGGCTGAATACGTCAAGATTTGCGACGTTTACGGCTCGGGCTACTTCTACATCCCCGGCACCGAAACCTGCCTGCGCATCGGCGGCTATGTCCGCTACGACATCGGCGGTGGTGATGTCGGCTCGTTCGACGGCGCGACGTCCGCCGACGTTGAGGACGGCGGCAGCAACGACACCTGGTTCAAAAAGGCCCGTTTCTCGCTGAAGACCTGGACCGGCCAGGAAACCGAACTCGGCACCTTGAAGACCTACACCGAGACCCGCTTCAACTTCCAGAATAACAACCGTGATGCGGGCTCGATCGATCCGGATGGAGCCGGCCCCCTCACTGGCTCGGTCAATCCTGCCGGCAACACCGGTGCTTCGCTGAACTTCGCCTGGATCCAGCTCGGTGGCCTGCGCGTCGGTAAAGACGAATCGGCCTTCAATACGTTCATCGGCTACGCCGGCAACGTCATCCAGGATACGCTCGTTCCCTACGGCGATTTCGACACCAACGTCATCCAGTACTATTTCGATGCGGGCAACGGCTTCTCGGCCGTGATCTCGCTCGAAGAAGGCGCGGGCGGCGGTACTGCCGGTTCCTACGGCGTGGGCACGATCGACAGCTACGTTCCGCATGTCGTCGGCGGCTTGAAGTACACGCAGGGCTGGGGCGCCATCACCGGCGTCATCGCTTACGACAGCAACTATGAAGAAGTCGCCGGCAAGGTTCGTTTGGACATCACCCCGATGCAGAACCTGTCGCTGTTCATCATGGGCGGCTATGGAACCGACGACAATTACACGGACGTGACCTACGCGTTCCCGGCCGGCGGTCGCGGCTTCTACAAGCAGTGGGACGGCAACTGGGCAGTCTGGGGTGGTGGCACCTACACCATCAACGAGAAGACCTCGTTCAACGCCCAGGTCTCGTATGACGAAGGTGAGAACCTCGGCATCGCCGCCAACATCGCCTACGACGTCGTTCCCGGGTTCACGATCACTGCCGAAGTTGACTACGTCAATGCAGGCAAGATCGACAATGTCGACACCCTTGGCACGAACCACAACTGGACCGGCATTTCTGATGGCGGCGACGACGCCATCGGCGGCATGCTCCGCTTCCAGCGCTCGTTCTAATAGGCGCTCGATTGGAAATGGAACCCGGCGGGCAACCGCCGGGTTTCGCATTTTTATCAAACCTTACCCAAGCCCCATTGGGTGCAGAAGTCGCTGTAGCTGCGGCGTTATGGAGAGGTGGCCGAGTGGTCGAAGGCGCTCCCCTGCTAAGGGAGTAGAGGTCAAAAGCTTCTCGTGGGTTCGAATCCCATCCTCTCCGCCAATTGCCCTTCTGAGAGACGTTTTGTCCGGCCATAATGCCCGGTCTCGCGCACCTCTCGCCGCCGCATCACCTCCAAGAGCAGGTCGAAGACGCTTGCGACCTCGCCAGCGATTTCATGCTCGCCGATACCCACTCTCTGCTGCTGTCATCAAGTCCTCCGCCAAGTCGCTGGCGGCGATCGGATCTCCCCTCGCTATGATAGGCAGTTGCTTGGCCACCCACTTATCGAGAAACTTCAGGCCGCGTGTGCTCATTAATTAGCAACCTCTCATCTTGACGCCGCAGCCGCCCGCTCCAGAGTCTTGCACATAGCTCGGGGCAATATCAAAGTTGGCGACGAGGTCGCCGTCACGGCGGTTGTGCGCGATCGCGTGTCACGCGACCGCATAAGCGTGACGATCCCCTCCTATGACTTCCCGCATTCGGTTGTCGATTCGACTTCGAAGGCCGTGATCGGCCAGCATATGGAATTAATCGGCCCGGTCACGCGCATCGACGGCGACAAAGTGACCGTGAGCCTCCGGCCATTGGTGACTGTGGACGCCGAGCATGTGCGGCTGGTTGAGAGCTATGTGGCGCCGAAGCGGAAAAGGCCGCTTGTTGGCAAAGCCTAACGGCACTGCCGACCCAAGGCACAGGCCACTGAAACTTTCCCCTTCACATCGGCTCTGGTCGCCTCGCGCTAGCTGCCGGCGATGGGTCGGCATCTTCCCAACTTTGCGCCATGTCGTCGCGACGACGTTGACGAAGGCGATTCAGCAGATCGCGTGAGGCTTGGATCGCCCTGCGCGATTGATCCATGTTCTGGCGAAACGTGGCGCGTTCCTCCATGGACTTCTGCCACTTCAGCAAGGTGGCCGTAGTCGCAGTAGCGGCTTGAGCGATTTCTATGGGCGTTGCAACCATCGCATTCTCCCTAAAAAGGCAATGGTAAACGCAATCTTTATAGGCCCAACGAAACCCTTCTCCAATTAAAAACGACCATACGGCATACGGCAAAATGGCTATTCGTCGGGGCGCTCGACGGCAGCTTCGTCGACCTCGGCCTCCATCTCGTCGTTGACGGTCTTGGTCTTGCCAAAACCGTCCATCGCCACACCGTCAAAGCCCTGCAGCCACGCGTCGGCATGTTCCTGCCAGTAAGCTGGCACCTCACGCTCCTTGCCATCCTTGCGCGCTTGGGCGCCGTACATCCAGGCGTAGGTGGCGCGTTCCTGATCGTTCTTAGGCATGGCCATTTGCATCATCCTCCCGGAAATCCAGCAGCCTTGCGTGCCGCAGCTTCTCTTCGCCTTTTCCTAAGAAAGGAGAGGGTCTGTGGACAGCTGTGGCTCTATCCGGCTGTAAGTTGCCAGACCGCTACGCTGGCGAGGGCAAGGCCCGCTGCGCCTTCGATTGCTCGCGATATGGTATCGAACAGCCGTGGCCTGCTGTCGAAAAAATGCACCAGGCGCTCCCGAAACAAGATCGACAGTACCGCCACGCTGGACAGCGTTAGGGCCACGCCCACCATCATGGTGATTGCGAACAGAATGCCAGCTCCCGGCACCCCTCTGGAAATCGCGAAGGTCATGACAAAAAGGGTCAGCGGGCACGGAATCAAACCGGCCATGACTCCAACGGCCTCGCCCTCATGCTTGTGATGATGGCCGTGGCTCACCGAACGCCAAAGCATCCAGACGCCGATCAGCCCGAGCAGACCGCGACTCACACCCTCAAGCAGTGGTGCGCGTCCAACGCTGCCCAATGCAATCGAGACGAGCGGCAGGGAGAATACGGCGATCAGCACCGCTGTCGCCACGTGAGTGAAGGACAGCGTAATCGACACCAGGAGGCCGCGCGAAACCTTCGCATCCGAACCTGCAAGGTACGTCGCCAAGACAGCCTTACTGTGGCCGGGCGTTAGAGCATGTGCCGCACCGAACAGGACGCCCATCGGCAGAAAGGCAAGGAACGCAAGCCAATCACCGCCAACTGAGAGCAGCTTTATCTGATCTGCGAGCGCCAGGTATATGGAGCGCTGAAATTCGACAAGCGCCTGGAACATCAGCCGAGACCGGCAGAAGCGAGTGGTTTCCGGCAGCTGTCAGTGCTGGTGGCCGTGATGTTCGCCATGATCATGAGAGTGCGGATGCTCGTGCTCACCTTGGTCGGTCGAAAACCGGATATTGGCAGCTGCGAGCGCCGGCATGTGTTCGAACAGTTCGTTCTCCAGCGCCGCCGTGATCTTGTTCGCCTCTGAGAGAGGCAAGGTTCCGTCGGCCGCAATAGCGATATCGGCATGCAACTTGTGGCCAATCCAGCGGGCCTTGGCGTCGACGATGCGAGCACCCTGCACATGCGCAGCGGCATGCTGAATTTCGGCCATCACGCCCGGCTCGACGCCGTCGAGCATGCGGGTGAGCACTGAGCGCGCCGATTGCCAGACGATACCGAATATAGCGACCGTGATGAGAAGCCCGATGATCGGGTCGGCCAGCGGAAATCCGAGCCAGACGCCGATGGCGCCGATGACCACTGCAAGGCTGGTAAGCCCGTCGGTGCGGGCATGGTAGCCGTCGGCGACGAGGGCCGCACTGTTGATTTCCCTGCCGATACGGATGCGAAACACCGCGACGGCCTCATTCCCGAGGAAGCCGACAATGCCCGCCGCGGTCAGCCAACCGAGATGAGTCACTGCCTGCGGATTGACCAAGCGCTCGATAGCCTGGTACCCGGCGACGATGGCGCTGAACAGAATGATCAGCACGATAATGATACCGGCCAGATCCTCTACCCTGCCAAGGCCGTAGGTGAAGGTCCGTGACGGCTTGCGTCGTGCCAGCATGAATGCGATCCAGAGCGGAATGGCGGTTGTGGCGTCGCCGATGTTGTGGATCGTATCGGCCAACAGCGCCACGCTGCCTGACACCAACACCACGGCCATCTGCAATGCCGCCGTGATGGCCAAGATGACAAACGACCATTTGATGGCCCAGATGCCGCGGTCGGTGGTTGCAATCGTTGCGTCAATGACCCCGTGGGTATGGCCATGCGAACCATGATCATGAGCGTGCGCGTCATGATCATGTGACCCGAAGCCGAACCAACCCAGGACGCGTGCGCCGATACTGGTCATAGGTATTTCGCCAGTTGCTTGAGCTCTGCCAGCGAGTTGCCTCCCGCTTTCGTGTCGGTCAGACAATGTTCGATATGATCGTGGATCAGTTCTCGCTTTGCGCTGCTGATGGCGCTCTCCACTGCGTGGAGTTGCTGCGCTAGGTCGACGCAGGATCGCTGCGCCTCGAACATGCCAAGCACGGATGCTAGATGCCCCTGTGCGCGCTTTAAGCGCTTCACGATAGCCGGATGAGAACTATGGATGCCTTCGGACATGCCCCACCGGTATCCCCCCCGGTAGGATGCGTCAAGTATGATGTGAGCGCAGATCGGCTCTTGATCAGCCACCCCGCAGGACGTGTATCCATGGCGCTGAAATCGTCCATCACCCCGCAGCAGGTGAAGGAATTGATCGCGAAGCACGGCAACCAACGCGAGACGCTGGAGCGGGAAGCGAAGGCGCTGCGGAAATCATGACCAGAATTGCGGACCTTGGGCCAGCTATCCCCGGCAAACCTCATGACCCTGACTGGCAGGAGCATTTCTATGTGTGCCCCATCTGCCGCCAGCAGGTCGACCGGCGCGACTTCCGTCAGGTGATGTGGCACGAGAAACCGGACCACGAGCCCCTGCAGTTCGACCAATGAGCGCCGGCCGCACGCGGCTAATTGATTGCCGCGTCGATGCGTTTGCCGAAAATGTCGGCCATTGAACGCGAATACGTGGCGGTCAGGTGGTCCGTGTCGCGCCAGACAAAAACATTGCCGATAACCGCGGGGCATACGTCCCCGGGGCATACAATGTCGCTGAAGTCCACGAGCGGCACATGCGGGTAGAGGCGCTGGGCAACTACCACGGGATCCCGATCACGTACCGATTTATATGGAACGGAGCAGTGGCGGTCCCGAGCCATGCATCGCTCCGGGTTCGTTCCCCAAGCTGGTGTGTCGGCTATTACCACCACCTTAATGCCCAATGCCTCGATGCGGCGCCATAGCTGCACCAACGTATCGCTCACGGGCATCTGGCTTCCGTCGTCGGGATAAGCACGTAAAACATCTCTCTGCCCGAAAATGATGATGTCTGGCCTTTGTTGTTGAATAATTCGCAGCATATGCTGACCCCAGGTCAGGCAATCTGGAAACGGACGGTCGCTGTCAGACACCATGATCATGGTAGGAAATAGCGGGCATCCGGGCTTGGTAAAACTCTCCGCATTCCAACCTCGATCCGACGCCGCCACCTGAAACGCCGGAAGCCAGTGCTCTGCGTGCGAATCGCCAACCAGGAACACCTTGAGCCGCCCATTTGGATCGCCAAACTGGCAACCGACAGGTTCGCCGTTTTCACGAGGCGGGCGGCAGATGTCCGTTTGTGGCTTATCCTGCTTTATTGTCGGCAGCGAAGGAGCATAGGCCGCTACGGTCGGCACCGGCCTGTTGGTGAACAACGATCTAGCCCCTGGATAGTCATTCGGGTTTTCCGAGATCAATGCTTGTTGCCGGGCAATTTCTATCGAGACAGCGCAAAATGCGATTAGAGGCACCAAGGGAACCGGGGCAAAAACGGCCAGCCACTCGACCAGTCGGGGGCGTGATGGCAACGATGCGCGGTGGCGGAAACGATCCTCGACATGAACCTTGGTGATGGCGGCTAGACCGACGCTTGCTGCAAGGATGGCCAGGCCGCCCCAAAGGCCGATCGCTTCGCCACTTTGCTGGGTGAAAAAAACGATGATTGGCCAATGCCAAAGATAGAGCGAGTAAGAGATGTCGCCGAGGAATTGGAACGGTCGTGACTTGAGCAAAGCAAAGGCGCTGAACGACGACTGGCTTTGACCAGAGACGATCACCAACGCGGTACCAACGGTCGGCAACAGCGCCGCATAGCCGGGGAAGGGTGTCTTGGTCGAGAACAGAAAGGCGGCTGCGAGAATCGAGCCGACGCCGGCAAACCCAAGCAATCGCCGCGCTCGTTCCCCGATCCGTGTGTCGGCTGACCCCAGCACCATGACACACAGCAGAGCGCCCAGCGCCAGCTCCCATATGCGGGTGTGGGTGACAAAATAAGCCCGCGCCGGGTCGACAAGCGTGAGCCATACCGAGGCGGCAATCGAGATGATGAAGATTGCGCCTAGGACGGCGACGAGCAAGGGCCGCCAGGGCCTGCGGAACTTTCGAGAAAGCCACAGGACGCCGATGATCAGTCCCGGCCAGACAACGTAGAACTGTTCTTCGATCGACAACGACCAGTAATGTTGGACGGGGCTCGGCGCGCTCGTCATCGCCAGGTAATCAATCGCCTTCGCTGCGAGCCGCCAGTTCTCCAATTGAAAGGCGCTATGCACCAGTTCATTCGTGCCGTCCCTCCATAGCGCGGAGGGTAGATAGAGCGGGGTCGCCAAGCCCACCAGCAGAAGCACAAGCATCGCGGCAGGCAAGAGGCGCCGCGCCCGGCGAACATAGAAACCAAGTAGGTCGATTCTTCCGGTGTCCTCCACCTCCCGCAGCAAGACGCCGGTGATCAAGAACCCAGAAATGACAAAAAACACGTCAACGCCGACATAGCCGCCGGGGACCAGCCACGGCCAGACATGGAACAAAGCGACTGAGCAGACAGCGATAGCACGCAGCCCCTGGATCTCAGGCCGGAAATTCGACTTGCTCAAATACTTGCTTCCGGTTGCTGCTAGGCTCGCGCTTATACAGAATGAAACGAATGGAACAAGTAGCCCCCAATAACAACCTCATGGCATCGGCTGGGACCAGAAAAGCGAAAAGCCCCGGACACCGTTAGGCGCCGGGGCGAAGTCGGATATTGGTTTCATGTCGTCGCCAATCAGCCGCCGCGCAGCGCCCGCCAGATATCCGACCAGTACGCGGTGACAAGGGAGGCTAGCGCCGCTGCGGCCATGCCGGTCACACCAAGCGCCCCGAGCCCCATCAGCTTCCACCGGGTGACCTCCGCTGTCACGGCCTTCACCTCGGTCATGTCTTCACTGAGGGATTTCACCGCGCCTTCGGTCTGGGAAAGACGCTCCACCAACTCGTCGGTCTTGGCGTACATCTTCGATCGGCTGGCGGCGGCGCGCTGTTCGGATTGCTCGTAGCTCAGCGCGGCCCGGGCGTCGCTATCTTTGATATCGCGCCGGATCTCGGTGACGTCCCGCTGGACGCCCTCCATAGCGGCGACGAGGCCGCCTACCATCATCTCTAGGCTCTTCGTCGCCGATGTTGGCATGTCAGGCTTTCCAGCCGCAGAGCTGGGCGCCCTTTTCGTTGTAGGCCAAGACCTGGTTCACCTCGCCGTCCGAAAGCGCCGCGATTGCTTCGGCGGACAGGCGGATCGGGTGCTCGACCGCGCAAAACGAGCCGCCTATCGTCGTGCAGCCGGCAATCGCCATGAAAACCGCAAGAGCTATTGCTTTGGTGACCATTTGCCCAGCCTCTCCCGGTTGACGTCCGGCGCGCGGCCGGCGACAGCATCATCGATCTTCTGGCCTTCGGTTGCCGCAGCTGCGTTGTCGGCCGCCTGCTTGTTGCGTTCGGCCTTGGCGCCGGCAAGCCGCTGTTGAAAGCCGAAGGCAAGCGCGCCGATGATGGCCGCGCCAATGGCTAGAACGGTCGGGTTGCTCAGGAACCATGCGATGACCGCGCTCATAGCGGCCACCAGAACCAGACGGCAAACCCGGCGATGATAGCTAGGCTGACAGCGCCGACGGTGCGCAGCAGCCGATCGAATGCCGGGATGAGCAGTTCGCGGAAGCCCTCCATCACTCAGCCACCTCTTCCTTGATCTGGCGCACCGCCGCGACGATCTGGGAGCGCAGCAGGAGCAAGATCAGGATGAAGACGATGAGGACGCCGCCGCCCGCAAGAACGGCCTTCCAGTCGATGCCGGCAAGCCAGCCAAGACCAAGCGCACCGGAGCCAAAGAGGCCAGTCAGCCAGGACAGGAATCCGGATTTCTCCTTGACCTTCTGCTCCACCTTTTCGGGGACAACAGGCTTAGGGACCTCTACCGGCACCCTGATCGGCGGCGGCGCTGCGGGCAGTGTAGAGATCAGCATTGCATCGCGACGCACGGCTGCCATGCGGGCCGTCCAGCCTTTGCCGAAGGTCGGCCACAGCAGTTTGCCGGTCTTCTTGTTCTTGGCCCGCCTCATGAAGGCCAGACGCGCATCGCAATAGGCGTCGATGATGACGCCGGCGGGCTTGGCGCTGATCGCCTTGAGGCTGTCTGGTCCCAGTCGGCCGTCAACCGTTGCACCAGCCACGCGCTGCAAGTATTCGGCGGCGCGCTTAGGGCCGGAATTCACCGCGAAGTCGAATGCGGCATAGTCGACACCGCCCGGAAGCTCGGATCCGTGCACCGCATCCCAGAACTGCCGGCGGTAGACCGTCGCTATCTGGGCATCGGTGATAATCTTCAGGTCGGCCTTGGTGCCGGCGGGTTTGATGTAGGCGCGGAAGGTCGCCAGCGTCACGCCCTTCATGGTGGCGCCGCCCGGATCGGCCGGATTGTCCGACCAGCCGCCTTCGGATTTTAGGACGAGCGTAAGCGCCCGCGCGAAATTGCGGTCCATGTGTAAGCCTCTTGAGGTTGCATTTGAAAGAAGGTAACCGCTATTTAGCGGCAGGGCGGGATGTCTAAATGTCAGTATTTTCTAAGTGGTTCAAAGACGCGCGCGCGAAACTGCCCGATAATGTGTCCGTCGGCCGCCACACCTATGGCGTCACTTGGCGGAAGGTGCTTTTCCCGACTAATGAAGCCCCCCTAAATGTCGGTAGCTTCTGCTCTGTTGCTGGCCAAGTGCTGTTCATGTGCACCGGCCAACACCAGACGAAGAGTGCCACTTCATTCCCGATCTATAGCCGCGTCCTGAAGCAGCCTGAGCCTTTACCCAACGCTGGGAAGCCTGGGGGCATCACGATCGGCAACGATGTTTGGATTGGCCACGGTGCCATCATATTGCCAGGCGTGACAGTCGGCGACGGCGCTGTTGTGGGTGCCGGCTCCGTCGTCGCCAAGTCTGTCGAGCCCTATGCGATAGTGGCCGGCAATCGCGCGCAAGTTGTCCGCAGCCGGTTCCCTGCTGATACCGTTGTGCAATTGCTGGAAATACAGTGGTGGTTGTGGGACGACGATAAGATCAAGAGCGAGGCAGCTACTCTCAGCGGTCCGATCGAGACTTTCATTGCAAAGCACGCCACTCGATGAGGGACGTTTTCGGTTATATCGCGTATGGCGAAAACGAATTGTACCATCGCGGCGCGTTGCTGAGCGCACTCAAGCTTTTGTATCATTGTCCAGAAGCAAAGATCATTGTTGCGACGGATAGGCCCGAATTGTTTGTCGACTATCCCATGGAGACGTTGCTTCTGACTGACATGCAGAAAGAGGCTTGGTCCTTCAGCGGTCAATATCATTTTGGCATCAAGGCCCGGGCGCTGATCAAACTGCTGAGGATGACCGACCGCCTCATCTTCATGGACTCAGACCACTACCCAGCAGGATTTCTATCCCTTGGCTTCGAAAGCATTTCGCCTAAGCATTCAGTGATGCGACGCCTAGAGAAACCCCACAAATGGACGCCTGTGCTGGAAGGGGAAGGCCTTCGAATCGGCGAACATGTTATCACGGGCCGCGAACCTATGTGGCAAAGTGGCATTCTCGGAGTGCATCGAGACAATCTTCCCGCTCTGATGGACGCGTATCCACCGATGCTTGCTGTGCATCAGATATCGAAAATTGACGCTGCGGAGCAGTTCTGCATCGGCATAGCCTTGTCCTTGGGGGGGCGGACGATCAGCCCGCATAAGCTCAAGATCAGGGACTATAATACGCGAGGGAAGAAGGCGTTCGCAGAACCTCGTGTACATCGCTTCTTCGATGCATACGCTGCCGAGCCCGTTGCACGGCAAATCGTCGAAGCTGGCCGATATCGAGTGTGGCGGACGCCGGTGGATATCATTCGCCAAAAACTCAAGGCGCGAGGATGACTGCAGGATCAAGCCCAAGAGCACGGACTAGCCCGACTGCGTCAGGATCGTCGCTGTAAACTTCCGGCCGATCCGGCGCGAACCAGCGGGCAAAATAGATTGGGTTGCCCGCTAGGGCGGCATAGGCCTGCGACATCTTGCCAGCCTCAATGATCCGAGCCTGCACAACCGATTTTGGCACCATGCGACGCTCAGCAGGCGGCGCGCTCCACGCTTTGCCATCCCAGAGTTGGCGGGCATCTGCCGGGGCCTCCAAGACCTCAATGCCATTTTGAGGCAGACCGACGTTTTCACCGTCAAAGCCGCCGAGATAGACGCCATCCGCGTCGACGAAGAATTTGGTCATATCTGCCGATCCCTTTACTCAGAATTTGTGATAGGTGTATGCCTTCGCCAAGCATGGTTTTCGCCGTGAGGCAGAGATGTTTTATTTGGGGTTGGCGGTCGGCTTTGCGTTGGGCATCGTGGCAATGTCAGCTGCCGTTTATTATTGGACGCACCATGATGATTTTGAGATCAGGCGGGGGGAAGAGCGTTAGCAGCATAGGCCTTCCGCCGGCTAGCGGCGCACGCCTTGAGCTTTGGCGAAGTATTTTGTCATGGGAAACCTCCGGTTTGGGCATTGCCGCCCGTCCGGAAACTTACGGAAGCGTTTCGCCGTCAAGAACGCGCTGGTAGAGGGCCAGGTAGGCTTTAGTGGTCTTTTCGATTGGGAATCGGTCAGCAGCCGATTCGCGGCAGCGGAGTGCGGACATCCCGCTGATCTCGTTCAGGCCGGTCGCGAATTCATCGTTACTGTCGAAAAAGCGTCCGGTCTCTGCGTTAACTGTTTCAGGTAGCGCGCCGCGTCGAGTAGTCAGTACTGGAGTTCCGCATAGCATTGCCTCGACCGGCGCCATGCCGAACGGCTCATCCCAAGAAATCGGGTTGAGGAAGGCTTTTGCCTCGCCCAACAGCCGCAGCTTTTCGTCACCGTCGACAGTCCCCGTGAAATTGAAACGACGCGAAAGGCTTTTGAGGAACACGCCCCGAGTCTTGCTACGCCCGAGCAACTTCCAGCGAGAGCCGCCGGCAACGTCGAGATCGAAGTCAAATCTCTTGGCGAGGTCGACGGCGCGACCGAGACCCTTTCCCGCTCTTGCGATACCGCCGAGAAACAACAGCCGACCGGTCTTCTTGTCGGTGAGCCGGTAGGCATCCACCGGGAACCCGTTGTAGACGAATGTCTGCCGGCCCTGGTGCCGGGCGTGGCTGGCGCTAACGAAACTCCAGTTCAGCCCTTCCCTTGGCGTATTCGGCACATAGCCGTGCAGCGTGTAGAGCGCTCGGTGACTGGTCTCGGCCTCGTACCAGCCGTTGAAATGCACAATGTCGGTATCTGGCGGGATTGCCGCCACGCTTTCGGGCGCAGATGCAGCGTGTCGAACCTCACAAAGGGGATGTGTAGAGCCATGGGCGGCAATCAGCGTGACCCGATGCCCCAGACCGACCAGCGTGGTGGCCAGCCAGTCTACTTGGCGCTGAGTGCCACCGTAGCCTTTGCAGGGTATTTCGCCTTGAACCACGACAGTAGCATGCATTTCGCAGGTTTAGACGGATCCTATTCAGCAAGCTAGGCCCACACCCTGAATACCAGCCTCCAGCTTGTGTTCGTTATGTTGGTAAGGCTTGCTCCGCTTTTGGCCATAATTCGAAGTGAACTGGAATTGGCGCCAATTCGAACATTCAAATTGGTTGTATCCGGAACCATGCTGATGGCCTGCACGGTAGCGTCAGTAGTGTTCAGCATAGGATTGATGGCGACTTCATCGCCGATCGAATACGCCAAGTCCGCAGTCGTGCACTGGATGACGGCGATGTAGAGCTTCGGCTTCACCCCTAGCCCATGCGCCAGCGTCAATGTGCCGCCGGCCGTGATGGTCTGCTGGGCGCTCTCGTAGGCTTTCTGCAGAAGCGCCGTGCTCGACTGAACGTAGCGGGCGTCTTGCTCGGCCTGAGACCACTGGATTTTAAACCAAGCACCCCACACGCCGCCGTTCTGGTAACGGCGCCAGATGGTGGTGTTGGCCGCCGTGGCATTCACAAAATCGTAAACCGTTTGGGTTCGGTAGCCGGCCGCCCCGTGTGCCTCGACCGTGCCGATATTCCACCCGGTGTTTGCCGCAGGGGCGTTGGCCGCCCCACTGCCCATATACCAGCCGTTGTCGAGCGCAGTGTTCCAGTCGGTGATCGTCTTAGCCACCACACCGAGGCGCGCGGGGAGGTTGGCATCAGAGATTACTGCGACTGGTTGGCCAGACGCGCGGATGTAGGATCGAACACGCCAGTTGCCACCACCCAGGGACTGCGCCACGGCGGTATCACCGGCTGCGGCAACGATGTTGGCGGCCCCCGGCAGGATGAGCGTGGCGGCATTATGGGTAAGCGTCGCCGCTCCGGAGAAGGTCAGGAAACGCAAGACGCCGCTGGGCAGCACGCCCAAAGCGGTGATCACCGCCGCGCCCGACACCGTGACGGAGACACCGGTTGCCGCGGCCAGATCAGTCGTCGCAGCTGATGCGATGACACTGCTGGTCGTGTGCAGAGCATCATTGCCACCGACCGCCGAGCTCGCGCCCGTGCCGCCCATCGTGATTGGGCGCGGCGTGTTCATGATCGACAGAAGATCGGCCAAGAAGGCGTTGTACTTCCCGCTCTCGATCGTCGTGTTCGGAATCGCCGTTGTGTTCGGCGGCCATGACGTGACGCCGGCTCCATTCATAGGCATTGGCAGCACCTTTTAATATTTGGGGTTTGCTCGTATGTTCCGCGCCTATGCGCGTCAGAATTCTTCAGATCATCGCCGCCGTCGTCACGATCGGCATTATGGTCGTGCTGCACGACGTGATTGGAGGGTTTCTCCGAAGCTTGGAGCCCCAATTCGTCATCGGTCTTGCCCTTGGCGTTATGGGAACGACGGCGGTTTTCGTTGCGCTATTGCTGTGGGAGCGCCGATCGCTGGCCTTGCGAGAGGAGCAGAGAGCGCGCGACGTTATCGACCTCTGAGCCTGACACACCGGAACCACGCCCAGCACGAAGAAGGGCTTCAAGCACATCCGGATTGTTGCTGGTCAGGATGCGGGCCATGGCGGTGCGCGTAGACTCATCCTTTATTCCTCGAAGAGCTTCGACAACGGCATCAACACCCTTCATGGCAGTGGCCCGGGTCGCTCCCGCTACTCCGCCAGCCATGAATGCTTGCGGCACGCCAAAGGCTTCGGCACCTGAGCCGGTAAGCTCTTGCTGGGAAGCCTGGCGGGCGGCGGTGAGTGAATTCCGCGTCACGATGTCCGTGGTATCGGCGAAGTGCTTCTCGCGATCGAGAAGACCGATGATGCGGTCGGCTCGGTCCTTACCGAAAAGCGTTGCAAGACGACTGCGGTTCCAATCGCCTTCGCCCTTGATGAGGCGCTGAAGGGCAACGCGGTCATTTGCGTTAGTCCCCACGATGCGCTCAATCTCGGCACGCGCCCCCTCGCGCAGCCGCATAGGGACAGCAGACGGGCCGATCTGCATGCCTTGCGGCAACGCACCTTCCTGCACTTCTTGGGCGAGCTCGGCGGGCCTCGGCGCTTCCCGGCCGCTGGACAGCACCTGTTGGCCGCGTCCGACCGCCTCCCGCTGGCGGGCCAGCTCGGCAAATTTGCTGTCGACTTCTTTGATGCCGGGCACGGAAGCGCGCAACTCGTCATCAACAGCCTGTCTGGCCGTCTGAAGCGCGTTGCGGGCGTTCGTTTCCACCGTCGTTTCCAGCATGCCATCAATAGCCTTGCGGGTTTCAAGCAACGTAACGGGATTGCTTTCCAGTTCTTGGGTGCCGGTGCGGTTCAGCATCGTGCGAACACGCTGTAGACCGCGCTGCGCCTCACCGCGAAGGGTCTGGAGTTCCCGATCAAGATAGGTGGCGATCGGTCGCGGATTGACCGGCGAAGCGTTGGCAAAGGCCGCCCGATATTCCGGTGACAGGTTGGCCTGGTTCACGTCGATGCCGGCATTGATGCGCGATGGGATAGGGGCTGGGCCAAGTTCCTGGTCGATCGTGCTGGTGATGCGCTGGTTTGCACCGGCGTTGCGCGCGTCGACGGCCCCGCGAACAATGGCTTTGCCTTCTCCGGGCAACGCTGCCAAGCCGCCGGCCTGCGAACGAAGATTTTCGCCCAGATCCATGATCATTCCGCCGGGGCCGAGCTTGTCCATCTGACCCAGCGCGCCGGCATCGAGCGCGTCGCGCCCTGCCGCCCTTGACAGCATCGCCGCGGCAACCTTGTCGATGCCAAGTTCCTTGGCTGCACCGCCGAGGTTCCAGCCATCGGCAACATACTTGACGCCTCGGCCGACGAGAGGCCCGATAGCCGGGGCGAGCACACCGAGGCCGGCTCCAGTAACCGCGCCAATGCCTGTTGCCGTAGGATCTCCACCAGAACGGATTGCCGCATCGGTTCCGTTGATAAGTCCGCCGGTCAAGGCACTGGCGCCGAAGCGCAACGGCGCCGACGCCACGCCAATACCGAAGGCCCCAGGCGCTGCCGCCATCGCCGGGATAGTGCCCGCGACAGCGCCCGTGACTTGTGACGCCTTGTCGAGGTCCGGGTTCATCGACTTTTCGGCGACGGTGCCCGCTTGGATGCGCTTCAGAACTTGGTCATAGGTCTCGTCAGACGCTCCCGCGATTGTCGCAGCAGCTGCACGATCGACGCCGCCCCGGATCATTGGGCCCAAGATCGGGATGCCCTCCAGAATCCCGCCCGAGGTGGTGCGCATTTTGCTCAGAGCATCGTCGCCCTCGATCCTGTCGGTGAGCGCATTGTAGCCAGGTGGTGCGAAGGCAGGAACGCGGTTCGGCTGCAACGTCTCTTGATCGACCCCGGCAATCGCGCGCTTTTGCTCGGGTGACAGCGCATGCATCTGTTGGGCGAGCCCAATGCCCGCTTGAGCGCGGGCATCCGGACCCGAGGATGCGCCCGCCTGTCCGAGGGCGCTCAGTGCGGTCTTCTCGTCGGGCGCATCGACTTCGTAAGTCTTGCCGTCTGCGCCTTGAATTTCGAATGTTGCCATTATGGTTTCACCCTGATCCGCACGCCGTTTCCTACATCTTTCCAGCCATCCGGATTTGACGATGGTGCCGGAGCGTTCGGCTCGGCCGTCGTCCGGTCGACGGAAGCCTTGATGCCTTCCAGCATGCGCTTCAGCTCTTTGACGCTGTTGGCCGCCCTATCACCAGCACCGCCAATTGCGGCGGTGTAGACCTGGCTCGGAAGGTTCCATGCGCCGCCGTCCTTGGTCACGTCGACAACCGGGTCGTAGATCATGTTTTCCATCAACTGGAGATCAGGCCCGTTGAGGACGCCCAGATTGAAGAGTTCCTTCATCTGCAACATGATGCCCTGACGGACGGTGTTCAGATTGTCCTTGGACGCGCCGGGCATTGCCTCGATGCCGGTCTTGGCGACCAGCTCCGAATAGCGGTCGAGTTCGCCGGTGATGGCATCGAACGCCTGGTTGACCGAGGAAACCCGGTTCCGCTGTGTTTCTGTCGGCTTCATTGTGCCGGGGATGACGGCTCCTGCAGAAGGAGCGGCCGAAGGCGGCGCAGCGACGGCGGGAGCCGGTGCTCCAGCAGCAGGAGGCGCTACCTGAGCGGGCGAAGTCACTCCTGGTGCGGCTGGTGCGGCAGGCACGGCACCACCACCGGGAGCCTGTAGCCATGCCGGAAGGTTGGGCGGCACCTGAATAGGCACCATGCCATCAGGCGTCTGCACCATCTGCGTCTTTGGCTGCGAAATGATGGCGTAGGCAGTCGCATATTCTCGCGAAGCGGGATCGGCGGTCGAGAGGATGTTCCAAGCCTGGGCATCGAGGCCGTTGCCTTCGAACTTCGTCGGGCCGCCGCCTGAAATGCTTTTTGTCTCGCCGCTGGCCGCATCGAACAGAGTGTCGTCGTCCAGCTTCTGCCACTGCTTCGGCGGAACGGCCAGAGACTTGCGCGCAGCCTGAATTTGCAGCTGCCGCAGAGGATCGGCATCCTGCATTTTCTGCTGGAGCATCATGTTGGCCATCGCCTTTTGTTCGGGCGATGCCCAAGGGTCAGCGGCAACCTGCATGATCTGCTGAAAAGACGGACCGCCCTGACCGGGCTGGATAGCGCCGCCAGTGCCGCCAGCCTCTACCGGGATGCTGGACAGGTCTTCCTGCGGAGACATCGCCTGAGCGACCTTCTGGACGCCGGGAGAGGCTGGTGCAGCCTGCTGGGGCTGCTGAGCGCCGGCGAGAGCCGCAACGACCGGCGACGGGGCCGCTGCCGCCGGACCGGGCTGCTGAGCCGCGCTGAGGGCCTGCACGACGCCACCGCGACCGCTGAGGGGCTCCGAGCTCATCATCGTTGACAGGACGCGCTGGCCGGCCGGCGTGGTCGCGGCAGGATCACCGGGGCCGGGATTGGGCAGCGGCGCATCGGCATTGACCGGGATCCATCCCTGATCACCAGTCGCGCCGGCCATGCCGGTCGTTTCGACAAACTGATAGGTCTTGCCGTCGGCGCCGCGGCGAACTTCACCAGCTTTTCCAGATCCTTGCGGAGCGCCGGGATAAGTCGGACGCGTTGCGGGTGCCATCGGGTCGTTAGGATCGAGCGGAGGAAGGCCGCTGGGATCATACGCAGGAGCCGTGGTGCCGGGCGACATGGTGGCGAGGCTCGGGGCCGGTGTCATACCAGCGGAGCGATCGAGCGAGGCAACCTGAACTGGGTCTTGTGACTGCTCCTGCTGGGCCGCCTGCGTTGCCTGTGCGGGCGTAGCGCCGGCGCCAAGCGCCTTCTGATAGGTCGCAACGAACCTGTTCGTGTTTGTCCCCTGTTCGATACCACCGGGAAGGCTCGTCCACGTCCCGCTTAAGACCTGGCCGACGTTGGCGATTGCGTCAGGATCGCCGGACTGAAGAACGTCATCAAGCACTTGGCCCGTCTTGGCCTTGTAGGTCTTGGCGGCGAGGTTCCATGCCGCCTTGTCCTGGTTGACTGGCGAGAAGTCGGGCAAGCCAAGTTCCTTCGCCTCATCGTCCCATGTGGAGCCCAGAAACTGATATTTGCCAGCGGCCGACGAGGTGCGGCCAGCATTCGGCCCTGTTTGGATGCGCACCGCCTGGTTCGGATGGTGGGAGAAATCATCGAATTTTCCGCCGCCATAGATGACGTTGTAGCGACCGCCGCTTTCTGGGCCGGAAATCGTGTTGAGCAGCGCCTTCTGGTAAGGCTTTGCGTCCTGCCATGCGAGTTGGTCGCCGCCGTAGTCGGCCGCGCCGCTCGCGGAGGCCGCAACTGGAGAGCCCGGAGCCGCCGGGAATGTGCCAGCGTTGATCATGCCGCCAAAAGCATCGGTCGCATGGGCTTGTCCAGCGGTCTCTGCCGCGTCGGCGCGCCTGTTGAGCACATTCTGCACGATGCCATCGCCGAGCGCATTCAAGCCCTCGCCGATGTTCTGCGGCGCGCGCTGAGAAGACATCAGCGCCTGGACAATTGCCCGCTTCTTGGCGACTGACGCAGGCGTCTCGCCCTTCTCGGCATCGAAGATGAATGACAACGCCATGTCTCAGGCCCCCAGCGACAGAGCTTTGCCGTAGTCGACCTGGCGATAACCGTCAGGCCGGCGCGAAACAGCATCGGGTCGGACCTTCTCGACTTCGCTGGCCATGAGCCCAAGCCGCATCGGAGCGCCCTTCGCCTCGCCTTTGTAGTGGAACTTCCACAGCCCCATTTCCGGGGTGATGTCGGCGAGCCGTTCCTTGTCCTTTTTTGCGTCGTCGTCGGACAGTCCGATGAGCTTGCTGCCGAGACCAAAAAGACCACCGACCAAGCTTCCGGTCTGCGCGTTTTTTGCATTCACTGCGTCGACGCGCTGCTGGTAATTCTGGTTGATCAGCCCAGCGTTGTCGGTTGTCGGAATGGTGCTGCCGGTATAGCCGGCGGCCTGTGGCGAACTGACCTGCGATCCGGAAAGCAGCGCCGTGATTTCGTTGATCGGCTGGTTGCGGATTGCCTGGCCCTCCGCGAACGCCTGCCCATGCCCCGAAAGGATTAGCTGGTTGTTGGCGTCATTGACGTTCTGGCCCTGCTGGGCCATCGCACGGTCATAGGCGGCCGAGCCGAGCTTGATGCCCTGATTTGAGAGCTTTGTTGCCAAGGCATCCTGTTGTTGAGCCAAGATCGGATCGAGGCGCGCTTTCCCAAGCTGCAGCAGCCGTGCTTCGGTGGCGTCGTTCGAGCCGTCGAACGGCTTCGACATATAGTCTTGCAGGAACGCGGATTGAGTATTGGCCAGCGTCCCAAGGTTCAGCTGGGCCTTGTCGGTTTGATCCTTGATCGCCTGCTGCGCGGCGGAAAGCGTCGTCGTCGCGGTGCGCGTCGGGGTTTGATAGGTCTTGCCCGTATAGGGGTCAGTGATCGATTGCGTGCCGCTGTTCGTATAGGTGATCGTGCCATCAGGCCCGACCTGATTGGCATTGTTCAAATATGAGTTGGCAATAGCGGTCGAGATGTTCGTCCCGGTCGACGCCGCGGAAGTTTCCTTGGGATCTGGCGGCTTAGGTGCTGAGGCTTTACCCATTTGTCTTCCTCGTGAAACGGCCGTTGCGCCAGTCTTCTTCAGTGAGCGTGAAAACGTAGCCGTCTTCGTCGCGGCCGCGCATGCGCTTGATCAGGTAAGGGGTGAAGCCGAAGGCCTTCGCGATCCGAACCATGCGCTCGTTCTTTGCGGAAACCTGCAGAACGACCATCTGGCAACCGATCTGGTCGAACGGATACGAAAACATGATGTGGCGGACATCCGCCGTCAGCCATCGCGGCGTTTTCGAAGCGCTCGAAATCTGGATCAGGCCCGGTCCTGGTTGAAAGTCATGAAACACCATGCCGGCGACTAGTTCGCCGGTTTCGTCATCGCCCACGCCGATCGCCTGGCATTTGCCGAAGCCGGTTTCGCAGCCCGGCGTCATGTCGGCCACGAACCGAGCGATCGCTTCGCTATGGCCGAAAATCAGTTTCAAACGACCACCGAACCGACTTCATAGGTCATGTCGATCGCGACGAGCTCGGCATCAGGGGTCGGAGTGATACCGCATGTGACCTGCACCTGAGGCGCGATGGCAAAGCCCGTCAGGCCGACAGAGACCCATTTCGTGGAAACCGTCTTCGTTGCGCTGGCGTCCCACTTCGCAACATCCCAGAGGCCCAGATCCCATTCATCGAAAACGACATCGTCGGCAACCGACGACGGCGCCGACGGCAGCGAGACCTGATAGTCCTTCGAGACTGAAAGCTTGGCGATGAATTTGCGGCTGGCCAGAAAGACCGTCCGCGCCATGTGAACGATCTTGCTCCGCGCCGGCGACTTCATGTGATCGAACAGGCCAACATAGGTGCAGGTATAAGGCGAGCCATCATCACTGCCGCTGACCTCGCACTGCATGATCTTGCCGTCCGACGTCCCGAAATACGCCCAGCCGTCATGCAGGACTAGGCATCGCGTATCCCAGCCTGTGTAGTCCGCCCATGCACCGGTTTGCAGGTTGACGACGAAGCACCTCGCATCCTGTCCGACATCCGCCGGCAGCGAGACGATTGCCATGTTGAACAGCGGCCACTTCAGGATTTCCCAAGGCAGGTTGGCGCGAGCTGCAGCTTCCCTGCGCCAGTCCGGCTCGATGTTGCGCGAAACGCTGATCATCGAAAGCGCCGCACGGTCTTTCTGGATAGCTTGGGAAATCGGAATGATACCATCATCCATGCCGATCAGCAGTTCGCCACCGGCTTGCATCACTGCGCGCTTGCCGCGAGGCGGCGACATGTCATAGCGGCCGACGAGCGACCAGTCATTCGGATCGGCGGGGTTTGCACCCTCGTAGACCGCTACCTCGCCCTTGGTTGAAACGAATACGCATTTGTCGTCGACGCCGTCGCCGGCATCAAGCGACCAGGTGCCGCCAAAAAGCAGCGATCCGCCCTTCTGGAAGACACCGGCAAGTGAGAGATCGACGGCGGCGCCGGCAATGGTATCGACTGGTAGGAACCACGCCGTAAGGCTGTTTTTTTGGATGAAAAATTCGCGGTTGCGATAGGTCCAGACGTGCGAGAGCTTGTTCGTGGCAATGGTGCCCAGCGCGGCCACCGTGGTCCATGCCGTGCCGTCGAATTGGCGCATGCTGTCCGTGCCGTTCACCGCCGACAGATAGTCGCCGCCAGCGGTCTCGAACTGCACATAGGAGAAATAGCCGCTGGTCAGCCCGGAAACGACGGGAGCCGGCGCTACATTGGGGTTGGCAGGGTTCGTGACATCGAAAATCTTCGTGCCATCCGCCGCGAACATGAAGCGGCCCGGCGACGCGTCATAAGACATCATGCTGACCACTGCGGTAGTGCCGATCGTCGCCTTCTTCTTCTCGCCGCCACGCAATCGGATGCCGGTTGTCGTAGGAAACCAGTTCTCGAGGACGCGGGCACCCTGCGGCTTCGACGCAGCGAGGTTTTCGTTCGAAATCTTGCCCCGGATCGGTGCCGGAAATGTAAGCGTGCTGTGACGCTGCTGCGATTGGGCAGCAACAGGAACGCGCCTGAAGCCGGCCCTCATGGCGTGATTACTCCCGGAAAGGCAAAGTCGGCGTCAATCGTCGAGCGGCGCCGACCGACGGCCAGGATGTTGGAGCCCTTGTCGGCGCCAGCTGAGACCGCGATGGCATCCTCGTAGGTCGCCATGTCCTCGGAATAGGCTTGCCCTTTGTTGGCCTTCCATTGCCAAATGATGCCGAGCTTCAAAACGCGCTCATCGAGGCGGAACACGTCATCGTCAGCCGTGAAAGCTGCCTTTGTGGCGCCGTCCTTGTCCTTCACGATTTTGTTGGTCAGGTAATAGAATTGCGCCGTGGCCAGGTTGGGGGTGGCGGGCTTGATCTGGATCTGATCCCCGATCATCGTCCATGCGCCAACAAGGATTTGAAAATTCTGCACCGCCAGGCCCAGCCACTCGTCGCTGTCGGGATAGTGCGTGAGCGACGTGTAGGGGCTTGCCGACGGCCAGACACGCGCTTTCTTCAGCATGCGCTGGTAATCGGCCGGGAGATTGAGGCCGGTCGAAACGCCGTCGCCAGTGAGCGTGGCAAGCGTCTTGAGTTTCGTCCAGTCCCGTGTGTCGAATGCGATCCTCTGCGCCATCTCGTTCGCGAGCGACTGCAATTCGATATGCTCGCGGTCGGTCGACGAAAAGACGGCGGTCGGCACGGTCAAGCCGATGACCGTGCAGACATCCTTGATGACGCTGAGGATCGTCATTGCGATCAGTCCACCATCGCCAGTTCCTTGGCCGCAGCGACCAAGGTGTCGTGGTTCGGATTGCCGCGTGGCCGGGAGCCGGTTTCCTTGGCGATGTAGACCTTCAGGGCTTCATCATCCATCGCCTCGATCTCGGCAGCGGTTGGCGGCGTGGTCTGCTCGGTCTCTTCGTCGCCGTCCTCGTCCTCGCTGGTTTCCTCATCCTCGTCGCCGGGTTCATCGTCGGCGGCGGTATCTTTGGCCGTCGCAGTGGCGCCCTCCAGTGGCTTTCCTGCCTGCATGAACTCCTCGCGCAGCCGGCGTTCATCCGCCAACTGCTGGGTCAGGGCCGCGACCTGGGCCGCAAGGTTGACGATGTCGGCGCTGCCGGCCGCATTGTCGAGATAGGCCTGCGCCTGGTTCTTCAGTTCGCGGCCGCCCATGCCGAGCTGCTTGAGCGGGGTGCCGTCCAGCGAAGCCAGCTGCTCGACTGTGTGGACGCCGAGAGCCTTCAGTTCGCGGCGCTTGCCTTCCTTCAGGAACGGCGCTTCGGAAAGCGGCGTGCCGGAAAGCGGCTGAGAGGTGCCGTCTTTGAAGGCGAGATACTGCTTGTTGTAGAGCTGCGCATAGGTGATGAGACCGCCGCCGGCCGCGATGCTCTCGCGCGTGGCGTTCGGTTCGGCATCATGTGCCGGATAGGTCGCCTTGGCCTGGCGGTTTGCCGGGAATGAAAGGTCGCAGACCTCCATATCGGTGAAGATCGGCCGGCCGGCGGACCTGCTGGCCTGTTCGTTGGGAATGACGTGATTTCGGAAAACGACGTTGACGATGTTCTGGTTCGCGCTCATGGCGAAACTCCTGTCTGAGAGGGTGCAAAGAAAAACGGGAGCCGAAGCCCCCGTTTCAGTGTCCTGTTGGAATTGGCCGGGTTACGCGGCCAGAGCGTCGTCCACGTACGGTCGATCGATCTCGAACTCGGCGAGACCGGCAGACGGTACGCCGACCGCAGAAGCGCCCTTGGCGTTCTTGACGCGGTCCCCCGCGACAACAGCATCGTCAACGCTGCCGGCGGTCGCCGTGGCGTAGACGTTGGCATTGTCGAGGAAGCCGACCAGAGCCTTGCCGATCGCCTTGCCCTTGATCTGATACCACCCGAACTGGCTGGCGACATTCGCGGACATGGCGACAGCAACGGAACCGATCATGTCGGGGCCGAGGAGCACCGTCGACCAATCGTCAGGATTGTAGAGCACCCACGAGCCGAGACCGGTGGTGGCGACGCCAGCGAGATAGATGAACTCGCCGACGCCGTAGACCGGATCTTGCGCCTGGATGATCTGACCAAGCCAAGGGCCAGGAGTGGAGCGCCCGGCCGCCGTAGAGGCCGGCAGCGTTGCGGCGATCGGCGGAAGGCCGAGATGCGGAGTGTGAGGAACGTAAGCCATTTTTCTGGATCCTCTCCTTTACGCGGCCGGGTTGCTGTCGATAAGCTTCCAC
Source organism: Mesorhizobium sp. M0761 (assembly GCF_040320205.1). Taxonomy (NCBI): domain Bacteria; kingdom Pseudomonadati; phylum Pseudomonadota; class Alphaproteobacteria; order Hyphomicrobiales; family Phyllobacteriaceae; genus Mesorhizobium; species Mesorhizobium sp. M0761. Next base: position 46,462 of record NZ_JAMYPF010000012.1, read on the forward strand.
TGGAACAGCGGATTGTTCATCGTCAGTTCGCCCATGAAGCCGATGTACTGGACATTCGCGTCCTGATTGATCGGCATCATGGATTTGCCGATCTTGTTGAAGTTGCGTTCCGGGTGGTAGCGGAGCCAGAGCGTGTCGGTGTCCAGACCATAGGTCGTGTTCGCCGGCATGTTGGAGCCGATGCCGCCTTCCTGGACGATTTCAGCGGAGCGACCGGCGCCGAAGTATTTCAGCGACGTAAAGCCGAGCTTGCCGAGCCCAGAGACATCGTTGACGCGCTGGATTGCCACGGTGGCCGCGTCATAGGCCGCGTAATGCTCCGGCGACATCAGCAGGAGATCGGCGGCCCTGGTGCCACGCGAGCGCTGCGTCATGATCGAGTTGAGCATCGGGCGGATGGTGGTCGCCGTGACCTGCGTTCCGATAGCCGGGAAGGCAGAATTCGCGTCGAACACCGAAGTGCGCCAGATCGCATTGGCGCCGCGATCGATACCGGCATAGACGCCGGAATTGACCACAGTCGGAACCGCCAGCTGGAGGCCGCCCAGTTCCTTGCCGCCGAAGCGGGTGCCGTTGCCGTGGAGCGAGATGTCGACCTCGTCCTGCAGCTCACCTTCCGCAGCCTCGATATGAGACTCCAGAATGTCCATGAGCTGGTTTTCGCCCTCGTTGTTGAGGATGTCCTCGTTTGCGAGAGTGACGGCGACGGCGCACATTTTCGGCGAGTATTCGGCGTCGTTGAACAACTCGGCCGGAACCGGGTTGAGGAAGTCGAAGCCGTTATACCAGACCGCCGAACCCGTCTTGGTATAGAGCAGGCGCTGGCGGATCTTCGGGCCGGAGTATTCCTTGAACTTGCCCTTGCGCTTCAGCACGTTGAGCAAGGCGTTGGAATTGGAGACCAGGTCCTGGTAGCCCGAGGCTCGATCCTCAAGCGCCAGAGACAAAATCTCCTGGTTCTTTTCTACGGAAGTAAGAGCCATGTCGGCCCTCCTTTATGACGGGGATCACCCGGCCTGAGCGACAGCTCGGCGGAGCGAATCCTTGATTGAGGTTGAAGCCCGCTTCGTTGCCGGGTCTGAGCCAGCCGAGGGCGCGCCTGTGATTGATTTCTGGCCCTTCAGGGTCTGAGCCTGGGGGTCTTGAGCGGTGCGCGTCTGAGGCGCTGCTGAAACTGTGGTGGTCGATGCGGCCGGGTCGGGATTGAGCATTTCCGCAAGCTTGTAAGCTTCGGCCAGATCGGCGGTTTTGCCTGATTTCAGGAAAAAGGCGATGTCTTCGACCAGGTCCTCGAAACGGGGATTGTCAGCCGCGAACTTCTGCACCTGCGCATCGATCATTGCGACGTGCTGCTGTTGCATCGTGTTGGTGACGCCGCCGACGCTATGCTTCAGCGTCTCGATCTCGCGCTTGAGCTGCTGGATCGTCGCGTCATTCTGGCCCTGCACCTCGTCGGGCTTCTGGCCCATGACATGCGCAGCGAGCTGGCGAAGCGACATGCCTGCATAGTCGCAGACGGCCTCAATGCCCTTCAGCGGGTCCGAGAGTAGCGTCCGCTCCAGATTGGTGTAGCGCGTCATCGCATCGCGCATGGTCGTGTTGTTCTTGGTGGCCAGTTCGTGGAAGTCCCGGACCTTCTCGAATTCCTCCGCTGGCACGCGGTGCTTTTCGATGCCGGCTTCAAGCTCGCGGATCGAGCGGTGAACGGCCGCCTTGACCGGGTCGGGAGCCTTCTCCCATTCGGCCATCGCAGCGGCGTCGCTCTTGAAGCGCGCGGGAGCCTCGGCATGGCTGGTTTGAGTGGCAGGCTTGCCGGGCTCAGTCTTGGCCGTCTCTGCCGTCTTGGCAGGCTGCTGGGTGGTGTTCGGGTCCTTGGTCGGCTTCGGATCGGGAAGCGTCTTGTCGGTCTTGTCAGCAGCCTTCTCGCCCGGCTTGGGCTGGGCCTCCACTGGTTTCTTGCCGGTGTCGGTCTCTTCGGCCTTGGCCTTCTCATTGACCTTTTCGGCCGCAGCCTTCAGCGCTTCGCGAGCGGTCGGCGCCTTCTTTGCTTCCGGTTCGGGCTTGGGCTCGGCGGTGTTGGGTTCGGTGCTGATCGGATTCGGCGTCTGCGCGTCGTCGGCAACAGTCGAGATTTCGGCGGGCGCCGAAGCGCCTCCGTTCAAGTCTTCCATGGGATTGCTCCGTCTGAGGGATTGCTGGTTACTGGTGGTCCTGGCGCATCAATTCCAGCGCCTGGTCGATGTGCTCGCGCGTGATTCCGCGCAGCAATTTCTCTTCCATCTTCGCCCGAATGTCGTTCGGGATGATGAGGGACAGCGCGCCCTCAAGCATGGCGACACACAAGACAGCCTGCTGGCCAATATCGAGGCGACTGGCTTTGAATGATGCCTCGATCGCGTTGGCGAGGCCGGCGCTAATCACGGCGCCCGGACCCGTTCGCCGCGGTCAAATCGGGCTTTTGCTTTCAGCACTGTTTCCTTGATCGCCTTACGGTCGATCTTCGGACGCTTGCGGGGCCGCAGCCGTGCCGGATCGTTGCCAACTTCCTCGAGCCCGGCGGCGCGGTAAGTCGCGCGAAGAGCCGATTTCGAGGTGTAGACCTTGCCGTCGTGCATCGACTGGACTTCGGACATGGTGTCCGAATTGATCATTGGCGCCGATAGATGCGAGCGCTTCGGCTTGGCGGTATCCACCTTGTGGAAAACCTGCCGGCCGTCGCCGAGATTGATCCACGTGTAAGCCATCACAGGCCGCTGGTCCGCTTCAGCAGAGTTGCAACGCCCGGGTTCACATTGCTTAAAGCAAGCTTGTGCGCATCGAAGACACCGGCGTTGATCTGCTTGGCCAGTTCCTTTGCCTGCTCGCCAGGCACCCCAACGGACATAAGCCGGTCGACGTTGCCATTGGTGAGGCCCGCGTTCATCTGGCGGGCAACCTCGATTGCCACCGGATAGCTCATGCCGCCCCGGCAGAGTTCATCAGCACTGACTGGCATGGCATTGTCCTTTTCAAAGTTGAGCAGCAGCTGGCTGAAGCGCGGCGTTCTTCTGCGCTTGGCCGAGCACCTGAAGGCGCAGCTTTTCGATTTCGAGCTGACCCTTCTGCATGTCCTGCTCGTGCTTCTGAGCTGCGGCGGCCGCGTTGGCCTCGATCTCGCGGATGCGGATATCGGCCTCGCGCTGCTTTTGCGCGGCATCAGCGTTGATCCGGGCGATATCGGCCTCCGCCTTGGTTCTGGCGATTTCCGCGTCGCTTTGTGACTTGGCCATTGCGGCGTCAGACTTGGCCTTTTCCACCGCCATCTTGCCTTCGTTGGCCTTGGCGTCAGCTTCCGCTCTGCCGGCACTGGGATCTGGCCTAGGCTGGGAACCCATCGCCTTCATCTGCTCCGCAAACTCGTCAATCGTCGCATCCATGCTGCGACCGGGACGGAACGGCGCCATGGCGAATTTCAGCACCTCGGCAGCGAAGGGAGCCGTCTCAGGTTGTGCCTGCACCATCGGGCCAAGCTGGGCGAGCGTGCCAGCAAGCGCAGTCAGGAACTCGCTGCGGCGCTGCTTCTCGGCATTCTCGTCGGGCTGGATGGTGCTGTCGGTCTCGATGTCGAGACTGAACGGCCGGATTTTCTGATCGTGCAGGAAGTCCATCACCTGGTCGATGGTGACGGTCTTTTTCAGCTCCTCGATCTGCTTCGTGATCTCGGCAATCTGGCCCTGAGCCTGCTGCATTATCTGCTGCGCGGCTTCCGGGTTCTGCTTCGCCATCGCGGCGATTTCGGGATCACGCGACGCGCCCTGCAATTCCTTCTCGATGCTTTTGGCTTGGGCCTCCAGCGGCTTTACCTGCTTGGCGATATCGGCCTCGCTCGGCAGTTCCATCTGGCTCATTTCCAGCAGCGTCTTCGACTGGAAATTCTCTGCCATGACCTCGGCGATGATGCGCGCCGCGTCGCGAGCGATGCGCACCAGCTCGTTCTGCCGGTCGCGAATGCGGACAGAGCCGTATTGCGTCTTGATCTGCTGCGCGCCGAGCGTTTCGTTCGGGTTGCTCTCGCCCCGCATGATGTCCGACAGGCCGCTGATCTGGTAAATGTCCTCGATGAGCTGCTTGCGAAGCGCGATCAGCTGCGTGATGGTCGACGCCACCATGTCGGTCGGCAGCCAGACAACCGTGTCCTTGGCCGATCCATTGCCGAACGCGGCCCAATTGCTGACCGGGACCATGATCTGGCGCGGATCGCGCGTCTTAACCGCGGCCTCGATCGCATCGCCGATTTCGCCGGCGCCGGCCGGATAGAAACCACGCACCTGAAGCGCTTCGGTCAATGCCGAAATGCGGTTGGTGATGTCGTTGATTTCCTCGATCTGGTCTTTGTAGAAGACGTAATCGGGAACCGGGATAAGGCTCTCCGGCTGCAACGTGCCATAGGCCGGCTGCGGACACGGGAAGAAGTTTTCCAACGTGAGGTGCGGCGCGCCCTCGTCCAGCACGACATCAACGCCCGGTGACAGCCACACCACCTTGTTTTCGGACTTCGACCACAGTTCCCAGACCCGCGCCTTCAGCTTGCCGTCGGTGTTGTTCTTGTCGTCCTTGCACTTGGCGAACTCGGCATCCTGATAGGCGTTGCCTGACGTCGCCTTGAAGCGCTTGCGCATCTCTTTGCGCGTCATCCATGCGCCGCCCGCGACCCAGTCCACTTCCTTCCAGTTTCGGGCGGGATCATGCACGAAGTCGCGACGGTTCTTGTGCTCGATGCAGACGGTTTCGGTGTAGCCGTTCTCTCGGCTCTTGGTCTCGTACCGGATCCACATGCAGCCGCGCGCAATCGTGGCCAGGTCGTCTCGCACCAGCCGCATCACGCCGTCAATGTTCTGCCGATCGAACGTCACCGCCGTCGAGCGCTCGACAAGCTCCGATGCCGTGCGCGGGAGCGGCCGCCTGTCCTGAAAGCGCGGCGCGACCACCGGAACCGGTGGGCGGGAATACATGGAAGGCTTCAGGACTTCGATATTGGCCCAGAAGATTTGAAACTCGCGGTCGCGGGTGACGTTCGCCAGGCGCTCCAGATCGGCATACCGCTTCTGGATGTTGGTGCACCGTGTCTGATAGTCGGCAAAGCCGGCCTTCTCCTGATCCGTGATCAGCTTCAGCCAGCCCTTGGAGGCCTTCGGCTTCAGCGACGGGTCGACCGCATCATCTGCGGTGTTGTCGATCTCGTCTTCAGTGTCGTTGATCATATGCGAATCCTTCGACGCCCGTTGCCGTCGTCAGGCACGCCGGGAAGCTGGACATGGCCCTGGGGCACCTTGGGAGCCGGCGTCTTGGTCTTGGCCGCCCATGGCCGCGACATGCACGCGTAGCGCGTCTCGTCGGCCGCATGGTCTTCCTGGTCGCTGTTGAGGTCTTCCGGGTTCGCCTCGTCGTGCTGCAGCGCCGGCAGGGTCCGAATCGTGTGTATGCAGGTTTCGAAGAAGAACAGCATCGCCCGGCCGTCCTCGTCGCCAGTCAGTCGGCCGCGCAACTGATCCCAGCCGCCCATTGCGCCGCGTCCAGCCGTTCGCTTGTTGTCCGCGCGCCGGAAGGTCGATCCGTTAGCGTTCGTCCCGTTCGCCATCCTCTCGGCCAGCGATGGCCCGCCGTCCTGGCTGAACGCAGCAGGGTCAAGGACGCCGTAACTGATCGTGTCGTCATAATCGCGCTGGCGGACACCGGCCCCGACCGCTTCTGCATGCAGCTTCAGACCAGTGTTGGGCAGATAGCGACCCGATTTGTCGATCTTCACGCCATACCATTCGCGGTACTTGATGAGCGCGCCGCGTGGAATGACGATGCCGGGCGCGCCAGCCACGCCAGACGGCACAATCGTATCGTCGGACGCCACCGCATACCAACCAAAAGAGAACGGCTTGGCGCTGCCCCAGTCGCCCGCCCTGAAGCGTGTCCAGTGGTCTGGAATGGCGAATGGTTTGACGACGTGCCGGCGTCGTTCGAAGTTGTCGAAATAGGCGCCCTCAACAACGTCCCAGTCGCCATAGCGCATTGCGCGCACCAGGCTCTCCGAACCGAGACCCATCAGCCGGCTTTCATAGCCGGGATCGTTGTCGTTCATTGATGGGTTGTCTTCGAGCTGCGCAGGGATGAACTGCCGCTGCATGCCGCCTTCGCTGACTTCGGCCTTGTACACCTTCAGCGGCAGGACGCCGTCAATGAACGTTGCCTTGACGAACTGGTGACCGATCCCGCCCGGATTGGCTCCACAGAGGATGCGCGGGAAGCGGCCGGCGTATTGCGGCGGAACCTTGATCCCGACCATGCGCACGCGGTTGCGGAGGAACCGGTAAATCACTTCGGTGAAGTGGGTCAGCTCGTCGATCAGCAGCACATGGATTTCAGCGCCCTGATATTTGAAACGGTCCTTCTCGTCTTTGCAGTGGCAGAGATAGATCCTCGATCCGTTCCAGAACCGAATTTCATCCTCTACGATGGTGACGAACCCGCATTCCACCCAGCCGGCGAGCATCTGGCGAAAGCCTTGGGGGCCTTCCATGTGGTTCTTGATCAGGTCGTCGCGGATGCGGCGGAAGAGATAGACCTGAAGGCCTGGGATTTCCGCGCACCAGGTTATGGCGGCCGCGCGCATCAGGTGCGACTTGCCACCGCCGGCAGCACCGCCATAGAGCGCTTCGGTTGCTTCCGTCTCGAATGCCAGCGCCTGCTTGTCGTGCAGGTCGAGATTGATTTCAGCTGCGGCTGCGGAGGCGGACATTGACCACCGGGACGAGCGCGGCGCCGTCCTTGCCAGTGAGCTCGACGCGTTCCTTGAACATGCCAAAATGCTTGCCCAGGTCGACCAGCGCCGATTTCTTGTCGTGCATCTTGATCTTGATGCCGGTCTGGGTAAGCGAGACTTCAGAGACCGCGGCGGCCGTGTCGTCGTCAATCTTGTCGCTGCCGACCAACTCGACCGGATAGATGCCGAGACCATTCGGCTTGGCGTTCTCCGATTCCGTGTCGATCGGGCTGCGGCCCCACTGCACCGCCTTGCGAATATCGGAAAAGGCAATCTTCGCCAGCTCGGCCACGATGCGTTCCTGAGTGACGCCGAGCTTTTCAGCGATGGCTGCTTGCCGCGCTGCGATGGCCTCGCCAACCATAACATTCGATAATAGGCGCGATCCTTGCACCTGGGCTGTCAATTCGCTGTAGCCGGCCCGCTTTGCCGCCTGTGTGGCGTTCAGGTCGATCATGAATTCTTCGATGAAGCGCGCTTGCTTCGGGGTCAGCTCTGTTGCGGGCATTGAGGCACCTTGCGGTCTGAGCGCATGCGGAATTATACGTTTGAACCTTGCGACTGAAATGGTTCGTTGGGGCTCGTGTTTGGGAGTGGCGACCGTGGACGAGAGTACAAATGGTGTTCGTGTCGAAAGGATCGACGGCCAATGGGCGGTGCAGATCTTTGAGAACGGCGAAACCACCCAGCATCTTTTCGAGAACGAAGAATTTGCCAGGAATTTTGCGGCCGGTCAGCTGATAAGGCTTAACTCCCCGCCTATCCAGCCAAAGCGCAGGCAGGAGCTACCCAGCGATTCGTAGGTGCGCCGCACCTCTAAAGCGAAAGCCGCCCGGTTGGACCCGAAGCGGCTCTAAATAATATGCAGTTTCTGCGCTTTTCGGTTGCGCGATGCGCAGTTTCTGCGTATATTCATTTCGCCGAAGCAATCCCGCTTCGGCAACGGACTGGAGGACACCATGAGCTTCAAGCTCACCTTCCACGTCCGGTTCGGCAGATGGAGATTGGCTCTCTCCATAGGCCGGTAACACCGGAGCCGGGTGGGGGTCCAAACCTCACCCGGTCCCGATATAGCGCAACGCAGGGCTCAATTCAATGGAAGCGATGAACGCACAACAATTGGAATGGCTCCGCAATGATCTTGGCTTGACGCAAACACAGATGGCCGAAGAGTTGGGTTTGAAACTGCGTGCCTACCAAGAAATCGAGGGGGGCAAGGCGACCCTTCGTAGGATGCATATCCTTGCTGCAGAACGGGTTGCATTGGCGCACGGCGCGAAAGGAAAGATCGGGGAAGGATCGATGTCGGATATTGTGTCATTCGACTGGTATGAACAGCTGATGGCAGACGCGAAGGCCTTTACCGATCCGCTTGTGTGATAAAAACCGATGCGCAACAAAAAACCCGCCTCATTCGGGCGGGTTCCGGCGCAAATCGTCACCGTGCCCAAATCTCTACCATACGTGACGGCACGTTTCAACTGTTGTGACGGGTTGCGGACTGCGACCCGTAGTGAAAAACGAGACGTTCCAGACCCATGCGCAAGAGCTGGGCCGGAATGTCTCGGACCACGTTCTCCCGCTGCGCCACTTCCTTGATCGACATCCCGAGACCGCATACCGCATCGATTACAGCCAGGATCTCGGGATAGACCAGAGCTTGCCGCGCCCGCGCCATCACCGCGTGGTTGTCGATCAGCTTGGCCGGGACACTCGCACCGGATCGGCCGCCGTCGACGCGCTCGCCCATGCCCATGGTCTTCAGGCCCTCGCGCGTCGCCAATTCGAAGTCAGCGCGATAGCGAGTACCCGCGTCCCGCTGCTTGTATGTCAGGCTCGAAATGCCCTTGAGGGGATCGACATTGCGAACCCGGGCTATGCCACCCGTGCTGATATAGCCGCCATTGCTGACATCGTAGACGCGCCTTGCGTCGGCGGTGCCGGCAATGAGCCGGTCGCGACCGTGATCGTCCTTCTGGACAGCGAAGTCATGGCCAAGGTCTCGCCGAATCTTCGCCTGTTCCGCTTCGCCTTTCCGCATCTTCGGAACGGTCAGCTTGCTGTTCCTGCTTTTCGTCATACTGGTTGTTGCTCCGGGTTGCGCTTCCATAGTCTGTCCATCAGTTGATCGTACCGCTCCGGCCCGAGGTGCTTGAACTCACATTCGTGGAAAGCTTGCGCCAGCATCTCGTGCAGATCGTTGCGGATCGTGTCCCAGAGGATCGGGCTTACACCCTTCCATGCCATTTGCTCTTGCCGCAGCTTGAAGGCGCGACGGATGTAATCGGACAGCGCCTGGTCACAGTCGAAGATCGCGTGATGGTACGCGTCATCAAGTTCAGCCTGAGAGAGCGTTTGCATCATGACGCCTTCCGCTTGCCGAAGGGCAGAACGTTCGAGCCAGGATTATTCTTACCGGCCCCTTCTTTCCTTGGGGTACTATCTGAGGGGTACTTGTCTGCAATGGTTGCAGTGACAGGACTGCAAATTTTGCAGTGACAACCGGGGTTATGTCCCTGCAATGGTTGCAGTGACACATCGCTTGTTTGCGACGTTATCTTCTTCAGCCGAGATTTGGCCTTTTGTTGCCTCAAGCGCTCTCGATGGAAAGCCGTCATGGCCGCGACGTGCTCGATTGCTTCATCCCGCCAGGGATTGATCAGCTTGAACGCGTCAACGGTGCCGGAGCCGCCGGCAGCGATCATGTACGGCCTTTTGGCTTCATTCTTACCGGCGAGACGCGTTCGGCTTGTCCAATATTGCCGTTCGCTCAGTCCGGTTTTTGCGCAACCCAGCGTGATGGAAAGCCATGCTTTACCCGAAGGCCATTCCATGACCGACATATATGCCGCCAACAGTTTCAAGTCGGCAGCAGTCATCACCGGGTCCGCGTTGGCTGTCTCGATGAGGTCAAGTTTGAAAGAAGCTTTCGAGGTGTCGAGTTCCTTTTTCATGAAGTGCCTTTCTTGCGCGCTGCGTTCGCCATGACGGCTGTCAGGGCTCGCTGCACGGCAAAGATGCTTGATCGTTGGTGAAGGTCGTTGAAGTCCGTCCCGATATCGGGCGGCATGCCAAAGGGCAGCGACGTTTTGCGGGCGTAGTATTCGCTGGCGCCGAGGCCATCGAACTGCTTCAGCGGCTTGTCATTCTCAGCCGCGATGAAAACCCGCCCGCCGCTGTGGCCAGCTACAGTGACGATATTGGCGGCCGAGAAGCAGCAGAGGACGGTCGGTTTGATCTTCATCCCCTGCAGAGCGGCGCGGACGGAGAGGCCCGTTGCATAGCCTTCACAGAGCCAGGTATCGACGCCGGTGCTGATCCGGTGGGCAGCGCCCCATGTGGCCCCGCCGAAAAGAAACTTCTTGGTGCCGTCTTCCCAGATCAATTGTGCAGACGCCACTTGGCCGCCGATGCGGGCCGGTATGACCATCGCGGAAGAACAGCCGGCATCGGGCACGAGGTAATCGCCGCCGATCCGACGCACATCTTCCACCCGGATCACCATGGCCTTTTCGTCACGAAACCCTTTCGCGGCCAGGTAGGGGTGCGCGGCGATCTTGGCCGTGGCGATCATGTCCGACGCTAGTCGGGCAGCGCGTGCCGCGTCGGCCTGCTTCTTGCGCTTTGAAAACTCGATTTGCTTTGCGATTTTCTGCCGATCGCGTTTCTCGACCTCCCCACCCATCCCGACGGTTACAGTCCCACCGGTTTGCCAGTTGAAGGCCGTGACGTGTGTTTCGTTGATGATGACGCGCCCGTCGCCCTTGCCGTTCTTCCCGGACAGCGTGTCGGTGTGAAGCCACTTGCCGTAGCTGCGTTCCTTTGGCGGAATGATGCCGACCGAAGAGCATGCGTCGTCGATCGCGTCTTCGATGCTCATCCGGCGCGCCTCGGCTTGTTGCGGAACCGTTTGATTTCGCGTTCGACAAGCTGCCACTCGTCAATCTTCACCTGGCTGTGTTTGCAGGCCGCATCGAACAGGCCATAGGGCAGCTTGCTGCCGGGGTAGATGCCGCGCCAAACGCCATAGGCCCACTTGCGAGACGATTCCTCCCCCTTGCGCCCATTGGACAGGCAATAGGCCAGCGCCGTGTTCCAGATCGACTTCGGATCTTCCAGGCATTTCGCGCGCAGACCTTTGCGCGGCGTGAAGGCGTTCTTGATGCTGAAATCGACATCGATCAGCTCGCCTTCAACGACTTGAATTTCGCCATACTTCGGCCGCTGCCAGCCGCAGGAAACGCAAGCAGCGTGGTGGGGCTCCATTTGAAGCCCGCACTCGCCGCAAAAGTATTTCTGTTTGACTTTCTCGTTGGGCTCCCGAGCCTCGCCGTCTTTCTTTTGAGCGCTCGACAGGCTGTGGACGCCATGTTCGAACAGCCAGGCAGTGTCTTCAGCGAACGTGACGCAGTTGCCGGAGTGATCCAGCCACAGCCCGAAATCTTTGCCTTCGGAAATGCGCATCACGCGCCCAAGCTCTTGGATATGGGACGAGAAGGATTTTCTGTAGGGCCTGCAGGAGATGCCGCACATCACGTCCGGCACGTCGAAGCCCTTGGTCAGTACCGCGCAGGAAACGAGCCCGTGGATCGCGCTGTCCGGCTTGCGGAATTCTTCGATTTTGTCGCGCCGCTCTTTGTCCGAGGCGTCCAGGTAGCTGATTTGTTGAAAGTTGAAGCCAGCCGCGGCGAACTGCCGGCAAAGCTCTTCACCGTGGGCAACGGACGGTGAGAAAACGAGGGTCTTCACCGGACCCCCGAAATGCTTTTGTGTCTGTTGAACCCATGTATGGATCACGTCGCCAATGATTGTTATCCCGCGTTGGCCGGCGTCGGTTTCGTCGTACTCGCCGGTGAACGCCTTCTTCGCGCCCTTCATGTCAGGCGCGACGCACGCTTTGATCTTGAGCGGGGTCAGCCAACCATCCGCGAGAAGCTGATTTGTCGTCGCGCCGTTGACGAGGGCGTCCCAGTGGTCGGCCATACCGTCGGTGAAAGGCGTCGCGGTCAAACCGACGACGATGGCGTCTTTGGCGCGTTCGACCAGCTCAAGATTGGATTGGTATTCGCAATGAGCCTCATCAATGATGATGAGCTTCGGCAGCTCGCTGTCCAGATATTTGCGCCGTCCTACCGTTTGCGCCGATGCCACCTGCACAGGCTTCGTCGGATCGGTCAGCCAGTGATCGGCCTGGATAATGCCGTGGTCGATGCCGTATTTTGCGAAGCGCTCGCTGGTCTGGTCGATCAGCGTGACGCGATCCACGATGAACCAGGCTCGAGAATTCTTGGCTTGGTTTTTGGTCACGAGATCGATTGCGGTCTCTGTCTTCCCGAACGCCGTCGGCGCCACCAAGATGATCCGGCGTGCGCCTTCGCGGATACGCTGCCGCAAAAGCTCTTCCGTTCTGATCTGGTGAGGACGGAGCGATATCTGGTGATGGGCTGGCGGAAGCGCGTTCATACCGCTACCCCCGGCGCTTCGTCGATCATGCGACCGCACGTCGTCAGGAACCAGGACCAGTCCATTTCCGAAACCCCGGCCGGCTTGGTCAGGGACAGATAGCGGGCGAACTGTTCGGCCCATTCGCGAGGCGCGCCAGCTTCAAACTCGACGATCCCGGCACGCTCTTCGAATTCGATGTTCTCGTCCGAGCGCAGATATTCGGCGACGGCCTGACTGTTCTTGGTGATGTACGTTTTCGCGGATGCAGGCAGCTTCTTCGGGTTCACGATCCGCAGGGAGTTGCCGTCCAGCACGATGTTTGCGCCAAACGACCGCACTCTGCTGAAGAGATCGGCCACGTCAGCCAAGGGAAATGACCTCATCATCCGAAGATCGCGGATCAAGGGGAATGACCACGTCGCCGGACCAGCCGAGATCAGTGGCGCGCTTCTGCCACCCCTTTGCCCGCTTCATCCATCCGGCCTTGTCTTCGCTCTCCTGGATCAGCCGGGCGTTGAGGGTGCGAATTTCTTCGTCCTTCCCAGCGATCACAGCTTCGAAGCCGCCTTGCTGATACTGCACCCACATGTCGGCGAACTTTGCGTTTTCAGCCTTGAGCGATGCGTTGTCCGCTTCCAGGCCGCGCACCCGTTCTTCCAGTTCAGACACACGGTCTACAGTCTCGACATTCGAGCCGTCGGCTTTGGTCTTAGCGACTCCGCGAGTGGTAACGTGCTGCTTGACTGCATCGGGCAGGGCAGCGCGGGATTGTTCCCGTTGGCGGTCATGTTCGACCTTCGCTTTATCCTTCGCGGCGCGCTTCTCCGCTATGACATCGGTGGCGGCCTTTGCAGGCTCAGCACCCCTATCGATGCGTGCGACTATCTCGGCCTTCACAGCCGGCAAATCGTCCTTGATCGCAGCGGCGTCGCGCTGCGTGATTTGTGCCGCATGCGGCACAAAATCTTCGATCTCGCGGACGACGCGGCCGAGGTCGAGAAGCCGGTAGGAATTACGCCGAGACATTGCGAATTCGGCCTTTACATAGGCTTCCCAGGTCGCATAGCGCAGCGCCTTCCATGCCTCGCGCTCCTGCGCCTCCAGGAGAAGCGCCCACACATTGTCAACGGCTTTGCGGATGCGGACTGTAAGCGCGGCGGCCTCCCGTTCGGTAAGTGAGCGGGTCGCCGGCGCTGTCTTCGCGGTTTTACGGATCATCATGCGGCATCTTTCATAGCGAGCAGTCGGCGAAGTTCCGCCAAGGCTTCGTCAACGCTAAGGGCGGATGCCGTGATCCCGGTCGACGGGTCGCAGGCGATCACCGTGCCGTCGCAGGTGCGAACAACAGTGAACGCTTTCCTCGCGGCAGGTTTCAGCTGGTGCAGCAAGCGGCGATGGGCGCCGTCGATTGCGATCTTGCCATTTTCCATGCGCCAGACGGTCGTGTAGTTGCAGCCGAGGTAGGCCGCCAGGTTCGAACGCTTCCAGTTCCGGGCGTTGCGGATCGCCACGATGTCGGACGGCGTTATCGGTGCTGCTTCTGCGATGTCGGGCGTTTCGGTCATCAACGTTCCTATGCGTTCGGCAGTTATCAATGCGTTAAGCATAGCACGTCATCGGCAGAAAACAATGCAGCGCGCATCACTCTTTTCATGCATAATGCATCGAAATTCAATTTTCATGGGGATTTTCTATGCCGTCCGAGGATAATCGCGCCAGCCGCCTACGCAGTGCGCGCCTATACGCTGGCTACAGGTCAGCCACTAAAGCAGCGGAGGACCTCAAGGTGCCGGTCGGCACCTACGCCGGCCATGAAAACGGCTCGCGTGATTTCGACACCGAAACCGCTAAGCTCTATGCGTCATTTTTCAATGTCCGGCTTGCCTGGCTAATGCTCGGCGAAGGACCACGTTCGGACGCCGGCCTGAGAGAGCCAGAGCGGATTTCGATTGATGAATGGGACCCAGCCGAGCCTGACCACGTCAGCCACATCGACAGCGAGAATATTGGCGATGACGGCGGCGTCCTGTCAGGTGCGCAGCGCTACACGCCAAAGACGCCAGGAGCTACGCCGGAGATTGATGTAAGGCCCGGTGCCGGTCACGGACAGGCAGGGGCCGAGGTGGTGGCCATATCGAGCGCAGGGACGGTGACCGGGCACAAGGTCGTGAATGAATGGCTGATTCCGGACAGCTTCTTCAGGCATGAGCTGCAGGCGTCGCCCGCCGGCTCGATCTTCATGGCGGTCGTCGGGGATAGCATGGTTCCGACGCTCTATCCCGGCAATCGGATCATCGTTGACACCAGGCAAAGCAGCTTCGGCGCCGACGGCATTTATGTGTTCGATGACGGAGACGGCGAGCCCAGAGTAAAGCGGCTGTCGAAGGTACTGTTCAGCCAGCCGCCGGCGGTCACAATCCTTTCCGACAATCCTGCTCACCCTCCGCAGAACGCATTGCTTGAACATGTCCGAATCATCGGTCGCGTCGTCGGACAGGTCTCGCGCCTATAATTTTTTCTGCGCGCGATCGCATAAATCAGTGCGCAATGCATTGACTTGGTTAATGCAGAATGCATTAATGGCTTCATCGATAGAGGAGCCATCCCATGCACACAGCCGCTCATTCAATCTTCGCCGATCTCGCCCGCCCGCTCAATGTCGATTCGGACGGCTCGTGCCGCCGGCTATAACCCTGGACGATCTGCCGATGTTCGCGACCGATTTGCAGATCGCAGAAGCCATCGTCGGCAGGGAAAAGGCTGAAAAATGGACACGCGAGCGCCTGCCAACCCTTGCCAACAAGCCCGGTTTCCCGGCTATTGATGAATTTCACGGAGGGCGCCCGGTCCCCTTGGTGCGCAGGTTCTACGAAAACTATCTCGGAACCGGCCCAACCACGGCAACGGCGCCACCCGGCAAAGCGGACGCAAGCCAATGGAAGTCGAAGACCAGACAAAGGCCCCAGGCCTGAAATGGATCAAGCGCGCCGGCGGGCGCGTACCGCACTGGATTGCCGATGAGAACGACGTCAAGAACGGCTATATCCCGAAGACGGTGAACCTCTACTACCTCGCCGATCAGCCGGAGATGCTCAAGGCAAAGTGCGATGCGCTGCAGGCCGAGATGCTGCTGTGGCGCACCGGCTATCGCGCCGATCCGCTGAAATTCGATGGTGCCATCAAGTCACTGCTGACCATTTACGAGACCCACAAGCGCAGTCCCTATCGTAAGCTGAAGCCTGGGTCGCTCCGGCCTTACAATCACTACCTCAAAAACCTCAAAGCCCACGTCGGCAGCGTCCGCCTCGATGAGACAACCGGGGTTGACCTCATAGACTGGCACGACGTGTGGTCTGAGAACGGGCGATACCTCGCCGCAGCGTCAACTGCCCGTGCCGTGCTCTTCGCTGCCGTCAGCTTCGGAATCATGATGCGTCTGCCCGGTTGCTCGGAACTGGCTGTTGTCATGCGCGAGACAGCGAAAAAACTCCCCCACCCAAAACCCCGCAAGCAGTCTGCCACCGCCAACCAGATCATTGCGGCGCGCGCAGCTGCGCATCAGGCCGGACGGCCTTCGTCGGCACTCGCCTATGCCCTGTGCTTCGAGACAGTGCTTCGCCTGTGGGACGTGATCGGCCAGTGGTGGCCGATGGACATGGGCGGAATTTCCGAAGTGCTCGACGCCGACCGGGATCTGAAATGGTTCGGTCTGCGCTGGGAAGATATCGACGCCGACATGGTGCTGCGCTACACGCCATCCAAGACCGCCGACAGCACTGGCATCAGCATTTCGTATTCGCTGAAGAAGGCGCCGATGGTCATGGAAGAACTGCAGCATTGGCCGATCGAGAAGCGCAAGGGGCCGATCATCGTGGCCGAGGAAAACGGGTTGCCCTGGCGCGCCAAGATATTCGCGCAGCGGTGGTCGGTCGATCGCAAGGTCGCGGGCCTTCCCGTGGCCCTTTGGGCTCGAGACTTGCGAGCTTCAGGCATTACCGAGGGCAGGGCATCCGACGCCAGCCTGGACGATGCCAGCAAGGTCGCCGGCCATAGCGCAACCAGCACCACCAAGCAGTATGATCGCGCCGTGTTGGAGGCCGCCGACCGCTTTGCTGACGCGCGCGTCAAGCGCCGTGAACAGAGCGGTAACGGCAGCGGTAACGCGCGGTAACGGATTAAGAAGTTCGTAAGGAATTTCAACGGCCTGCACGAGCCCTGCTTTAACGCGCCCTTAAACCGCCGCATCTACCCTCCAACCCGAGCGCCATTGATACCGGGAAGACAGCGCAACGCATGGCGAACCGCAGAGACAGTCGCATCGAACCCAGCTTCGAGGGATCGCCAAAGGCGAAATCCGCGGCCGGTTTTTCGGTGAACGAGGAGGATCGGGTCGTGCCGGCCAATCGCAAATCATCTTCGGCGCGCAAAACCTCCAAGGCAAAATCATCGTCACGCGGCAAGCGAGGCAAAGCCCGGCGCGGCCTTTTCGGCGTGATGGCCCGGATGTTCTACTGGTGCTTCGTGCTCTGCATCTGGGGCGGCATCGCGGTGGCCGGCATCGTCGTCTATTACGGCGCCAAGATGCCGGCGGCGACCACCTGGTCGATCCCCGACCGTGCGCCCAACATCAAGATCGTCTCGGTCGACGGGCAACTGCTTGCCAACCGCGGCATGAGCGGCGGCGAGGCGGTCGGCCTGCACGAAATGTCGCCCTACATTCCGGAAGCCGTCATCGCCATCGAGGACCGCCGCTTCTATTCGCATTTCGGCATCGACCCGATCGGCCTGTCACGCGCCATGGTGACCAATGTTCTGGGCCGGCGTTTCTCGCAGGGCGGCTCGACGCTGACCCAGCAACTGGCCAAGAACCTGTTCCTGAAGCCCGACCGCACGCTGGAGCGCAAGGTGCAGGAAGTGCTGCTGGCGCTGTGGCTGGAGCACAAGCATACCAAGGACCAGATCCTCGAAATGTACCTCAACCGGGTCTATTTCGGCTCCGGCGCCTATGGCGTCGAGGCGGCCTCGCGCCGCTATTTCGGCAAGAGCGCGCGCGATGTCACTCTGTCGGAGGCGGCCCTTCTCGCCGGCCTCTTGAAGGCGCCGTCGCGACTGTCGCCGGCGCGGGATCCGAAGGCGGCGGAGGAGCGTTCGCAGCTGGTGCTCGCCGCCATGCGCGACGAAGGCAAGATCAGCGCCAAGGAACTGGCCTCGGCGATGAGCGCGCCGGCAACGCGCGCGCCATCCTACTGGACCGGTTCGGAAAACTACGTCGCCGACACCATCATGGAAGAGCTGCCCGATTTGATCGGCGACGTGCGCAGCGACATCGTCGTCGACACCACCGTCGACCTCAACCTGCAGAAGCTCGCCGAACAGTCGATCCGCCGGCTGATCGACGAGAGCGGCAAGAAGCTCAATGTCAGCCAAGGCGCGCTGGTCTCGATCGACAATTCCGGCGCCGTGCGCGCCATGGTCGGCGGCTACGACTATTCGACCAGCCAGTTCGACCGCGCCTCCGAAGCACGCCGCCAGCCGGGCTCGGCGTTCAAGCCGTTCGTCTATATGGCCGCGCTGGAAGCCGGCCGCACGCCCGACAGCGTGCGCAACGACGCACCGATCAAGATCGGCAAGTGGACACCGGACAATTACGGCGGCAAATATTTCGGCAAGGTGACGTTGGCGACCGCTTTGGCGAAATCGCTGAATTCCGTCGCGGCACAGCTGACGATGGAAGTCGGGCCCGACGCGATGGTCGAGGCGGCGCACCGCATGGGCATCCAGTCCGATCTGATCGCCAACACCTCGATCGCGCTCGGCACTTCGGAGGTGACGCCGCTGGAGCTGACATCGGCCTATGTGCCGTTCGCCAATGGCGGCTACAAGCCCGACATCCATTTCATCCGCCGCATCACCACGACCGAAGGCAAGGTGCTCTATGACGACAATGGCGGCAGCGCGCCGCGCGTCGTCAAGCAGAACATTGTCGGCATGATGAACTCGATGATGACCGGCACGGTCGAGATCGGCACGGCGAAGAAGGCGGCCTTCGCCTGGCCGTCTGCTGGCAAGACCGGAACCAGCCAGAATTCGCGCGACGCCTGGTTCGTCGGCTACACCGCAAACCTCACCACCGGCGTATGGTTCGGCAACGATGACGGCACGCCGATGAAGAAGGTCACCGGTGGCGCGCTGCCGGCACAGGCCTGGCACGAGTTCATGGTGGCCGCGCATGAAGGTGTGCCGGTCCGGCCGCTGCCCGGCACCTGGAAGTCGACGCCGCCCGACACCATCGTGCCCGACGATATTCCGTCAGTCGATAACAATCAGGCGGCGCCGTTGCCTGCCGTGGCCGTCAGCCGTTCTGAGCCTGCTGCCGCGCCGGCACCTGCTGCTGTACCCGCACAAGCACCGGTCCGCCGTAC
Organism: Mesorhizobium sp. M0761; assembly: GCF_040320205.1. Taxonomy (NCBI): domain Bacteria; kingdom Pseudomonadati; phylum Pseudomonadota; class Alphaproteobacteria; order Hyphomicrobiales; family Phyllobacteriaceae; genus Mesorhizobium; species Mesorhizobium sp. M0761. The sequence goes on from NZ_JAMYPF010000012.1 coordinate 65,122, forward strand.
GGCCGAAACCGTCGATGCCGACGGTTTCAACATGCCGGGCGACGGCGGCACCACGGCCTCGATCAACCACCCGGTACCGCCGGGCAGCGTCGGCGGCCCGACCAAGAAGCGGAAAACCTCAATCCTGGATATTCTCGGCGGCGGCTGAGCGGCTCGTCATTCTGGCTTCGAATCAAATGCGAGCTGGCAATCCGTTCCTCATATGAGAGCTGCGGTGACAATTCGGCCTCTCGCCACCTCCGCGGCATTCGGCTACATCTCCGGCCGGAGTGACAGACATGGCTGAGACCGACACCAGAAAAACCATCGTGCTGACCGGAGCCAGCCGCGGCATCGGACATGCTACGGTCAAGCGCTTTTCGCGTGAGGGTTGGCGCGTCATCACCTGTTCGCGCCAGGCCTTTGCCGAGGATTGCCCGTGGCCGGCCGGCCCAGAGGACCACATCAAGGTCGATCTCGCCGACCAGGAAGATGTCGGCATCGCCGTCTCGGAGATACGTCACCGGCTGGAAGCGCATGGCGGGCAATTGCACGCGCTGGTCAACAATGCCGGCATTTCGCCGAAGCTCAAGGACGGCAACAGCCGGATGGATTCGATCGACACGCCGATGCATGTCTGGCGCGATGTGTTCCAGGTGAATTTCTTCGCGCCGATCATGCTCGCGCGTGGTCTCTTCAAGGAGCTTGCGGCAGCAAAAGGTTCGATCGTCAACGTCACCTCGATCGCCGGCACGCGCGTGCATCCTTTCGCCGGCACCGCCTATGCGACCTCGAAGGCGGCGCTCGGTTCGCTGACGCGCGAGATGGCGCATGATTTCGGCCCGCACGGTATCCGCGTCAATGCGATTGCGCCGGGCGAGATCGACACCGCGATCCTGTCGCCGGGCACCGACAAGATCGTCGAGACGATCCCACTCAGGCGCCTTGGCGCCACCTCGGAAGTCGCCGACATCATCTTCTTCCTGTGCTCGCAGCAGGCGTCCTATGTGACGGGCTCGGAAATCCACATCAATGGCGGCCAGCACGTCTGAGCACTGACAGACTGCTCATCCGGCGATGGTGAGAACAGCCTTGCCGCTGAAGCTGCGCTGGCGCAGGGCGTCCAGGGCCTGGGTGATGTCTGTCCACGGCACGGTCATGGACACACGGGTTTCCAGCCGGCCAGCCGCGACCAGAGCGAGCAGCGAGGCGATGTCCGCGCCAATTGCTGGACCGGATGTGTAGTAGGCGAAAGTCTGAATCCTCGCTCCCTCATGGCCCGGAACGAACTGTCTGAAGCCAACCGGCGTGAGTTCGCCGCTGCTCGAACCGAACATGACGATGGTGCCGCCGGGGGCGACGCGTTCGATGGCATGGGCGAGGCTTTGGCCGCCGACCGACTCGGTGATCAGAGAGAATGGCCCTTCGGCCAGTTCGATCGACTCGGCGACTTCGTGAGCACCAAGACCGCGGAGATCCTCGGCGTGCCGGGCGGCGGCGATTGCAGTCACCGCGGCGCCTTGCTCGCGGGCGATCTGGATCTGGAAACGGCCGACCGCGCCGCTGGCGCCGGTGATCAACACCTGCTGTCCCGCGAGGTCGCCGCCATGGCGCAAGACCCTGAGAGCCGTCGTGCCCGCGACCGGAAGCGTGGCGGCGGACCCGAAGCTGACATCGTCCGGGATGACGGCGAGACGGTCGGTCGGAACGGCCGCCCGTTCGGCCCAGCCGGCCTCGTCGACCAAAGCCACAACCCGGGCGCCGACGGCAGGCCCGGAGCCATCGGCTGCCGCCCGCTTGATCACTCCAACCACGTCCTGGCCAGGTATCCAGCCTTCCGGGCGTATGGTGAGCAGGCGCAGTTCACCGCGGTTCAACGAGGTAGCGTGGACGCAGACAAGCGCTTCGTTGGGGAGGGGCCGAGGGCCCTCGACCTCGGCGAGCGTCAGTCTAGTGGGGTTGTCGGGAGACATGACGAGCGCGCGCATGGGAAGCCCTCCTGATACTTTGTGACATGCCAGCCACGAACCGGAGCCTATCGACTTCCCGCATCAAAGAATTTAGCAATCATGGCGAATAATCGCTAAAAACGGTCAATTGTGAGACAGCCCCTCCGCTACCCCTGGGTCGATTTCCATGTCGATGATGTGCAGGCACCTGCGATTGCCGTGCGCGTCGAGGTTACCGAGACCAGGGCGGAAGTGGCGACCCATTGGCATCGGAAGGGCCAGCTCGTCTTCGCGCTCGGCGGTGGCGTCACCTGCCGCGTGCCCAGCGGTCTGTGGATGGTGCCGCCGCATTGCGGGGTGTGGATTCCCGGTGGCATGGAACACAGCAATATCGCGACGGCCAATGCGCGGATTTTCTTCGTCTATATCGAGCCGGGAGCCGCCGATCTGCCGGACCGGTGCTGCACGCTGTCGATCTCGCCGCTGCTGCGCGAACTGATCGTTGAGCTGGCCGATCGCGTGGAGGAGGATGAGGCGAGGGACGTGCTGCTGACCACGATCCTGCTCTCCGAACTGCCGCGCATGCCGGTCCAGCAGCTGCATCTGCCGATCTCCGCCGAGCCGCACTTGCGGCGGATCGCGGAAGCGTTGGCGCAAGACCCTGCCGATCGCAGCACGCTTGCCGAGTGGGCCAACCGCGTCGCGCTCTCAGAAAGCAGTCTCGCCCGTCTTGTGGTGAAGGAGACCGGACTGAGCTTCGGCCGCTGGCGCCAGCAATTGCACCTGATCGTCGCCATAAGGGAGCTGGCCTCAGGTGCGAGTGTCCAGCAGGTTTCGGGCGATCTCGGCTACGCCTCCGTCACCGCCTTCATCACCATGTTCAAGAAAGCGCTCGGCAAGCCGCCGGCAAAGTATCTCGCCAGCGTCGCGCATAATGGCGGCTCCGCCTTCGTGGCGTGATCAACGCGCCTGTGGGCAAGCCTCAGGCCGGGGAGGGCTCAATGGCTTCGGGGCGCGGCATCGGCTTTTGCTCCAGCACTTCTTGCACGATGCCGCGGGCGATCTCGCGTTCGCCCATGATGACGGTGTCGGCGCCGAGGCCTTTGAGATGCTCGACCTCGGCATCGGAATGGGCCCTCGCTATGACGTTGATGCCGGAATTCGCGGCGCGTGCCCTGAGCACGATCTGCCCGGCCTCGAACGCGTTGGGGATGGCAAGGATCAAGCGTTTGGCCCCCTGCGGATTGGCGGCGGCAAACACGCCCCCATTGGCCGCATTGCCGGAGACGATTTCGACGCCGTCGTCTCTGAGCCTCGCCAGCGTTTTGTCGGCGTCCTCGATGACCAGGAAGGGCAGCGATGCCTGTTTCAGCGCCGCGCCGACCAGGCTGCCGACGCGGCCGTAGCCGATCAGGATGGTGTGGCCCGAAAGCGTTGTGCGTGGCGGTGGGCCATTCTCTTTCGCCGCGGCGGCCACCGAGGCCACTTGTCCGGGCTGCGTCGCCGGGCCGACCGGCTTGGCCTCTTCCGGTGGTGCTGCCTTGGCGGCGCGCGCGTCCAGCCATGGCTTCATCCAGTCGAGGGCGAGGAACATCAGCGGATTGACCAGGATCGACAGGATGGCGCCTGCCAGGATCAGGTCGCGAGCTCCGCCAGGATGAAGGAGAATTCGCCGATCTGCGCGAGGCTGGCCGAGATCATCAAGGCGGTTCCCAGCGGATAGCGGAAGGCGATGACGATAACGAAGGCGGCCAGCGACTTGCCGATGACGATGATGGCCAGCGTCGCGAGGATCGGCCAGCCATTGCTCATCAGGCTGAACGGATCGAACAGCATGCCGACCGAGACGAAGAACAGCACCGAGAAGGCGTCGCGCAGCGGCAGTGATTCCTCCGCCGCGCGGTGGCTGAGCTCGGATTCGCTCATGATCATGCCGGCGAAGAAGGCACCGAGCGCCAGCGAGACGCCGAACAGTTTGGCGGCGCCGAAGGCGACGCCGAGCGCGATCGCCAGCACCGCCAGCCGGAACAGTTCGCGCGAGCCGGTATGGGCGACGTAATGCAGGATCCACGGAATGACGCGGCGGCCAACCACCAGCATGACGATGACGAAGGCGACGACCTTGGCCAGCGTGAGGCCGACGACGCCCCAGATGCCGTAGCTGGCCGGCAGCGACAAAAGGCTCGCATGGTCATCGACCTGCGGCTGGCCGCCGAGCACGCCGGCCAACGCCGGCAAAAGCACCAGCGCCAGCACCATGGCGAGGTCCTCGACGATCAGCCAGCCGACGGCGATGCGGCCGCGCTCGGTCTCGATCAGCCGTCGCTCCTGCAACGCGCGCAACAGCACCACTGTGGACGCGACGGAAAGCGCCAGACCGAAGACCAGGCCTGCGCCCATCGACCAGCCGAGCATCCAGGCAAGGCCGGCGCCCAGCGCGGTGGCAAAGCCGATCTGGAAGATGGCGCCGGGTACGGCGATGGCGCGGACGGAGAGAAGATCCTTCAGCGAGAAATGCAGGCCGACGCCGAACATGAGCAGGATGACGCCGATTTCGGCCAGCTCATTGGCAAGGCCGGCATGAGCGACGAAGCCGGGCGTGTTCGGCCCAACCAGCACGCCGGCGACGAGGTAGCCGACCAGCGGTGGGATGCGAAACCGGTTGGCGAGCGCCCCGAAGATGAATGCCAGCCCCAGACCCGCGACGATGGTTGCGATAAGGGGCGTGTCATGCGGCATTGTCTATGGAGCGCCTTTCGGGAAATGTCGGGTGTGCGCCGCCCGAAGCCGCCGCCTTTTTCAATATGGTGGAGGGGGTATGGGCGACGCAACCCGCAAGACGTAAATTGGTGCCGAGAGGCGCTGAAACCATTGGCGCGCGCCGCGCAGCAAAACCGCTGCGCGCGCCAATACCGGATGATCGATGCGTCACGCCGCCTGCAGCATGGCCTCGATGTCGATCAGCGGGCGGTTGGTCAGTGTCTTTGGGATCTCCGCCTGCACCTTGTCGGTGACTTCCTTGTGTAATTTCTTGCGCATGGTGCCGAGCACCAGCGGCGGCGCGACCAGCACGATGTCGTCGAAGATGCCGTGATGGGCGAGCTTGTAGAGCCGGTCCGCGATCTCTTCGGCAAAGCGTTCCTTGCCCTGCCGGTGCCAGTCGGTTTCCTCAACCGCGCTGCGATGCACGGAGGGGCCGTCATTGTAGCGGCCGGGACTGTCGCTGCCTTGTTCGCGCGTTGCTGGATTGTCCTGGTCATCTCCTGGAAGAGCTGCAGGTGCGGATAGAGATTGTCGCCCTCGTTCTTCAGGAACAGCGCTTTCTCGCCATCGGCCACCATGACCAGAAGGCCATGTTTCAGGTTGATCTTGCTCATTTGGGGCTCCTGCTTGAAGGTTCAAATCCAGCCGACGATTGTCTGTTACGGCAGGGGCAGAACGCGTGGCGAAGCGGGAACGTTCCACTTCGTTCGCCGAGATCGCACGCAGCCATATCGAGCCCGATCTATCGTCTATCGGAGCAATGTCCGAGGTGACGGCTTAATCTACTAAATTGGTAGAATTTAGAAAAAACAATTTTGCAGCTTGGCCGGCTCCCGGATAAAAGAGCCGCAGAACAAGGCCTTCGGCAGCAGCTTGAATCCGCCTGATATGCGGATGTGGAATATTTTTCTCTTGGCCCTTTGGCTTGCGGAAAAGCGATTGCCTCCCGCAAGGGGATGCGCGAGTGGGTTCCTTCAGCTTTTTCGCGTCCGCGCCTAAAACTGCCGAATTGTTCCGGAATCTGTTCGTCATGCCGCACGCCAATCCCAAGCTCACCGCGTTCCCGGTCTTCATGCGGGTCGAAGGCGAAGCCGTGGCCATCGTCGGCGGCGGAGGCGAAGCATTGGCCAAGGCGCGGCTGCTTGATCAGTCAAGCGCGACACTGCGCATCATCGCGGATGTTGCCGACGCCGAATTGCTGAGCTTCATCGCCACGACCGGCGCCATCCGTATCGACGCCCCCTACGACGGCGCGCATCTCGAAGGCGCGATCCTGGTGTTTGCCGCCAGCGGCGACGAGACGCTCGACCGCCGCGTCGCCGACGATGCGCGCCGCCTTGGCATTCCGGTCAATGCCGTCGATCGGCCGGAGCTGTGCGATTTCTTCACCCCGGCGCTGGTCAACCGCGCCCCGGTCGCCATCGCCATCGGCACGGAAGGCGCGGGTCCGGTGCTGGCGCAGATGCTGCGCAGCCGCATCGACCGCATGCTGTCGCCGTCGCTCGGGCCGCTGGCAGCGCTTGCCGCCTCGTTCCGGGGTGCCGCCGAAAAGCTGCTGCCGAAAGGCAACGCCCGCCGCCAGTTCTGGAGCAGTTTTTTCCAGGGTGCACCGGCGCGCGCCGTCGAAGCCGGCGAGCTTTCGCAGGCGCATGACGCCGCCACTGATCTGTTGCTGTCGAAGGCTCCGGCTTCGGGCCACATCGCGTTGGTTGGCGCCGGGCCAGGTGCTGAGGATCTTCTGACGCTGCGCGCGCATCGGCTTTTGATGGAAGCCGACGTCATCGTCTATGACGCGCTGGTGCCGGAGGCGATCGTCGCCATGGGCCGCCGCGACGCCGAGCGGCTGCCGGTCGGAAAACGCAAGGGATGCCACACCAAGAGCCAGGCCGAGATCAATGCGCTGCTGGTCGATCTCGGCAGGCAGGGCAAGCGCGTCGTGCGGCTGAAGTCGGGCGACCCGTTGGTGTTCGGCCGCGCCGGCGAGGAGATGGCCGCACTGCGCGATGCCGGCATCGCCTATGATGTCGTCCCCGGCGTCACCGCCGCCTTTGCCGCCGCCGCCGATTTCGAGCTGCCGCTGACGCTGCGCGGCGTCTCCTCGTCGATGGTGTTCACCACCGGCCATGATCTGAAGGGCAATTCGCTGCCGGATTGGGCCAAGCTCGCCATTTCCGGCGCCACCGTCGCCGTCTATATGGGCCGCTCGGTCGCCGCCGAAGTCGCCGGACGGCTGATCGAGGCCGGCCTGTCGCCGGACACGGCGGTTGCCGTGGTCGAGAATGCCAGCTTGCAGAACCGCCGCCGTTTCCACGGCACGCTGGCCGATTTGCCGTCGCTGGAAGCGCGCGCCGATCTGACTGGTCCGGTGATGACCATCATCGGCGACGCGGTTGCCGGCGCCAACTTTGAACGTTCCGAGCCGCTCGCGGCACATAGTCATGAGAGCGCCGCCAATGCGGCCGACGCAGAGGTCGAGCCATGAAGATACTGACCGCAAACCGCCTCTCCGACGGCATCGCCGTCTGGTACGCCGATGGTGGCTGGGCCGAGACGGTCGACCATGCCGACCTTGCCCATGACCAAGCGGCAGAGGACAGGCTGGAAGCAATCGGCGCCAAGGCCAACGCCAACAATCAGGTTGTCGACGTCAATCTGATCGACGCTGAAGTCGTCAATGGCATCGTCGTGCCGGTGCGGCTGCGCGAAAAGATCCGCGCCGCCGGCCCGACCATCCGGGAAGATCTGGGCAAGCAGGCTGCGCGGGCAGCTTAACAAAATACGGGCGGACGCGCCCTGAAAGACGAAACATGTACCGCTACGATGAGTTCGACCACGATTTTGTCCAGGCCCGCGTCGCCGAGTTCAGCGACCAGGTCGAACGCCGGCTGTCCGGCGAGATCACCGAGGATCAGTTCCGGCCGCTGCGGCTGATGAACGGCGTCTACCTGCAGCTGCACGCCTACATGCTGCGCATCGCGGTGCCCTATGGCACGCTGAACAGCGCGCAACTGCGCATGCTCGGCCACATCGCGCGCAAATACGACAAGGGCTACGGCCACTTCACCACGCGCCAGAACATCCAGTTCAACTGGCCGGCGCTGTCCGACATTCCGGCGATCCTGGCCGATCTCGCCAGCGTCGAGATGCATGCCATCCAGACCAGCGGCAATTGCATCCGCAACGTCACCGCCGATCACTTTGCCGGCGCCGCCGCCGACGAGGTCGCTGATCCGCGCCCCTATGCCGAGATCCTGCGGCAATGGTCGTCTGTGCATCCGGAATTCTCGTTCCTGCCGCGCAAGTTCAAGATCGCGGTGACCGGGGCCGAGCGCGACCGCGCCGCCATCCAGACGCATGATATCGGTCTGCATCTGAAGAAGAACGCCGCCGGCGAGCTCGGCTTTGCCGTCTATGTCGGTGGCGGCCAGGGCCGCACGCCGATGGTGGCGCGCAAGATCCGCGACTTCCTGCCGGAAGCCGACCTGCTGTCCTACTGCACGGCGATCCTGCGCGTGTACAACCTCTATGGCCGCCGCGACAACAAGTACAAGGCGCGCATCAAGATCCTCGTCCACGAGACCGGCGTCGAGGAAATCACCCGCCAGGTCGAGGCCGAATGGCAGGAGCTGAAGGACGCCGAGCTGAAGCTGCCGGAAGCCGACATCCGTGCCATCGACGCCTATTTCGCGCCGCCGGCACTGACCGCCCGGCCGGAAGGCGACGCGGCGATCAAGCTGGCGCGGCTCGATTCCAAAAGCTTCTCGGATTGGCTCGACCAGAATGTCGTGACGCATCGCCATCCCGACTATGCCGCGGTGACGATTTCGCTGAAAGGTATCGGCGAAGTGCCGGGCGATGCCACCGACAGCCAGATGGAAGCGGTCGCCGACATCGCCGAGAAATACGCGTTCGACGAACTGCGCGTCAGCCATGAGCAGAACCTGATCCTGCCGCATGTGGCGCGCGCCGATTTGAAAGCGGTCTACGACGCTTTGGTCGACATTGGCCTCGCGACGGCCAATTCCAACCTGATCAGCGACATCATCGCGTGCCCTGGCCTCGATTATTGCGCGCTGGCGACAGCGCGCTCGATCCCGATCGCGCAGGAGATTTCGCTTCGCTTCGCCTCGCTGGAGCGGCAGCGCGAGATCGGCGAATTGAAGCTGAAGGTTTCCGGCTGCATCAATGCCTGCGGACATCACCATGTCGGCCATATCGGTATCCTCGGCGTCGAGAAGAAAGGCTCCGAACTCTACCAGGTGACGCTTGGCGGATCGGCCGACGAGAACACCTCGGTTGGCGAAATCATCGGCCGCGGCTTCTCATCGGAAGAGATCACGGACGCCATCGAGCAGATCGTCGACACCTATCTCGGCCTTCGGCTCGGTCCCAGTGAACGTTTTATCGACGCCTACCGCCGTGTCGGTCCCGCGCCGTTCAAGGAGGCGCTCTATGCTGGCGAAACCAAGGCCGCTTGACCGCATCGTCGACGTCGACGACAGCATCGCCGCCAAAGCGGCGGGCTTCGACGCGCTGTATGGACATCTGAGCCCGCTCGACATCATCGAACGCGCGGCGAGCGAATTGTTTCATGACGAGATCGCCGCCGTGTCGTCCTTCGGCGCGGATTCCGCCGTCCTGCTGCATATGATCGCCAAGGTCGACCGCACGCTGCCGGTCATCTTCCTGGACACCGGCAAGCATTTCGGAGAGACGCTGGGCTATCGCGATGCGCTGGTCGCCGATTTCGGGCTGACCAACATCAGGGTGATCAAGCCCGAAGACGCGGCGCTCGAGCGGGTCGATCCGACCGGCAATCTGCACCAGAGCAATACCGATGCCTGCTGCGACGTGCGCAAGGTCGAGCCGCTGGCGCGCGGCGTCGCCCCCTTCCGCGCCTGGCTGACCGGCCGGAAGCGCTTCCAGGCGGCGACGCGAGCCGCGCTGCCGGTGTTCGAGGCGGTCGGCCCGCGCGTACGCGTCAATCCGCTGGCGCACTGGACGACATCCGACCAGGCTGACTACATGCGCGCGCATGCGCTGCGCGAAAATCCGCTGGTTGCGTACGGCTATCTGTCGATCGGCTGCTTCCCATGCACGCAGCCGGTGCAGCCGGGCGAGGATGCGCGAAGCGGACGCTGGGCCGGTCATGCCAAGACCGAGTGCGGCATCCATCTGTCGGGACTGGAAGTATCGCTGACCGACGCATTCCTTTAAGCTATGGTGATATTCAGGTGAGGCTGGCCTGCAACGGCGGCTTCCGCTCGGAGGCCGCCGGTTTCGTGTGGACCGGCTTTCGCGGACTTTCGATTTTTAGGGCTTTAGGAATTTTCTATGACTGAACAGACCACAGCGGAGACCCGCCTCTGGACCCGGACGGGTTTTCGCGAAGACGAGTGGACACATGCCGAAAGTGCGGATGCACTGGCGGGCAATGGCCGCTTCATCCTGCCGTTGCAGGCATTTCTCGGCCTTGATGCCGAGGTGCGGCGCTCGGCCAAGGAGCGGCTGGGCGTCGCATTGCTGCCGGGCGACCAGCTGGAAAAGATCGTGGATCTGCTCGACCAGCTGTCGCTGGTGGCGCTGGCCTTTCCGGCCTTCAGCGACGGCCGCTCGTTTTCCAAGGGCGAATTGCTGCGCAGCCGCTACGATTTCGAGGGCGCGGTCCGCGCCACGGGCCAGGTGCTCGTCGACCAGCTGCCGCATATGCTGCGCCTCGGCTTCGACGAGTTCGAGATCTCCAACCCGGTTCTGCTGAAGCGCCTCGAAGAAGGCCGCACAGGCGGGCTGGGCCTTTACTATCAGCCGACCGAAGCGTCGGAGCCGAAGGGGCCGAAATACTCCTGGCGGCGCGTTCGCAACAGCTGACGCGACGGTAATTCCGCCTGTCTTTACAAAGACTGTGATCGGGCCTTCTCCTGGCTGTCCGGACGGAAATATCCGCCGGGCGCGAGGGAGGAATCGGCGCTCATCGGCGGCAACACCAATGCACCGTCCATCATGATCGCCGAAAAGGCGCCTGACATGATCAGGGCTGCAAGGTCTGGATGCGCGAGGAGCGCAAGGCTGCCTGAGCCGGTTTTTGGGAGATGCCGCCGCGCCTTCGGTGCGGCGGTTTTTTTCTTTGTCTTACGGAATTCCCAAGCGAAAGCCCGGAAAACCGCCTCACACTTTGCTGGAATTGCTTTTAGGCCAAGGCCCGCGCTTCGCGAAACGAGACCAGCTTGCGGCGGTTCTCGTCCCACAACGCAAGCTTGACGCAGCGCAGGCTGTCGAGGAGCGTGACGCGGCCGATGCCGCGCAGTTCGGGATAGTCGCGCAGCACTTCCTGCAGCCGGTAGCCCGGCACCTTGGCCGAGAGATGGTGCACGTGATGGACGCCGATATTGCCGGTGAACCAGTTCAGCACCGGCGGCAAATCATAATAGGACGAGCCGTGCAGGGCGGCACGCTGGAATTCCCACTCTTCGTCCTTCGCCCATTCCGTCTCCTCGAACTGGTGCTGGACGTAGAACAGCCAGATTCCGGCCGATCCGGCCAGGATCACGATCGGCAAATGGACGATCAGGAAAGCGCCGGGGCCGACCAGCCAGATAAGCAGCGCTGCCGCGACCGCGATGCCGAGATTGGTGGTCATCGACGACACCCAGGGCGTCAGGCCGCCGCGCATCATGCCGACCGGCAGCCTCTGCTCGAAGATGAACAGCCAGATCGGGCCAAGGCCGAACATCACCAGGGGATGGCGGTAGAGACGATAGGCAAGGCGTCCCCGCCAAGACAGCTGCCGGTATTCAGCAACCGTCAACGTCCTGATATCGCCCATGCCGCGCTCGTCAAGATTGCCGGCGCTGGCGTGATGGGTGGCGTGCGCGCGCCGCCAGCAATCGTAAGGGGTCAGCGTCAGCACGCCGAGCGCGCGGCCGATCCAGTCGTCGGCAGTGCGGTTGGCGAAGAAGGAGCCGTGGCCGCAATCGTGCTGGATCATGAAGATCCGCACCAGAAAACCGGCGGCGGGAAGGATCAGGATCAAGCCCCACCAGTGGCCATAGGAATAGGCTGCCGAAGACAGCGCCCACAGCGTAACGAAAGGAATAAGGGTGATGGCGAGTTCAAGAGTGCTGCGTCGCCGGTCGGGCTTCTTGTAGCGCGCCAGGATCTTCAACCAGGCGCGCTTGCTGTTGGCGGCCGTCTCGGGGGAAATCATGTTCATCAGGAAGCATAGGCGGGGCGTCCCGCTGCCGCAAGGAAAAGCTCACGCAAAATTACTGCGCGTAATTGTCGCGCGATAGCATCGCTATTGACGGCGTTGGCCGCCGGCCATGCTGGCTTCTATGCCGTCCAGCCGGTCGAGCAGATCCCGGAAACGGGCGGGAATGTCGGCCTCGGTGCGGAAGGCCGGCAAGGTGCGCAAGAAGCGCGTCGTCGCCTCGGTGCCGAACTGGCGCCTGATGTCGGCGGCGAGCTCTTCGCTTCTGTTGCCAGTATTGCGGTCCATTGTCTCAAATCCTGTGTCGGTTTCAAAACTCCTCCAAGCTTTGAATGGTTCCCCATAGCGGGGTATTGGCAAGCAAAGGCTGCCGTTACGGTAAAGTTTGAATTAATTTTGAACGTCCTTGCGCCCCGCACCAAGTCCGACGGGCAGCCCGCAACATTGCCTGCTGTGGGGCGTCCTCCTGGGCTTGCCCCTTGATTTTTGGCCGCCAAACCTCGATATCGGGCGCAAATCCAAACCATTCGAATGACGGGAAATGGCGATGAGCGACCAGACAAAAGACGAACGCGCGCCCGAGGATATCGAAACGGCCGAGGCCGAGCGCACGCAAGGCGGCATCGACGGCGACTATGAAGCGCTGGTGCGGCTGCTGAAGGAAAACGAGGAGCTGAAGGACCGCGCGCTGCGCGTCGCAGCCGAGATGGAGAATCTGCGCCGCCGCACCGCCCGCGACGTGCATGATGCGCGCGCCTATGCGGTGGCCAATTTCGCCCGCGACATGCTGTCGGTGTCGGACAATCTGCGCCGCGCGCTCGATGCTATCCCCGCCGAGGCGAAAGCGGCCGGAGATGCCGGCTTCAAGGCGCTGATCGACGGCGTCGAGATCACCGAGCGCGCCATGCTGTCGACGCTGGAACGGCATGGGGTGAAGAAGCTCGAACCGGAAGGTGAGAAGTTCGACCCGAATTTCCACCAGGCGATGTTCGAAGTGCCCAATCCCGATGTGCCGGCCAACACCGTCGTCCAGGTCGTGCAGCCGGGCTATTCGATCGGCGAGCGCGTGCTGCGGCCGGCCATGGTCGGGGTCGCCAAGGGCGGCCCCAAGATCGCGGCCACCGAAGCGCCGGTCGAGCCGGGGCCGGTGAACGAGCAGGCCGAGAAGGATGCGTGAGTAGGGTAGGCAGTAGGGAGTAGGGAATAGGGAATAGGGAATAGGGAATAGGGAATAGGGGCAGGCGTATCAATCGCGCGGCTTCGTGTTATTCATACTTTCCCTAATTCCCAATCCCTACTACCTCATGTCCCTGACACCCATCGACCTCCTCGACTATGCCGGCGTCGCCGTCTTTGCCGCGACCGGGGCGTTGGCGGCTTCGCGCAAGCAGCTCGACATTATCGGCTTCCTGTTTCTGGCCAGCGTCACCGGCATTGGCGGCGGCACGCTTCGCGACGTCATCCTCAACCTGCCCGTCTTTTGGGTCGCCAACTCCGGCTATGTGCTGGTTTGCGCGGCGGTTGCGGTGCTGGTCTTCTTCATCGCCCACCGCGTCGAATCCCGCTGGAAATGGCTGCTCTGGCTCGACGCCATCGGATTGGCGGCCTTTTCCGTAATGGGCGCGGCCAAGGGGCTGGCCATCACCGGCTCGCCGGTCGTCTCCGTTGTTATGGGCGTGTTGACCGCCACATTTGGCGGCATCCTGCGCGATCTGCTGGCCGGCGAGCCATCGGTGCTGCTCAGGCCCGAAATCTACGTCACCGCCGCACTCGCGGGCGCCGGCCTCTACACACTTGGCGATCTTGCCGGCCTGCCGCCGCTCGCCTCGGATATCGCCGGCTTCGTCGCGGCTTTCCTGGTGCGCGGCGGCGCGCTGAAATTCGGCTGGACCTTTCCGTCCTACAAGAGCCGCCCGGGACGGCGACCGGAGGATATTCCGTAGGAAGAGGGATTAGGGAATAGGGAATAGGGAATAGTCGGTAGTCAGCAATTCGCGGCAGCCTTCACTACTGCCTACTGCCTACTGCCTACTGCCTCACGCCGCAAAGCGCTGCGCTTCCCCGCCATAATAGTTGACGTAGCGGGCGCCGATTTCCTTGACCGGCATCACCACGAACACATCGACGGTGGAGAACTCACGGTCGATGACGCAGCCGTCGCCGATGCGGGCGCCGACGCGCAGATAGCCCTTGACCAGCGGCGGCATGGCCGCGATCGCCGCCTTGGCGTTGACCGCCTCGATCGGCATCAGATCCATCGAGCAATAGCGGCCGGAGACCGCCCGCACATCCCAGGCGGAGTTGGTCCGGCAGTGATGGGCAAGGTAGGTGAGCGCCTCGGCATGCGCAGCCGGCACCGTGCCAGGGAACGAGGCACAACCGGTCATCACGCCGATCTCATAGTGGTTGATGTAGGCCCAGATGCCTTGCCACAGCGCCTCGATGGTGCGCTTCGAGCGGTATTCCGGCAGCACGCAGGAGCGGCCGAGCTCAAGGAAGCGCTGGCCGGGATGGCGGGCGATCAGCTTGGTCAGTTCGAACTCGCCTTCGGAATAGAAGCCGCCGGCGGTCGCCGCAATCTCTTGCCGCAGCAGGCGGTAAGTGCCGACGATGCGGCGATGCTCGGGGCCGGAGATCGAGGTGTCAAGCACCAGGAGATGGTCGCACAGCGGGTCGAAGCGGTCGGCGTCGCGCCGGTCCTGCGCCTGGAACAGGTCCTTCCTGGCGCCAAGCTCGTCATAAAACACCCGGTAGCGCACTTCCTGCGCGGCGGCGATCTCGGCCTCATTGCGGGCAAGCCGCACTTCGAGATTGCCGATACGGCCCAGCGGTGCGCCTGTTGCGACGGCATCGGCGTTCCGCGCGGCGAGCAAAGCGCCGCCTGCGCTGGGCCGAGTGTCACATTCCGGCATAACTGTATGCACGAGTGATTCTCCTTCGAGCCATCCCTCTTGGCACGGGGATACGGTGTAGGTGCAACAGGATTGTGACAGTACCGTGATACGGCGCGACGGGCAATACTTCGTCGGCTGGCGAAAACCCTCATTCGGCTACCTACGTGACGCGAGGATTGCGCCAGCGTCACCTTGAAGCGCGTCGCGCTGGGACGATTCACGCGACGCGCTTCAAGTCTTTGTTTTGTGCATGTCGTCTTCTCAAAACCGGGGCCATTTTCGAGCGACATGAATTCAGGCGGCCACCTGGCCCTCGACGGCATGGACCAGCGCGTCGGGATCGAGCGGCTTGGTGACAAAGCCGCTGGCGCCATGGGCGAGCACGGTGTGGCGGGTCTTTTCCTGGCTGTCGGCCGAAAGCACCATGATCGGAACCGGCGGCACAGCCATTTCCTCCTCGTGGCGGCGGATGGCGGCGATCGCGTCCAGCCCGTCCATGACCGGCATGTGCAAATCCATCAGCACCACATCGAAGCGATTTTTCAGCCCGGCTTCGGTCACCGCCTCGACCGCGGCCTTGCCATTGCCGACCACTTTCACGCGATGTCCCGCCTTCAAAAGCGTGGCGCGGGCAAGCATGGCGTTGATGTCGTTGTCTTCGGCGATCAGCACCGACAAACCTTGCTGGCGCCCGCCATGGGCACGAAGCGAGGACGCGCCGGTCTTTTCCGGCTTGGGCGGCGGCAAGGCAGAGGCATGACTGGTCAGCAGCATGCGCAGCAGGGTTTCGCCGCGCACCGGCCTCGCCAGGAAGGTGGCGTAGCCGTTGGTGCGGAATTCGCCAAGCATGCCGCGGTCGGTCGGCGCGATCAGCGTGATCGCCTCGCAATCGGCAAAGCCACTCTGGCGCAGGCGCTTGAGCAGTCTGCCGTCGCCGTCCTCCAGGGCCGCGTCGATCAACAGCACATCGCAATGTTCGGCGAAGGGCGTCGCCTGGGAAGCGGTTGCGGCGACGTCGACGGCGCCGCCATGGGCGCGGATGGTGCGGGCGATGGCGTCGGCCTCGACGGCGTTCTTCGACACGATCACGGCGCGCCGGCCGGCCAGGATGTTCTGCCGGTTCTGCGGTGCTTCGGTTGCTCCTGCGGCCGGGATCTCGAAGACGAATTCCGATCCCTCGCCAAGCCGGCTCGACACCGAAATGGCACCGCCCATGGCGGCGACCAGGCGCCTTGATATGGCCAGACCGAGGCCGGCGCCGCCATGGGTGCGGGTCGAGGTGCCGTCGGACTGTTCGAATTCCTCGAAGATGCGCTCCATGTCGTCTTCGTGCAGGCCGGGGCCGGTGTCGGTAACGGTGAAGCAGATGCGGTCGCTGGTATCGGTGCGGGCGCGCGCAATCGAGACCAGCACGCCGCCGGTGTCGGTGAACTTGATCGCATTGCCGATCAGGTTGAGCAGCACCTGCCTGACCCTGCCGGGATCGGCCATGATCATCTGCGGCACGTCGGGCTCGACATGACAGCCGAGGCCGATGTTCTTGGCGAAGGCTTTCGCTGCCATCAGTTCGACGATGTTGTCGGCGATTTCGCGCAGCGATGTCGGCTGCGGCTCCGGGTCGAAACGGCCGGCCTCTATCTTGGAATAGTCGAGCAAATCCTCGATGAGCGCCAAAAGGGCGCTGGCCGAGGTCGAGACAGCGCCGACATAGGTGCGCTGCTCGGGCGACAGATTGGTGTCAGCCAGAAGCTTGGCCATGCCCATGATGCCGTTCATCGGCGTGCGGATCTCATGGCTGACGGTGGCGAGGAAGCGCGACTTGGCCTGGCTGGCATATTCGGCGCGCTCGCGCGCGGTGATCAGCGAGGATTCGGCGCGTTTGCGCGCGGTGATGTCGCGGGCAATCGCCCGGTGCGAGACGGCGCCGCTATCCTTGTCGCGTACCGACAGTTCGATCCATGAGAACCAGCGCGGACCGTTCGGGGTGCGTATGGAGACGTCGGTGGAACTCAGGCATTCATGATCGGAAAAGGCGGCGTCGGGGACGATGCCGACATCAATGCCGTGTTCGGCGAGGGTCCTGCCGGCAAGGTCGCGTTGGTCGGTTCCGACGAGGCTGGCGAAAACCTTGTTGGCGTAGACGATGTGGCCATCGCGGTCGCGGTGGACGACGAGATCGCCGAGCGCATCGATCAGCCCGCGAAAACGCTCCTCGCTCTCCTGCATCTCCCACATACGGTCGGCCAGCGTCTCGATTTCGGCGCGGCTACGGGCCGCGGTTTCGTCGAGCAAGGCCGCCGCGCGGCGGACGGTGCGCCGGCTGCGCAGGTGCATGGCGACGCCGGCAAGGCCTGTCGCCAGCAGGCCCAGGGTGATGAAGATCGGCGCACCGGTGAGGTGGGAGAGGCCCGCCAGCACGACACTGGCGACCACCGTCAGGAACGGCAGGCCCTCGGACGTGGGGCGCGGCAAATCCGGCGCCAGAGGCGGGGGCGCAACACGCTGCCGCTTCACCGTCGCCGGACTCGGCCCGTCGACGCTTTCGGCACGGCTCTTCTCTTTCCTGGCGGACTCCGCGATCATGCGGAAATCCTTGCCAGATAGAGATTATGGAAAAGCGCGGCGGATCGTTCGAATTTTAGCGGTCATGCATTTTTGGCGGTTTTCCGCATCGCATGATCTTTTCCGAAAACCTGATCCCTTCGGGGTCATGCTTCGGGAGCCTCACATATCGACAACCACGCGGCCCCTGATCTTGCCGTCGACGATGTCGTGGGCGGCGGTGATGATGCCGTCGAAGCCGATGGTCGTCGACAGGCCGGCGAGCTTCTTGAGATCAAGATCGCTGCCGATGCGGCGCCAGGCTTCCAGCCGCACAGCCTTTGGCGCCATCACCGAATCGATGCCGAGCAGCGAGACGCCGCGCAGGATGAACGGGGCGACGCTCGACGGCAGATCCATGCCACCGGCCAGGCCGCAGGCGGCGACCGCGCCGCCATAGGCGGTCATCGACAGCACATTGGCCAGCGTGTGGCTGCCGACGGCATCGATGCCGCCGGCCCAGCGCTCCTTGGCCAGCGGCTTGGCCGGCTGGGAGAGTTCCTCGCGCGAAATCACTTCGGCGGCACCGAGGTCGATCAGATAGGAGCTTTCGGCGTTGCGGCCGGTCGAGGCGATGACGTGATAGCCAAGGCTGGACAGGATCGAGACCGCGACCGACCCAACGCCGCCGGCCGCACCCGTCACCACCACCGGGCCGCGATCCGGCAGGATGCCGTGCCGCTCCAGTGCCATGACGCTGAGCATGGCCGTATAGCCGGCGGTGCCGACCGCCATCGCATCGTGGGCGCTTATGCCGTCGGGCAACGGCACCAGCCAGTCTCCGTTGACGCGGGCGCGCCCGGCATAGGCGCCGAAATGCGTCTCGCCGACGCCCCAGCCATTGAGGATGACCTTGTCGCCCTTGCGCCAGTCGGCATGCGATGAGGAGAGGACGGTTCCGGCGAAATCGATGCCCGGCACCAGCGGCCAGCGGCGGATCACTGGCGCTTTCCCAGTGATGGCCAGCCCGTCCTTGTAGTTGACCGTCGTCGCCTCGACCGCGACGGTGACGTCGCCTTCCATCAGATCGGCTTCGCCGAAATCGACGACCTCCACCGACTGTTTCTTTTCGGCGTCGCGCGAAACGAGGATGGCTTTGAAGGTTTCAGGCATCTCTTCTCCTCGGCTTCGCAAAGGCTGGCGGTCGGCATTGGCTGGCTCTGGCCGAACTGTGCGGCGACCGTCCGGCGAGGTCAATTGGTCAAAAGAGTCGGGCCGTCAGGCTTCTGGGCCTTGCGGCTTGGCCTCGCGCCGCCAGCCGATGAACTCGTCGAAGACGACCAGCGCCGCGCCGGCCGAAATGAAGGCATCGGCGAGGTTGAAGACGGCGAAGGACCATACCGGCGTGTGGAACAATATATAGTCGATGACGTGGCCGTAGACGGCGCGGTCGATCAGATTGCCGATCGCGCCGCCGATGATCAGGGCAAAGCCGATGCGGGCCAGCACATGGCCGGATGGCGTACGCGTTGCCAGATAAAGCACGAAGGCGACGACGACGACCGCGATGACGACCAGGCCGGTGTCGCCGAAAGACGAGAACATCGAAAAGGCAATACCGGTATTGTAGGTGCGAAACAGCGCCAGGAACGGCATCAGGTCGAGCTTTTCCTGAAAGGCGAGGCCGGTCTCGATCAGATGCTTTATCCACTGGTCGAGCGCGATTGCCACCACCACCAGCAGCGCATAGGGAGACCATGATTTCACGATGTGGCGTCCTCGGGGGCAAGTTTCAGCGCGCCGCGCCGGATCTCGAACAGCATGATTCCGGTGGCGACCGCCAAATTGAGTGAATCGGCGCGGCCGGCCTGCGGAATCCGCAGCAGCCGGTCGCAGCTTTCCGCCAGATTGTCGGGCAGGCCCTGCTGCTCATTGCCCATCATCAAGAGCACCGGTCCTCGGGAGAAATCGACCGAGCGGTAGTCGACCGCACCCTTCAGATGGGTGCCGACCACCAGGCCCGAGAAGCTGTTTCGCCAAGCCAGAAATGCTTCCGGCGTCGCCTTGGTCACCGGCACGGCGAAGATCGAGCCCATGGTGGCGCGCACGGTCTCGACAGAAAAAGGATCGGTAGTCTCGCCGACCAGGATGACGCCCTTGGCGCCGACGGCATCGACGGTGCGGATGACGGTGCCGAGATTGCCGGGATCGCGCACCCGGTCGAGCGCCACCCAGACGTCGCCGTCGTGAGCGCGGATGTCTCTTAGCGGCAGCAGTTTTTGCCGGAAGACGCCGACCACCATTTGCGGATTGTCACGGCGGGTGATGGCGACCAGCACTTTTTCGGACACTTCGAGCACGGTGCCGCCGGCGGCAACCGTGCGCGCCGCCACCTTTTCGACCGCCGCATTGCCGCGTCCGGCCTTGGCGAAAACCAGCGTCCTGATCGACCAGCCGAGGTCGAGGGCGTCGATGACCAGCTTCAGCCCTTCGGCCATGAAGGCGTTCTGCTGGTCGCGGAATTTCTTCTGGGCGAGCGCCTTGATGTCCTTGATCAGCGGATTGGCAAGGCTGGTGACTTCCTTGACCTGCCCGGGCGCACCTGCGTGCCGCTCATTCATTCGGGACTCCCGGGCATTCAGGTCTCCCGGGCATTCAGGCCACCCAGCGCGAAAACAGCGATGTCGACAGCGCCCGGCCGGCGGATTGCTCGCGGATGATCAGTTCGCCTGATTCAACGGTGCCGCCCATGCCGGCAAAGGTGTCGCGCATCAAGGCATGGATGGCGAAGAAGGAGGCGCGGATGGAATAGGCGGTCAGCACCACGGTGAGCGGTTTCGGCGTCAGGATCGCGCGGCAAAGATCGGTCAGGCCGGGCAGGTCCTCGAACAACTGCCAGACCTCGCCCTTGGGGCCGCGGCCATAGGCGGGCGGGTCGTACAGGATGATGTCGTAGCGGCTGCCGCGGCGCTCTTCGCGCTCGGCGAATTTCACAGCATCGTCGACGATCCAGCGGATCGGCTTGCTGCCGAGACCGGCCATTTCCTGGTTTTCGCGCGCCCAGCCGACCGCCTTCTTGGAGGCATCGACATGGGTGACCTCGGCACCGGCGCGGGCGGCTACGAGAGACGCGAGCCCGGTATAGCCGAACAGGTTCAGCACCTTGACCGGGCGGTTGGCCGCCGCGATCAGGCTGGCCATATGGTCCCAGTGCGAAGCCTGCTCGGGGAAGACGCCGACATGGCGAAACGAGGTGAAGCGGCCGAGATAGTCGATGCCGTCATGCTTCATCGGCCAGGTCTCGCCCAGCGGTACCTTCGGGAACCGCCAGCGGCCGATGCCTTCCTCGTCGGTGTCGCCGGTGAAGATGGCGTCGGCTCGGTCCCAGTCCCTGGCGGGCAAGGCCTTTTGCCAGATCGCCTGTCCCTCGGGCCGCACGATGCGGTAGGGGCCGTATTGTTCGAGCTTCTCGCCGGCACCGCTGTCGAGCAGTGCATAATCCTGATTGGGCGCCACTTCGAGGATCACCGGCAGGCGCTCAGTGGGCAGGATGCCTTCGCGACGCGCCAGGATACGGGGGGCGGGCTTCGGATCAGACCGGTCGTCCGGTTTTGTTTCGTGGCGTTGCTGTCTGGCTTCGGGTCGGATTGGTACGGTCTCCGGCTGCGGCCGCGCATGTTCGGTCCTGCCTTTTGCGGGCGGACGGTTGTCGCGGCGTTTGTCGCGAAAAGACTTCAAGCAGGAGCGTCTCCGGAGGCGGCAGGCCGCTTTTGGCATAGGGTCACCGGCTGCGCAAACAAAATGGTCCAGCGTGCGAATGTCTGAGGTGGTGGACCTCGCTGAGGAAACAGGCAAATCTCGAATCATGTCCCGTTCCGAACGCCTGCTCGACCTGATCCAGATCCTGCGCCGGCATCGCCGGCCGGTGAGCGGTCGCACGCTTGCCGGCGAGATGGACGTTTCGATCCGAACGCTCTACCGCGACATTGCCACGCTGCAGGGGCAAGGCGCGCCGATCGAGGGCGAGGCTGGGCTGGGCTATGTGCTGAAACCCGGCTTCATGCTGCCGCCACTGATGTTCACCGACGAGGAGATCGAGGCCATCGTTCTGGGATCGCGTTGGGTTGCCAGACAACCGGACAAGCGGCTGTCGGCCGCCGCCACCGACGCGCTGGCCAAGATCGCCGCTGTGCTGCCGGATGATCTGCGCGAGGACCTCGATGCGACCGCGCTTTTGGTCGGGCCGCACGGCGATGCTGTCGAAAGCATCGACCTTGGCCTGGTGCGCCAGGCGATCCGCAACGAGAGAAAACTCGGCTTTCTTTACCGCGATGCCGGCGGCGCCGCCTCCGAGCGCTTGATCTGGCCATTCGCGCTCGGCTTTTTCGACAAGGTGCGGGTGGTGGTGGCCTGGTGCGAGACGCGGCAGGATTTCAGACATTTTCGCGCCGACCGGATGTCGGGGCTCAACACCACGGATATCCGCTATCCACGTCGTCGGCAGGCGCTGCTGAAGGAATGGCGCGCGACGCTGGACGCACCGAAGCGCCAGCCCGGCGCTTAATGCTCCTTTCTACGCCCTCGCAAGCCGCTGCTGCCAGAATCTGACAGTGGGGTCACCTATGCTCCTCCAATCGAAACCCTGGAGAGCAGACATGAACACCCCCAATTTCGTCATCCTTTATGTCGACAGCCCGGAGCGGAGCGGCGCCTTCTACGGTGCGCTGCTGGGACGCCAGCCGGTGGAGACGTCGCCGACCTTCGTGCTGTTCGTGCTCGACAATGGCTTCAAGCTCGGCCTGTGGTCGCGCCACACCGTGGAGCCGGCGGCCGCAGCCGCGGGCGGCGGTGCGGAGCTCGTCTTCGCGTTGGACCGGCCTGATGCGGTGGACGCCGCTTACACGGACTGGGCAGGACGCGGCTTGACCATTCTGCAGACGCCGACCGACATGGACTTCGGCCGCACCTTCGTTGCGCTCGATCCCGACGAGCACCGGCTGCGCGTCTACTGGCTGAACGACGGAGAACAGGCCAATGGGGAACAGGCCAATGGAGAACAGAAATGAGTGCCCACTGGATCGCGGTCGCTTCCGCCGAACATGTCCGGCGCGGCCGCGAGGCCGGCTTCATGCAGGTCAACCACGGGAAGGCGGCACCTTTGCGCCGCATCAAGCCCGGCGACGGCATCATCTACTACTCGCCGACCACAATTCTGCGCGAGAAGGACGGCCTGCAGGCTTTCACGGCAATCGGCACCGTGCGCGAAGGCGAGCCTTACCAGGGCGACATGGGCGGTGGCTTCACGCCGTTCCGCAGGGATGTCGAATGGGCCAAGGCCGAGGAGGCGCCGATCAAGCCGCTGCTCGAGCAGCTCGACTTCACCGCGGGCAAATCGAACTGGGGTTATCAACTGCGCTTTGGCCTGTTCGAAATTACGGCGCATGATTTCGCGCTGATCGCCGAGGCGATGGGCGCTGCCATGAAGGCAGGCTGAAGCATCCAGCCGCTGATCGGCAAGGCACCGTGACAAGGCTGCTGACACCAAGTTGTCAGCAGCCTTGTGCGACAAGCGATTGTCTTCAGATAGCGTCGCGCTTGCCCCAGGAGAATAAGATGGACTTCGTCTCGATCCGCATCATTACCGATCAGATCAAGCCCTTGGTGGCATTCTACGACACGATCACCGGGCTTACCGCAACCTGGTTCACAGACGATTTCGCCGAACTGGCAACGCCGTCCTGCACACTGGCGATCGGCAGCACCCGCACGCTGGCCCTGTTCGGAACTGATGTGGCGCAGCCGGCCGCCAATCGCTCAGCGATCATCGAGTTTCGCGTCGCCGATGTTGATGCTGAGTACAGCAGGCTGGCGAAAATTATCGGCGATTTCGTACAGACGCCGACGACGATGCCATGGGGTAACCGGTCGCTGCTGCTGCGCGATCCCGATGGCAATCTGGTGAACTTCTTCACCCCGGTCAGCGCGGAAGCGATCAGGAAGTTCGATCGCAGAACCGGCGCAGACGCTACTGCTTGAGCGCGTTGTAGACGGCAATGCCGGCGGCAAGGTCCTCAAGCGCGGCGCCGACCGACTTGAACAGCGTGACCTCAGTGGGGCTCTGCCGGCCCTGTTTTTCCCCGCGCGCCAGCTCATGCAGATCGGCGACGATGGCTTCCGGCTTCAGCACGCCGGAGGCGAGCGGCTGGACGATGTCGCCGGCTTCCTTGGTGGCGCCGGCGCGGGTGTCGACATAGACGCGGGCGCGCGCGATCGCGTCGTCGTCGCTCTCGCGCATGGTCGGCGTGAAGCCGCCGACCAGATCGACATGCGCGCCCGGCTTGAGCAGCGCACCCTTGACCAGCGGCGTCGTCGTGATCGTCGCCGATGAGACGATGTCGGCCTCGGCGAGTTCGGCGTCGAGATCGCTTGCGGCCTCGGCGTTGAAACCGTCCGCGCGCAAATCAGCCGCGACCTTTTCGGCATTGGCGGGCGTGCGGTTCCAGATGCGGATGGTCTTGATCGGCCGCACCGCGGAGTGCGCCTTGGCGAGGAACGGCGACAGCGCGCCGGCGCCGACCACCAGAAGCCGCGATGCGTCCTCGCGGGCGAGATAGGAGACGGCCAGCGCCGAGGCGCAAGCGGTGCGCCACTGTGTCAGCCGTTGGCCGTCGATCAGCGCTTCGGGCTCACCGGTGGCGCCGTTGAGCAGGAGATAGAGCCCCATCACCGCCGGTTTGCCGATGGCGTTGTTGTCGGGCGATACGGTGACGATCTTGACGCCGATATGACCGCCGACCGACGTGCCGGCCGCATGGAAGTCGGTCCACGCCGGCATCAACAGCAGCGTGGAAGTGGCACCGTCGGGCCGTTCGACTCCGTGATGATGGCGGACGGGTTGCACAGCACCCTCGCGGAAGGCCGCGCGCAATGTCTCGACCAGCCCGGGAAAGGTCAGCGCCTGGTCGACAGCGTCGGCCGAAATGGTCAGCATGCAAAACTCCGCGAAGACAAAAGCTTCGGCTTCAGGCCGTTGGCTTCGGCAGCGCCGGACCCTGGCCCGAGCCTTGCGGTGCGGCGGGTACCCGGCTGACCGCCTGGCGCAAATTCTCGGCCTCGACCCCGCGCTGGCGCGCCAGCTTGCGGTAGCGGCCCTGCTTGACCCAGGTCGCCAGGCTGCCGACGACCATGCCGATGGCGAGCGCCACGAACAGGAAGATGAACAGCGGCAAGGTCAGCGTCAGTTTCGGATTGCCGGGGTTGAACGGGTCGAGCGTGAAGGCGACCAGCTCGCGGTTGGCGACGGCCAGCGCAATCAGGATGACGGCGAGCGGCACGAAGACCACGATAAGTATGAAGCGGTTCAACATAGAGATTCCCTGGAGAAGGCAGGCCTTGATAAGGTCGGCGCGTGGTCCGCGCCTACTTGCCGCCATTCAGCCTTTCACGCAATTCCTTTCCGGTCTTGAAGAACGGCACCCACTTCTCCTCGACCTCGACGGATTCGCCGGTGCGCGGGTTGCGGCCGGTGCGGGCAGGGCGATTCTTCACCGAAAAAGCGCCGAAGCCACGCAACTCGACCCGATTGCCTTCCGCCAGGGCATCGGTGATCTCGTCGAAGATCGCTCCCACGATGTTTTCGACGTCGCGCAGGAAAAGATGCGGGTTGCGCGTGGCAATGATCTGCACAAGCTCGGATTTGATCATCAGAAAGGTCCCCGTGAAAGCGCTGCGGTCAAATTATCAGGATGATTTTATTTGCTTTTTTACTCGCCCCAACCGGCAGATCAAGGGTGCCAGACGGAAACGAGACCGTCAAGAAACAAGCGATCCGCGCCAATTTCGTGAAGCACGTCGCTGCCGGCCTCCGACAGGCCGAGCGCGCTGCCGACGCTGCGCGCTATTGCTTTCGAGAACAGGAAGCCGCCACGCCGCTCGGTGTCCTTCCATTCCACCACCTTGAGCTTGGCGTCGACACCCTTGGTCGCCAGCCAGTCGATCGCCACGCTCTCGCCGCCGACAGCGTCGATCAGACCGTTGGCAAGGCCCTGGCGGCCGGTGAAGATCGAGCCGTCGGCAAGGGCCAGTGCCTGATCGCGGGTCATTTTGCGGCGCTCGGCGACGATGCCGACGAACCAGTCATAGCTGTCGAGGATGAGCTTGCGGACCATGGCTCGCTCGTCTTCATTGGTCGGCTTGAAGGGCGAGGGCGATGCCTTCAGCGGCGAGGATTTCACTTCCTCGAGCTTGATGCCGACCTTGTCCATCAGACCGCTGACATCGGGATACTGGATGAGCACACCGATCGAGCCGACGATCGACGTCTTGCGGGCAACGATATGGTCGCTGGCACTGGCGATCATGTAGCCGGCCGATGCGGCCAGCGTGCCGACCTCGGCCACCACCGGCTTGTCGGCGGCAAGCTTGCGCACCTCCTCGTAGATCGATTCGCCGCCGACCGTGGTGCCGCCGGGCGAATCGATCGCCAGGATGACGCCCTTGACCTGCGAGGACGTGCGGATGGTTTCCAGCCGCTTGATCAGTTCCTCGTCTTCGGTGATTGTGCCTTCGATCCTGACCTTGGCGATGTGGTCGACGGAAGAACCGCCGAGGTCGCCGCCATAGAACCAGCTTGCAAGCGCAATCACCCCAAGGGCCACGACGGCAATGGCGGCGCCGCGCCAGAAGGTCAGCTTGCGCCGCAAGCGGCGGCGGTCGATCAGGTCGTCGGCTCTCAGTGCCATGGTCTGCCTCACAGTCGGTGGGAAGCGATGCTTTTAAAGCAAGCGTCCGCGCCCGGCTACCTCTTCCTCAAGGGCCTGCGACGAAGCGACCTTCACGACGGAGGCATTTCAGGAAAAAATGACGCGGCGCGTTCGTTTCTGCTATGAAGTGACGAAATTGTGTCGCCTGAGTTCCGTCTGTAAAACAGCGGCCGTCACATTTTTGCGGTTTTCCTCCGCTTGTGCTTGCTTGCGGGGGCCGGCAACCCACCTATAGCAGGTGTTTTGGCGGACAAGGGTTTATTAGAAGTCAGTCATGCTTGCGCGATCGAACGAACCGACCAATGCCGATGCGGCCTTGGCGCCCACGGCGCCAGCGGGCACGCGCGGCGACGCCTTCGACCGCGCCCAGCGCCACTCGCGCCGCGTGCGCGTGCTTAAGTTTGCCGTGCCGGTGCTTGCCGCCGGGATCGCGGTTGCGTTTCCGGTCTATTCCTATCTGGCGGCGCCGATCAACATTTCGATACAGGCAGACGGCACCGCTTTCGCGGATGGCAAGCTGGTGATGGCCAATCCGAAGCTCAACGGCTTCACCAAGGACAAGCTGCCCTATTCGCTGACGGCCTTGCGCGCCATCCAGGATGTCGGCAAGCAGGACATCATCGAACTCGAAGGCATCCATGCCAAATTGCCGCTGACGGCCGACAATGTGGCGACCGTCGACGCCAAGCGCGGGATCTACAACAGAAACGCCAACACGATGGACATGACCAGCGACGTTACCGTCACCACCACCGACGGCGTCGCTGCCATCTTCAAATCGGTCTTCCTCGATATGGGCAAAGGCTCTATGAAGACAGGTGATGCGGTCGATGTCAGCCGTAACGGCTCGCGGATCACCGCAGGTTCAATGTCGGTCGAAGACAATGGCAAGGTCATCGTTTTCGAGAACAAGGTAAGCGTTCACATCGATCCGGCCACTATGAAGGCGGCAGAGGCAAAGAGCGGAGAAACGAATGCGTCCCAGTAATTCGGCACGGCTTGTCGCCGCAGCTTCGGCCTTGCTGTTGCTGGGTATGGCGCCGTCCTGGGCTCAGTCCAGCGCCAGCAGCCAGTCCGGGCTCAAACTGTCGGGCGACCAGCCGATCCAGATCGAGAGCGACAAACTTGAGGTCCGCCAGGCCGACAGCATGGCGCTGTTCAGCGGCAACGTCACCGTCACGCAAGGGCCAACGCTGCTCAAGGCCGGCAGCATGGAGGTCTACTACGTCAAGGACCCCAACGCCGCCAAAGGTGCTGCCGCCGGCGCTTCGGCGATGACCGGTTCGGCCAATATCGACCATCTGGTGGTCAAGAACAAAGTCTACATCAAGTCGAATGACCAGATCGCCACCGGCGACAACGCCACGTTCGACATGAAGACGCAGGTGCTAGTTCTGTCGGGCAAGGAGGTCGTCTTGTCCCAAGGACCCAACGTCCTCAAGGGCTGCAAGCTCACCGTGCAGATGAAAAGCGGCCTTGCTCAGGTCGATGGCTGCGGCGGGCGCGTCATCATGTCGATGACGCCGCCACCGAAATCCGAGGCCCCGAAGCCCGAATGACTGGCGTGTCTTCGCTGCTGACTCGCCTTCCGGGACGGGCGGCCAGTAAACTTGCAGCACCGGCCACAGTCACCGTTGATTCCTCGAAGTTCAAGGGCACCCTGATCGCCAAGGGTCTGACCAAGAGCTACAAGGGCCGCAAGGTGGTCAGCGGTGTCACCATCGGCGTGCGCGCCGGCGAGGCTGTCGGGCTGCTCGGGCCGAACGGCGCCGGCAAGACCACCTGTTTCTACATGGTCACCGGCTTGGTGCCGGTCGATGAGGGCACGATCGAGATCGACGGTTTCGACGTCACCTCGATGCCGATGTACCGCCGCGCCCGCCTCGGCATCGGCTATTTGCCGCAGGAAGCCTCGATCTTCCGCGGCCTGAATGTCGAGCAGAACATCCGCGCCGTGCTCGAAGTGGTTGAGAAGGACCGCAAGGTGCGCGAGCGCAATCTCGACGAACTGCTCGAGGAATTTCACATCAGCCATCTGCGGAAGTCGCCGTCCATGTCGCTGTCGGGTGGCGAGCGGCGGCGTCTTGAGATCGCCCGAGCTTTGGCGACGCGCCCGGCCTACATGCTGCTCGACGAGCCGTTCGCCGGCATCGACCCGATTGCCGTCGCCGACATCCAGCAGCTGGTTCGTCATCTAACGGCGCGCGGCATCGGCGTGCTGATTACCGACCACAATGTGCGCGAAACGCTCGGCCTCATCGACCGCGCCTACATCATCCATGCCGGCCAGGTGCTGACTCATGGCCGTGCCGACGAGGTGGTGGCGAACCCCGATGTGCGCCGGCTCTACCTCGGCGAAGGTTTCACGCTCTGAGCGTGAAATTTGTTTCCTGACGTGATTTTTGCCGCCCCGCCGGGCTTTTTTCTCCGATTTTGCGTGAGATAATGCTTCGGTAGGGGCCTTTTGCCATCGTTCGCCTTGACAAGCAAAAGCCGGGCCAGTTTCTATGGAAGGTCGGAAATATTCATTTTCCGGCAGCTTCTGATGTGTAGGCTTCCGGGTGCAGAAGGGCGTTTGAAACCGAACCATGGCGTTGGCGGCGAAACTACAGCTACGACAATCCCAGTCGCTGGTGATGACGCCGCAGCTGATGCAGTCGATCAGGCTGTTGCAGCTCACCCATGTCGAGCTCGACCACTTCATCGACGACGAGATCGAGCGCAATCCGCTGCTGGAGCGCGCCGAGCCCCAGGATGACGCCGCAAGCGACCAGGTGCAGAAGGGCGATGCCGCTCCTGAGCCTGCCGCCGATGGCGACTGGTTCGAAAACGAGACGGCGTGGAGCGCCGAAGCGATCTCCGACAAGCTCGACAGCTCGCTGGAAAATCTGTTCCCCGACGATCCCGGCACCAGCGAGCGGCTCGGCCCGGACCTGACGGCGCAGTGGAAGTCGGCCACCGGCAATAGTTCGTCCGGTTCTTCCGAAGGCTTCGACGTCGGCGACATGGCCGCCGCAGCGATCACGCTGCGCCAGCATGTTGGCGAGCAGATCGCGCTTGCCTTTGCCGATCCGGCCGCAAGGCTGATCGCAGCCGAACTGGCCGACGGCCTGGACGAGGCCGGCTATCTGCGCGCCGATCCCGCCGAGATCGCCAAACGGCTCGGCGCCGATCAGGCGATGGTGGCCAATGTGCTGGCAGCCTGCCACACATTCGAGCCGGTCGGCCTGTTTGCGCGCGACCTTGCCGAATGCCTGTCGCTGCAGCTTGCCATGCGCGATCGTCTCGATCCGGCGATGAAGACGCTGATCGGCAACCTAGAACTCCTGGCGCGGCGCGATTTCCAGACGCTGAAGCGGCTTTGCGGGGTCGACGAGGAGGATCTCCTCGACATGCTGGCCGAAATCCGCGCGCTCGACCCGCGCCCGGGCATGGCGTTTTCGGGCGGCGCCAGCGACGCCATCGTCGCCGATGTCGAAGTCCGCGCCGCCAATGACGGCAGCTGGACGGTCGAGCTCAATGCCGAGACGCTGCCGCGCGTGCTTGTCGATCACATCTATTTCGCCCAGGTCTCGCCGCATGCGAAGAATCAGGCGGAGAAGGATTTCCTGGCCGAATGCCTGCAGAATGCCAACTGGCTGACGCGCAGTCTCGACCAGCGGGCAAAGACGATCCTGAAAGTGGCGTCGGAAATCGTGCGCCAGCAGGACGCTTTTCTCGTCCATGGCGTGCGTCAGCTCAGGCCGCTCAACCTGCGCACGGTGGCCGATGCCATCGGCATGCATGAATCGACCGTCAGCCGGGTGACGGCCAACAAATACATGCTGACGCCGCGTGGCGTGTTCGAGCTGCGTTATTTCTTCACGGCTTCGATCGCGGCGTCGGGCGGCGGTGATGCGCATTCCTCGGAAGCGGTGCGCGACCGCATCAAGCAGCTGATCGACGAGGAAAAGCCCGCCGATGTGCTGTCCGATGACGCAATCGTCGATATGTTGAAGGAAAGCGGCGTCGATATTGCCCGGCGCACGGTGGCCAAGTACCGGGAGGGTATGAATATTCCCTCGTCGGTGCAGCGGCGGCGTGAAAAGCGCGCTCTGGCGAGCGCGGGGCGCTAGGTCTGCTTGCCCGGCAAGGCTTTTGCTATGGCTGGATTCCACAACTTTCCGAGCTTAAAGCGCATCGCGCTGAAACGGATTCATACGACGCGCTTTAAGTCTTTGTTTTGATGCATGTCGTTGTCCCAGAACCGCAGCGCACTTCTGGGCGACATGCATTAATTGACAAGCTGCAATGAAGTGTCTAGAAGCCCGCCCGCATGAGACGGGCTCGCGGCCCGCATGCGGATGGTCCGTCACGATGAAGGCCACGGGACGGCCAAGAAGGCGGATTGTGATCAACCGGAAAGTTCGGATCTAAAATCGGCGCGAGTTGACGCCGCAAAGCTTGTGCGCACGGATCACGAGTATAAACTCTGGCCAGTTTGAAGCCTGAGCAAGGAAGGTCAGTTTTCAGATGAAATTGCGCATATCGGGTAAACACATGGATATCGGCGATGCGTTGCGTACGCGCATTACCGATCGTGTCGGCGAGGCGATTGGAAAATATTTCGATCGCGGTTTTTCAGGGCACGTCACGGTCATCAAATCGGGGTCGCG
Source organism: Mesorhizobium sp. M0761 (assembly GCF_040320205.1). Classification (NCBI taxonomy): domain Bacteria; kingdom Pseudomonadati; phylum Pseudomonadota; class Alphaproteobacteria; order Hyphomicrobiales; family Phyllobacteriaceae; genus Mesorhizobium; species Mesorhizobium sp. M0761. Next base: position 95,872 of record NZ_JAMYPF010000012.1, read on the forward strand.
TTACTCGGCCGATTGCATGATCAGGCTGGATTCCGGCGCTTCGCTGCAGGCAACCGGCGATTCCCAGGATCCGACACTTGCCTTCGAGGCGGCCGCGGACCGCCTCGAAACCAGGCTGCGGCGCTACAAACGCCGTCTGAAATCGCACAATTCAGGCAATGGAAATGGCGAAATCACCGACATCGCCTATACGGTGATGGCGCCGCTGACCGATGACGATGAGGACATTCCGGAGGACTACGCCCCGGCCATCGTCGCCGAATCAACCATGACGCTGCAGACCATGTCGGTGGCGTCGGCGGTTATCGAACTCGACACCAAGGACAGCCCGGTTTTCGTCTTCCGCAACGCCGGAAACGACCACCTCAACATCGTCTATCGGCGGCCCGACGGAAATATCGGCTGGATCGACCCGTCGACGACCAAAGTCGCACAGGCGTGACGACAACGACAATGGTCGCACAGGTGACGACAATGGTCTCGCGGAGATAATAGCCAGCCGCGCGAGGGGCGAGGACTGGCGACGGCAGGCGAATAAGGGATTTCAAATATGGATCTGAGCGATCTTCTCAACGTTCCGGCGATCTTGCCGGCGTTGAAGGCGAACTCCAAAAAGCAGCTTCTGCAGTTGCTGTCCGAGAGAGCGGCGGCGATTTCCGGCATTCCGGAGCGCGAAGTGTTCGACACCATCCTGCAGCGCGAACGGCTGGGCTCCACCGGCGTCGGCAACGGCATCGCCATTCCGCACGGCAAGCTCGCCGGGGTGAAGCGCATCGCCGGCGTCTTTGCCCGGCTGGAGACGCCGGTCGATTTCGAGGCGCTGGATGACCAGCCGGTCGATCTGGTGTTTTTGCTGCTGGCCCCGGAAGGCGCCGGCGCCGATCACCTCAAGGCACTGTCGCGCATCGCCAGGGTTTTGCGCGACGCCGACACGGTGGCCAAGATCAGAGGCACGCGCGACGCGGTCGCCATCCACGCGCTGCTTTCGGACACGCAGGCGTCGCACGCCGCCTGAAGTTCTTCGGATTTAAGTCTTCCAGGGGCCGCCGAAGGCGGCCCTCTCCATTTCAACCGTCAGCAGTCGCCTTAGTGAATGGCGACAGTGGTCAGGTCGTTTTCCATGGCGCCGGCCAAAGCCCTGTCTTTCGCATCCGAAAGCAGGATCGGCTGGCCGTTGGCGGCAAACAGCGCCCACAGCACCATGCCGGGCGCGATTTCGCCCAGATTGGGGAAGCGGCCGAGCAATTCGTCGCTCGAGACCTTGCGCAGATAAGCGACCGAGCCTTCGCCGAGATGGGCGAATTCGCCGCTGGTCATGATGATGGTTTCGTCAGTTCTGGTCATTTCAAGCCTCCTTGGCGCGAGGACGCCGCTCAAGGCCATCCCGCATGAGAGCCATCGGTAAAGATCAGTCTTTCACCGATATATTTATTTTCCGTACCAGCCGTTCGGTATCCGGCCGATCGAGATCGATCGACAAAAGGCCGTTCTTCAGTTCCGCTGCGATCACCCGCATGCCGTCGGCCAGCACGAAACAGCGCTGGAACTGGCGCGCGGCGATGCCGCGGTGGAGGAATTCGCGCTCGGTGTCGTCGGTTTGACGGCCGCGCACGACCAGCTGGTTTTCCTCCGTGGTGACATCGAGATCGCTTTCGGCGAAACCCGCGACAGCCAGCGTAATGCGCAGCCTTTCGGCCTTGCCGTCGGCACCGCTGAGGCGCTCGATGTTGTAGGGAGGATAGCTGTCACCGGATTTCGCCAGTCGTTCCAGGGTCTTTTCCATGGCATCGAAACCAAGGAGAAGCGGGCTGGAGAAGGGCGTCATTCGGCTCATGTTACACTGTCCTCTTTGGAGCGACATAAACTGGAAAAACCCGGATGGCATTTTTCCCGATGGTCTTGATATGGTCCGCGCCGCGGCCAAGTTCAAGCCGCTGAACACCCCCGCCAAAAAGACTCCCCCGCATAAGGAAATGAAATGCCCCAGACCCGCAAGATCATCATCGACACGGATCCCGGCCAGGACGATGCCGTCGCCATATTGCTGGCGCTCGGCAGCGCCGAGCTGGAGATCGTCGGCATCTCTGCTGTTGCCGGCAACGTGCCGCTGAAATTGACCGAAAAGAACGCCAGGAAAATCTGCGAACTGGCGGGACGGCCCGATATCAAGGTCTATGCAGGCGCCATCCGCCCGTTGGCGCGCGAACTGGTCACCGCCGAGGAAGTGCATGGCAAGACCGGCCTCAACGGCCCGCAACTGCCAGATCCGAAGATGAAGCTGCAGGGCCAGTATGCGGTCGACTTCATCGTCGAGACCCTGATGAAGGAAGAGGCCGGTACGATCACCCTGTGCGCGCTCGGCCCGCTCACCAATGTCGCGCTGGCGCTGATCCGTGAGCCGAAGATCGCGCCGCGCATCAAGGAAATCGTACTGATGGGCGGCGGTTTCTTCGAAGGCGGCAATGTCACGCCGACCGCAGAATTCAACATCTATGTCGATCCGCAAGCCGCCGACCTGGTGTTCAAATCCGGCATTCCGATCGTCATGATGCCGCTCGACGTCACCCACAAGGCGCTGACCACGGCCAAGCGCACGCAGGCCATCCGCCAGCTCGGCACCAGGGTCGGCACCGCGACGGCCGAGATGCTGGAGTTCTTCGAGCGCTTCGACGAGGAGAAATACGGCACCGATGGCGGCCCGCTGCACGACCCCTGCGTCATCGCCTATCTGTTGAAGCCGGAGCTGTTCAAGGGCCGCAACTGCAACGTCACCGTCGAAACCACCTCCGAACTCACCATGGGCATGACCGTGATCGACTGGTGGGGCGTGACCAAGCGGCCGAAGAACGCCATGGTGATGCGCGACATCGACCATGACGCCTTTTTCGCGCTGCTGGTGGAGCGGTTGGCTCGGCTTTAGCTCTGTCTTTCCTTTCTCCCCATTGTGGGTTCCGAAGGGACGGGGCGAGACAAGTGGCTCGCCCCCGGGCGGTGTCGCCGAAGGCGACGGATGTGGGGTGTTCCAGGGAACGCCCACGTCTCACTCCGCTGGAACACCCCTCATCCGTCTCGGCGCTATCGCGCCGATCCACCTTCTCCCACAGGGGAGAAGGAAGGCGCCGCCGCCGTTCACTTTGCAAATCGATAGAAGACCATTCCATTCTCGCGCGTGACGCGCTCCAATCTTGCCGGCGCGCCGATCAGATGCGGGAGGTCGTCTTCGACAAGAATGGACGAACCGGTTTCGAGTGCAACCAGATAAAGCGTGCGGCCGTTGTCCGAATGGGTACTTTTGACCGTTGCGTCGATTGGCTCGACCGACCGGATGGGGCTCGCATCATTCGTCCATTTGTAGAGAGCCGAAGGAACCATCACCGCAAACAGGACGACGACCAGAACCACGCCGGGCGCGTCCCTTTTTATGCCAGCGTAAGTCCATGACATCGACGTGAATCCCCCACGCCGATTCATGTGGTGGCGTAAAGGCAGACTTTCAATCAGCCTTTCTATTCCGGCTCATACTGCATCGGGGATACCCGTTCGCGGTTGTTACTTCGCCTTCGAAAAAGCCAGCCACAGGCCGCCGCCGACCAGAAAGCTGCCGCTGATCCTGGACATCAGCTTGATGCGGCTGGCCGAGAGCAGGCGGCCGGCGCGGCTGGCGGCGAGCGCATAGGTGGAATCCGAGGCGGCGGCAAAGATCATCGCGGTGAGGCCCATGACGACGATCTGTAGCGTGTAATTGCCCTGCGGGGCGATAAATTGCGGGAAGAAGGCGCCGAAGAACACCAGCGTCTTGGGGTTGCTCAGCGCCACGAGCAGGCCCTGCAGGAAGAAGCCGCCGCGCGGCTTTCTCGCGGTGCCGTCGGCATTCAGCGCGCCCTTGGAACGGAACATCTGCACCCCCATCCAGATCAGATAGGCGGCGCCGACCAGGCGTACCCATTCGAACCAGTGGCCCATGCCCGATATCAGCGTGTTGAGGCCGATGCCGACAATGGCGATCATGATGGCAAGCCCGGCCTGCGTGCCGGCGACATTGGCAAGGCCGGCGCGGTAGCCATGGCGGATGCTGTTGGCGATGATCAGCGTGACAGTCGGACCGGGCACCAGGATGATGACGATGCAGGCAAGGACATAGGCAGCGTAGAGTTCCAGCGACATGGGGATTTCCTCGAGGATGCGCTTAGGCGGCTGGCTGCAATCAATGCATGGCGGCGGGGCTGGTGCAAGCCGGTCGCATACCGTGCCGCCCCTCGCGTCAGGACGCCCCAGCCTGCCAAGGCAAGGTCGCCTCATAGGCCGCTCCGGCCCTTAGCACGGCGAGGTCGCCGCGCGGCCGGCCGATCAGCTGCATGCCCAAGGGGCGGCCTTTGTCGTCGAAGCCGACCGGCACGTTGAGCGCCGGACAGCCGCCGAGCGTGGCGAAGGCCGAAACCTGCATCCAGCGATGGTAGCTGTCCATGGTCCGTCCGGCGACCTCACTTGGCCAATGCGTGCCGACTTCGAAAGGAAACACCTGCGCCGTCGGCAGCGCGATGAGATCGAAGTGCTCGAACAGCGACAGCAGCGTCCGGTGCCAGGAGGTGCGGATGACCGAGGCCGCGCGGATCTGCGGCGCCGTCAGCCGCATGGCGTTCTCCACCTCCCAGACGGCTTCCGGCTTCAGCAGCGCGCGCTTGTGCGGGTCGTCATAATGGACTTTCAGCGCCGAGCCGCTGCTCGCCTGCCGCAGCGTCACGAAGGCTTGCCACAGTGCCTCGAAATCGAAATCCGGCAGCAAGGGCTCGGTCAGGAAGGATGCCTCCGCGAAGCGGCCGAGTGCGGCCTCGCACAGATCGAGGATGCCAGGCTCTACCGGCAGGTGACCGCCGAGATCACCGAGCCAGCCGATGCGGCCGCCGCTTGCCGGCGTTGCCAGCCCTTCGAGGAATGAGCCGGGTTTCTCCCAAGACAGCGGCGCGTGCGGGTGGTAGCCCGCCTGCACATCGAGTAGCAGCGCCATGTCGCTGATGCTGCGGCCCATCGGCCCGTCTATGCCCATCTGAGCATGAAAGACTTCCAGGTCCGGCCCTCCGGGGACAAGGCCCTGCGACGGGCGGAAGCCATAGACATTGTTCCACGCCGCCGGATTGCGCAGCGAGCCGCCGAAATCGCTGCCGTCGGCGACCGGAACCATGTCGAGTGCAAGGGCGACCGCAGCGCCGCCGCTCGACCCGCCTGCGGTGAGCGCCGGATCGAAGGCGTTCAGCGTCGGGCCGAACACGTTGTTATAGGTGTTGGATCCCAGCCCGAATTCGGGAACATTGGTCTTGCCGATGATGATGGCGCCGGCCTTGCGGATGCGCTCGACGAAGAAATCATCCTCCTGCGGCACGAAATCGGCGAAGATCGGCGAGCCGAAACTGGTCGTCAAGCCGCGCGTCATGGCGAGGTCTTTTATCGCCATCGGCAGGCCAAACAGCGAGCCGGCCGGCCCGCCTTGCGCTAGATGCGCGTCCGCCGCGTCGGCCTCGCGCAGGATGTCGGAGCGCTCGCGCAACGAGACGATGGCATTGACCAGCGGGTTTACCGCGTCGATGCGGTCGAGGAATGCGGCTACCAACTCGCGCACGGACAGGCGGCGCAGCCGGATCGCCTCGGCCAGGTCGACAGCGGACATCCGGCAGATGTCGCCGGCGGGGGGCATGGCGTGCTTCGTTGCGGGGCGCAGGGCTGTCATCCGGCGTTGTTGCGCAGGGCGGTGTCGACATCCGCCGCCAGCGGGATGGCCGGCTGGGCGCCGGGCTTCAGGCAGGCGAGCGAGCCGGCGGCTGCGGCGCGGGTGAGAGCCTGCTCCAGCGGCAGGTTGGACGCCAGCCCGGCGGCGAGATAACCGCAAAAAGTATCGCCGGCCCCGACGGTGTCGACCGGCGTGATCTTCAGCGCCGGCACGGTCAGGAAATCCTCCGGGGTCGCCGCCAGCACGCCGTCGCCGCCGAGCGTGACGACGATGGTGTGGCCGGTCTTGCCGGCGAAGTCACGCATGCGTGCCGGGCGGTCGCGGCCTTTCAGCGACAGCGCCTCGCCGTAAAGGTCGAATTCGGTTTCGTTGGCGACGGCGTAGTCGGCCTTGCCGAGCAACGCTGCCGCCTCGCTACGGAACGGCGCGGTGTTGAGCACGGTGACGGCGCCGGCGGCGCGTGCGGCGTCAAGCGCTGCATCGACGGTCTGCAGCGGGATCTCGTGCTGCAGCAGGACGACGTCGCCCTTCGCAAGGAAAGCCTTGGCGAGATCGCCGGGCAGCACCGAATCATTGGCGCCCGGCACGACGGCGATGACATTCTCGCCATCGGCGCCGACGAGGATCAGCGCCGTGCCGGTGGAGGCGAAGCTCTGGCCGACGCCGGAGAGATCGACCTTGCCGGCAACGAGCAAAGCGAGGGCTTCGGTTGCGAAATTGTCCTTGCCGACGGCGCCGACCATGCGCACCTTGGCGCCGGCGCGCGCCGCAGCCAGCGCCTGGTTGGCGCCCTTGCCGCCGGGCGCGGTGGCGAAGCCGGAGCCGCGGACCGTCTCGCCCGGCGAAGGCAGGCGGTCGACATTGGCGATAAGGTCGAGGTTGATCGAGCCGACAACGATGATCAAGAAAGCCTCCTGCGGAATGCGCGGGAAGCTAACCTGTAAGCCGGCGGCTTGCCAGAGCGTGCGGATGTTTTGCGCCGGGAGCTCGCAAAAAGAACAACACCGGCGAAGGGATTTCGCCGGTGTTGTTTGATGCGGGCAGCTTCAGGACGCGGTCTGGCCCGCTTCCCAACCGAGGATGGCGCGTTTGCGGGTCAGGCCCCAGTGGTAGCCGGTGAGTGCGCCGGACTTGCCCAGCGCCCGATGGCAAGGGACGACGAAGGACAATGGGTTGGCGCCGACCGCCGCCCCCACCGCCCGGCTGGCGTTTGGCGCGCCGATCCTGGAGGCGATCGAGGAATAAGTGCAGGCCTTGCCCATCGGGATCCTGAGCAGCGCGTCCCAGACGCGCAGCTGGAAGTCGGAGCCGATCATCACCACGCGCAGCGGCTGGTCGGCGCGCCACAATGTCGGATCGAAGATGCGCGCCGCATAGGGCTGGGTGGCGCTCATGTCCTCGACATAGGTGGCGTTCGGCCAGCGGCCCGACATGTCGGCGATAGCCGCCCGCTCGCCGCCCGGATCGTTGAAGGCGAGCCCCGCAAGGCCACGGTCGGTGACCATGATCAGGGCGATGCCGAAGGGCGAGATGTGGTAGCCGTAGCGGATGGTCAGGCCAGCGCCGCGCGTCTTGTAGTCGCCCGGCGACATCGCTTCATGGGTGACGAACAAATCGTGCAGCCGGCCGGGGCCGGACATGCCGAGTTCGAACGATGTTTCGAGGAGCGGCATGCCGGAATCGAGCAGTTTGCGGGCATGGTCGAGGGTGACCGCCTGCAGGAAGGCTTTTGGCGATAGGCCGGCCCAGCGGGTGAACAGCTTTTGCAGGCCCGTGGGTGTCTCGCCGACATCAGCGGCCAAGGCTTCCAGCGAGGGCTGGTCGCGATAGTCGAGGCTGATCTTCTCGATGGCGCGGCGCACGACCTCGTAGTCGCTGCCCTTGGGGGTGATGTCGTGCTGCAGGATCGCTGTCGGTTTCATCTGCGTATTCGTGGTCATCTGGGCGTTCATGGCAATATCTCCTTGACCGCGAATATCGGTCTTTCCGCCCCTTGCAACCACCCGAAACTTGCCTTGTTGCCGCCTGTTCCCAGATAAATACTGGATTGCGCCCCGGGAGATGCCAATGGCCGGCGAAAGGGTGAATCTGAGCGGAGCAAGGGAGACCTTGCTGATGACGCTTTATGGCAAGGCACTGGAAAGCCGGCTGCCGCATTCGCTGCTCGGGGATCGCTTCGCCGACGAGGCCGTGCGCAAGATCGACTATGATTTCTCGCGCCTCAAGGTCGACACCAATCTCGGCATCGGCCTGGCGATCCGGGCCAAGACGTATGATGTCCGCGTTCAGGACTTCATCGCCAGAAATCCCGGCGCCATCGTGCTGCATCTCGGCTGCGGGCTCGATACGCGCATTTTCCGTGTCGATCCACCCGAAGGCGTGGAGTGGTTCGATGTCGATTTTCCGGATGTCATCGCGCTCCGGCGCAAGCTTTACCCGTCCCGGGACCACTACCACCTCGTCGGCTCTTCGGTAACCGACCCAGACTGGCTGGCAGAAGTGCCGAGCAATCGTCCGGCCGTCGTGGTGATGGAGGGGTTGACGCCTTATCTCCCGGTAGAGGAGGGGCCACGGCTGCTGTCACGCCTTGTCGCGCATCTTGCCGGCGGCGAGCTGATGTTCGACGCCTACAGCCACTTCGGCCTGAAGATGCTGCGCCTCACTCCGACCATCAGGGCGACGGGCGCCGAGGTTCACTGGGCGATCGACGACCCGCAGGTACTGGAGCGTGCCGTTCCGAAGCTGCGCTTTGTCGACGATATCTCGGCCTACAGCGCGGAACGCACAGCGCATATGAGCTGGTCCGCAAAACTGTTCATCGGGCTCTGGAGACACATTCCCGCATTGCGCAAGGTCGGCAGGATTTTACGCTACCGGTTCTGACGCGCCGGCTCTAACGCGTCCTGGCTTTTGTCAGAGCACGTGAAAATGCAGTGGCAAAACTCTCGCGGGAGTCAGGGTCCAGGAATGACCCGATCGGCACATTCTGTCCTTGTGCTTCCACCGTCATCCTGGTGATGCCGATCTCGGCATGGCGAGCGACGGAAAAGCGCGCCCAGAACGGGTTGAAGCGATGCGCTTCCGACTTTCCCGAGGGCGCCGTCTTGCGGATGTCGAGGCTGGTGCGCGACACCGACACTTCCTCGCGGGCACGGGCGGCACGATAGTTGGCGCGGAAGGCGATGTAGACGGCGATGACGTCGAGGCCGAAGAAGCCGAACACCGGCCAAGCGCCGCGCGACAGGAAAAACGCCCCGGTCACCACCCAGCCGAACAGCAGCGCGCCCATCAGCACGGCAAAGCCGGTGCGGCCCAGCGAGCGGTGCGGTGTCAGCAGCGCCTGGAAGAATGGCTCGTCGGCCTGAAACGAGGCGTTTGTGTCGCTCATCCCAGGATATTATAGGAGGGAAATGGCCAGCCCCAAGTCCAAAAATCTTTCCCTATCCAAAAGTGAACTGCCGCCCGGGCGGCGCGACGGCTCGAATGCCAAGCCGCGACCGCGGCCGGCGCGGCTCCGTTCGCTCTATAGCGCCGCCGAGGTGCATGAGATCTTCCGGCGGTTTTCGGTGCAGCGGCCCGAGCCGAAGGGCGAGCTCGAGCACGTCAACGCCTTCACGCTGCTGGTGGCCGTGGTGCTGTCGGCGCAGGCGACCGATGCCGGCGTCAACAAGGCGACGCGGGCGTTGTTCAAGGTCGCCGACACACCTGAAAAGATGCTGGCGCTGGGCGGAGCCAGGGTCGGCGAGTACATCCGCACCATCGGACTCTGGCGCAACAAGGCCAAGAATGTCGTGGCGCTCTCGGAGGCGCTGATACGCGATTACGGCGGCGAGGTGCCCAGCGAGCGCGATGAGTTGGTCAAGCTGCCGGGGGTCGGGCGCAAGACCGCCAATGTCGTGCTCAACATGGCATTCGGCCAGCACACGATGGCGGTCGACACCCATATTTTCCGCATCGGCAACCGCCTCGGTCTGGCGCCAGGCAAGACGCCCGAACAGGTCGAGCAAGGGCTGCTGGGGATCATCCCGGACGAGTATATGCGCCATGCGCATCACTGGCTGATCCTGCATGGCCGCTATGTCTGCAAGGCGCGCAAGCCCGATTGCCCGGCCTGCGTCATCGCCGATCTCTGCAAGGCCGAGGTGAAGACGACAGACGTGCCGGCGCCGCTCGTGGAAATCGCGGCGCCCGGCGTCCCGACAACTAGCTTTCCTCCACGAACACCTCTTTGCGCTTCTTCTTGACCGACGGCAGGAAGACGACGACGAGCACGGCCAGTGCGACGAGCAGCAGGCCGGCGCTGATCGGCCGCGTCACGAAGGTCGAGGGGTCGCCGCGCGACAGGATCATGGCGCGGCGCAGGTTTTCCTCGAGCAGCGGGCCGAGCACGAAGCCGAGCAGCAGGGGTGCGGGTTCGCAGCGCAGCTTGGTCAGGATGTAGCCGAGCAGGCCGAAGAATGCGACCGCGTAGAGATCGAAGGCGTTGGTGTTGACGCTGTAAACGCCGATCGAGCAGAACGCCATGATGATCGGGAAGAGCACATAATAGGGGATCGTCAGCAGCTTCACCCACAGCCCGATCAGCGGCAGGTTCAGCACGATCAGCATCAGATTGCCGATCCACATCGAGGCGATGATGCCCCAGAACAGCGCCGGCTGCTCGATCGCGACATTGGGGCCGGGCACGATGCCCTGGATGATCATGGCGCCGATCATCAGCGCCATGACCGGATTGGCCGGAATGCCCAGCGTCAGCATCGGAATGAAGGAGGTCTGGGCGCCGGCATTGTTGGCCGATTCCGGTCCGGCGACGCCGGCAATAGCGCCCTTGCCAAACTCCTCCGGGTGTTTCGACACGCGCTTTTCGACCGTGTAGGAGGCAAAGGCGGCAAGCACCGCGCCGCCGCCGGGCAGGATGCCGAGCGCCGAACCGATGATCGTGCCGCGCACGATGGGTGCTGCCATCGCCTTGAAGTCGTCGCGGGTCGGCATCAGGCCGGAGACTTTTTTGATCATCACCGAGCGCTCGTGCTCGTTTTCGAGATTGCGCAGGATCTCGGCGACGCCGAAGACGCCGACCGCCACCGCCACGAAGTTCAGCCCGTCGGCATATTCGCGGATGCCGAGCGTGAAGCGCGGCGTGCCGGTGTAGATGTCGGTGCCGACAATGCCGAGCAGCAGGCCGAGCACGACCATCGCCAGCGCCTTGACGATCGAGCCATGGGCGAGAGCGATGGACGAGACGAGGCCGACGATCATCAGCGAAAAATATTCGGCCGCGCCGAATTGCAGGGCTATTGCCGTCAGCGGCGGGGCAAAGACGGCGACCAGGAAGGTCGACACCGTGCCGGCGAAGAACGAGCCGATCGCGGCGATCGCCAGAGCCGCCCCGGCGCGACCGTTCCTGGCCATCTGGTAGCCGTCGATGGCGGTCACGGCCGAGGAGGATTCGCCGGGCATGTTGATGAGAATGGCGGTGGTCGAACCGCCATACTGGGCGCCGTAGTAGATGCCGGCCAGCATGATGAGGGACGAGACCGGGTCGCCGATTTGGAAGGTGATCGGCAGCAGCATGGCGATGGTTGCGGTGGCGCCGATGCCGGGCAGGACGCCGATCAGCGTGCCGAGCAGAACGCCGATGAGGCAAAAACCCAGATTGGCCGGCGTGGTGGCCGTCGAAAAGCCGAGTTCGAGGTTCCTGAGGAGGTCCATCTCAGCGCCTCACAATGCCAGCCATTGGGGCAACCAGGGGCCGAAGCGCTGGAATGGCAGCCCGAGCGCGTAGCTGAAGACCAGCACCGAAAACAGCGTCAGGCCGGCCGACAGCAGAAGTGCCGTCAGCGGCTTCATGCGGGCGCTGGCAAAAGAGGCGATCAGCGCCGTCAGGAAGATCGACGGGACGAAGCCGAGGCCGCGCACGGTCATGCCGAAAAAGATCGGCGCCGGCAGGATGAACAGCATGCCGCGCCACGCAATGGGGTCGATCGGCTCGCCCTGGACGCGCACCGCCTGGACGAGGATGATGGCGCCGAGCACGATCAGCACGATCGCAAGCACCAGCGGGAAATAGCCCGGTCCCATGCGGAAGGCGGTGCCGATTTCGAGGCCGAGCGATTGTATCGCGAAAAAGGCGCCGAAAAAGATGAACAGCGCGGCGCACAGGCCGTTTGTCCTGTCGATGGCGAAAGGTTTCATGGCGGTCCTCCCCTGACCCTTGCAACGGGCTTGCCGTTGCAAATGTGAAAACGGACGTCGAAGCGAAAACGGGGCGCCGGCAGCGCCCCGTTCAAGCCTCAGTCGGCGTATTGGCCGGCGGCTTCGATGATCGGCTTCCAGCGCATGATCTCGCCTTCCAGCTTGGCCTTCAGCGCTGCCGGCGTCGCGTCGGCCTCGGACGACGGCTTGGTGCCCAGTTCGGCAAAGCGGGCGATGACGTTGGGGTCCTTCAGCGCGACCTGGAGCGATTTCGACAGTCGGCCGGTGATCTCGGCCGGCGTGCCCTTCGGCGCATAGAGGCCGTGCCAGATGCCGACCTGCACCGCGGGCAGGCCGGCTTCGATGGTCGTCGGCACGTCCTTCAGCACGTCGAGGCGCTCCGGCGTGGTGACGGCATAGGCCTTGATCGTGCCGCCCTGGATCTGCTTGGTGGTGTTGGTGGTCTGGTCGCACATGATGTCGACCTGGCCGCCGAGAAGGTCGGTCATGGCCGGGCCGGTGCCCTTGTAGGGCACGGTGACCAGCGGCGTGCCGATGGCGCTCATGAACAGCATGCCGCACAGATGCGAGGCAGCGCCGATGCCGGCGTTGGCGACGGTGATGGTGTCCTTGTTGGTCTTGGCGTATTCGACCAGCCCTTTCAGGTCGACCGGCTCAAGGTCCTTGCGGGCGACGATCGCCATCGGCACCTCGGTGACGAGGCCGACATACTCGAAGGCGTTCAGCGTGTCGTAGGCGAGTTTCCTGTAGAGGGTCGCGCTGGTCGCCATGCCGATGTGATGGAGGAGCAGCGTGTAGCCATCCGGGTCGGCGTTGGCGACGCGGCCGGCGCCCAGCGTGCCGCCGGCGCCGCCGACATTTTCGACGATGATCTGCTGGCCGAGATCCTTCGACATGGCTTCGGCGACGAGCCGCGTGACCGTGTCGGTCGGACCGCCGGCCGCAAACGGCACGACGACGGTGATGGTGCGCTCGGGATAGGTCTGTGCGCTGGCGGTGAACGAATAAAGCGTGACGGCCGCGGCGGCGGCCAGGGCGGCTACAATTTTCCTCATCGTAATTCTCCTCCCAGGATATCAATCTCCGATCGCTGTGCAGGTCAGGCAGCGAGGGTGCAACAAAGGCAAGCTAACAGATTGTCGCCTGACGCAAACTGCAAAATACAGTCGTGCGCAACCATGGCGATCAGTGCGGAGTATGCCCGGCGGAGATGGTTTGGTGTTGGCGTTGCTTCAATAACCGTAGCCGCGCGCCATCGCCGCCGCGAAGATCGGGATCAGCAGGAAGATGAAGGCTTCGGCGCGCACATAGGTCTTCACCGACGCGAGTTCCGCCGCCGGCACCTGGAAGCCGGGACTGGCGCCGGCCTGCCGGTTCCAGGACAGGAAGCGCATGGTGGGCACGATCGACAGCAGGCCAACGATGCCGAATGCCGCCATCTTGGTCCAAAACACCCAGTTGTAGACATAGAACTCCCAGCCCTTCAGGCCGTAGACGACGCGGCCGATGCCGACGATGATGATCGACATCGCGAGGATGCCGTAGTGGCGGTCGATGCCGGCAAGCCGCTTCAGCGTGGCGGCGGAGAGGTCGCCGCGGATCAGGACAAATTCGGCGCCAATGATGCCGGCCAGCGAGAACACCAGCAGATGATGGAAAATGGCAAGCACGAGATCGGTGGTGTCCATGGCGTTCTCCTCCCATTGGCGGTATCGAGACCGGCCCTTGCCGGACCGGTTGCGAAAGGTAGCATCGTTCGGCAGAATTCCCAGAGGCGGACCTGGGTTGGACCATCGGCGTCCCCATCCTGACAGCTGGGGTTTTCTGAAATGACCGGACTGAAGCGCGCCCTGAACCCAATGCCGGACGACATCCGCATCGCCCTGACCGAAAAAGGACTGACAGCGGCCTACGAGGCGCGGCCGGACTACCAGCAGAACGATTATCTCGGCTGGATCGCCCGCGCCAAACGCAGCGACACCAGGCAGAAGCGGCTCGACCAGATGCTGGACGAATTGCAGCGCGGTGGGCTCTACATGAAGATGGTCTGGCACGGCTGAAAGTAAGCCGACGCTGTTCGCTTCGACCGCCTGGTCGCGCCAGGCCGTTCGGAAGCTTCCCTGGCTGAATGATGATCCGGCTTGGCCCTTGTCCGGGCGCGCTGGTTTGCTAAGCGCTGACCGTCAACGGAGGCAGAGTTTCATGGGCAGTCCAAAAACAGCCGGCGTCCCGGTTCTCGAAACGGAACGGACCATCATGCGGGCGCACCGGATCGAAGATTTCGACGACTATGCCGTCATGTGGGCCGACCCCGTCACCACCCGTTTCATCGGCGGCAACCCGCGGACGCGGGAGGAAAGCTGGATGCGGTTCCTGCGGCATGCCGGCCTGTGGTCGCTGCTCGGCTACGGCTTCTGGGCGGTCGAGGACAAGGCCAGCGGTCGCTTCATCGGCGAAGCCGGATTCCACGATCTGAAGCGCGACATCGAGCCGTCGCTCGAGGGCATTCCGGAAGCCGGCTGGGCGCTGGCGCCGCAAGCGCATGGCAAGGGTCTTGCCAGCGAAGTCGTCAGAAGGGCCCTGGCCTGGGGCGACGAAACCTTTGCCGGCGCGAGAACCGTCTGCATCATCGATCCGGAAAACACCGGCTCGTTGAACGTTGCGGCAAAGTGCGGCTACACCAAGGTCCTGGAAACCACCTATCACGACGGGCTGACGATCCTGCTCGAACGGCGGGTGTGAAGCGCTTCATCGACGCAAATTCCACGTTCTGCCAGGGTTGGCTATTCTAATCTAGCTACGCAATTCCTGTGGGAAAACCGCTCACACTTTCCTGGAATTGCTCTTTGGGGGAGCCGACCATGCGTGCGATCAATGCGATATTTCTGAAGCTTTTCTGGGCGGGGCTGCTGCTCCTGGCGGCCGTGCAACTGGCGGGCGCCGATGCGACGGTGCCGACCGCCGACATCGAGGGCGGTGCCGACAATCATCTGGCCAAGCGCTACGAGGGGTCGTTCATCGTCTCCTACGAAAAATTCGCCTATACCGATTTCACCGTACCGCTGTCGCCGCTGAAGCCGAGCGCCGATCCGGATGCCCGTGACACGATGAACAACCGTGTGTTCGCGCCGGACAAGAAGGCCGAGGTCGAAGGCGCGCTGACCCGCATCGCCTATGTGCTGCCGGCCGAGCGCTCCCCGCTCGAAGTGCTGCGCAACTACCAGGATGTGATCGCGGCCGCCGGCGGCGAAGTCCTGTTCGAATGCAAGAAGGAAGAGTGCGGCGGCGCCGCCGACCGGTCGTCGAGCGGTGGCGGCGGCGACATGAGCCTGATGATGTATTTCTTCCATGAAAGCGACGTCAAGGACGCGGCCTTTCCAATGGCGCTTGTGCGGTAACCACCGGTATCAACGACCAGCGCTTCTTCGCTGCCAAGGTGCCGCAGGATGGCGGCGACGCCTATGTCACGGTTCAGGCCTATTCGCTGATCGACGACCTCTACTGCAAGGAACTCAACGGCCGCACCATCGCCGTCGTTCAGGTGCTGGAGCCCAAGGCGCGCGACAAGAAGATGGTGGTGGTCGAAGCGGCCAAGATGGCGGATTCGCTGTCGGCCACCGGCTCCATCTCGCTCTGCGGCATCTTCTTCGGCACCGACAAGGCCGACATCAAGCCGGAATCGGAACCGACGCTGAAGGAGATCTCGACGCTTCTGACCAACGAGCCCGGCATGGCGGTGATCGTCGTCGGTCATACCGACAACCAGGGCGCCTTCGACTACAATATCGATCTGTCGTCGCGGCGGGCGCGGTCGGTAAAGGCGGCGCTGGTCTCGAAATACGGCATCGATGGCGGCCGGCTGACCGCCGCCGGCGCCGGCATGATGGCGCCTGTCGCCAGCAATGATGACGAAACCGGCCGCGCCAAGAACCGCCGCGTGGTGCTGGTCAAGGCGAACTGAGGCCGATCACGGTTTCAGCGCCGGCTAGGCGCGCTGCCTGCTCCAGCATCGAGGCATCCTCGCCGAAGGCGCGGGTGGCGCGAGCGGCGGCCTCCAGCAGGTCCGGTGTCATGCGGCGCAGGAACGCCGTATCGACGCGTGTCGACGGGCCGGCGAGCGTCAAGGCGCCGAGCAGAACGCGGCCCGGTCCGAACACCGGCACCGAGACGCCCGCCGTCTCAGGGTCGCGGTCGCCGATCGACAGATAGTGGCAGGCCTTGCGGATGGTCTCGTATGGTTCGCCCGGCTGGCCTGAAAACGCTGCCAGCACGCGGCCGCCCGAGCCGGTGAGCAACGGCAGCAGGTCGCCTTCCCGGATCGTGTAGCGGATAGGATGCTTGGATTCGACGCGGTAGAGACAGGTGCGGGCGTCGCCCGAGCGGACATAGAACGCCACGCTTTCCCAACTGCGTTCGGCAAGATCACGCATGATCGGCAGCAGGATGTCGACCGCCACGACCGACCGCTGGTAAAGCGCGCCAAGCCTGAAGGTGGCAGGTCCGATGCGGTAGCGGCCATCGTCGAGCCGCTCCAGCAACTGCCCGCGCAGCAACGAGTTCGCCAGCCTCAAAATGGTGCTTTTGTAGAGCCCGGTGCGCGCCGCGATCTCGGCCAGGCTGAGCGAGCGGTCGGCGGTCGCGAACGCATCGAGAATGGCGATCGCACGGTCGAGTGCGGCGACGCCATCTACCTGTAAGGGCTGGGATCGCGCTTCGGTCATCTCATGAACAGTTTCATCCCAGTTTACCTGCTCGGACAAAGGCCGACCGAAGCGACTGTGCCGCACATCCATGGTTCTGTCTAGTAGAACAGCGTTCCTGTTGACAGAACGTACCGAAATCGGCATGAATTTTTGCCGAGCGGGTCTGTTTTCAGGCTACGTTTCTGGCAGGCACCGGAGGAGGTGTCGTGATTTGGAGGAATCCCATGCTGAACAGACGCAGATTTTTGATGAGTACCGCGGCCGCAGGCGCTGCCGGATTCGTTGCAACGCATTTGACGCCCGCTTTCGCTCAGGATGCACCGCAGATCCAGATCTTCGTGCCGGCCGCGCCCGGCGGCGGCTGGGACCAGACGGGGCGCACCATCGACCAGGTGCTGCGCAGTGAAAAACTGATCTCCGGCTCGCAGATCACCAATGTCGGCGGCGCCGGCGGTACTGTCGGCCTGCCGCAGTTCATCAGCCAGTGGAAGGGCAAGGGCAATTCGCTGATGGTGGCCGGCATGGTCATGGTCGGCGCCATCATCGCCAACAAATCGGCCAACAACCTCTCCGAAGTGACGCCCATCGCTCGCCTCACCGGTGAGTTCGAGGCGCTGGTGGTGCCGGCGGATTCGCCGTTCAAGACGGCCGGCGATTTCGTTGCGGCGCTCAAAGCGGATCCGACCAAGGTTCCGGTGGCCGGCGGCTCGGCCGGCGGCTCCGACCACATCCTGTTCGGGCTGATCGCCAAGACGGTCGGCGTTCCGGCAACCAACCTCTCCTATGTGCCTTTCGCCGGCGGCGGCGAGGCGCTGTCGGCGCTGCTCGGCAACCAGGTGGCGGCCGGCATTTCCGGCTTCGGCGAGTTCTCCGAGCAGGTCAAGGCGGGCGCGCTTCGGCTGTTGGCGATCTCCGCCGACAAGCGCCAGGACGGCATCGACGCACCGACGATGAAGGAAGCCGGCATTGACGTCGAACTGTTCAACTGGCGCGGCGTCTTCGCACCGCCAGGCGTCTCCAACGCCGACAAGGCGGCGATGGTCACGATGATCGAGACCATGGCCAAGAGCGATGCCTGGGCAGCCGAATGCAAGAACCGCAACTGGACGCCCATCCTGCTCACCGGCGACGACTATGCGAAATTCCTCGTCGACGACACCGCCCGCATCACCGCGATCCTCAAGGATCTCGGCCTCGCCTGATGTCTTCAGGGGCGGCCACGGCCGCCCCTTCCGACATTCGCCTGCGGCATGGACATATCATGCGCTGGGAGTGAAACTGCGGATGCGGCCGGCGGGAGGATGCCGGCCATCTCGGGAGGACATCGATGAGCACCAGCGACCAGCAGCCGGCGCCCCCGCGCCTTGCCATGCCCGAATTGTTGATCGGCATCGGGCTTCTCGCCTGTGCCGCGGCCGTGGCGTGGCAGACCCTGGCGATCCCGGTTTCGCCGCTCTATTCCAAGGTCGGGCCGACCGTCTTTCCCTACATCACCATGACCGGCATGATCGTGCTTTCGCTGCTGCTCATCGTCGCCGCGCTGCGCGGCGGCTGGCAGCCGCAGGAAGAAAAGGAGACGCCGACCGACTGGAAGGCGATGGGCATCGTCGTTGCCGGCCTGGTCGCCAATCTGGTGCTGATCCAGCCGCTCGGCTTCACCGCCGCCTCGGTCATCATGTTCGTGCTCGTCTGTTATGGCTTCGGCAGCAAGCACACGCTGCGCGATGCGCTGACCGGCTTGATCCTGGCGCTTGCCGCCTATTTCGGCTTTGCCAGGGCGCTCGGCGTCAACATTGGCGCCGGCTTCATCGAAAACCAGCTGAACACGGTGGTCGACGCGATCATCGCCACGGTAAGGGGCTGACGCCATGGAGACGCTCGGCCATCTCGCCCACGGATTTTCGGTCGCTTTCTCGCCGATGAACCTGCTGTGGTGCCTGGTCGGCACCACGCTCGGCACGGCCATCGGCGTGCTGCCCGGCCTCGGGCCGGCGCTGACCATCGCGCTGCTGCTGCCGATCACCTACCAGGTGGCGCCGGAGGCGTCCTTCATCCTGTTTGCCGGCATCTATTACGGCGCCATGTATGGCGGCTCGACGACCTCGATCCTGCTCAACACGCCGGGCGAAAGTGCCACCATCGTCACCGCGCTGGAAGGCAACAGGATGGCCCGCTCGGGTCGCGGCGGCGCGGCACTGGCGACCTCGGCGATCGGCTCCTTCGTCGCCGGCACCATCGGCACGATGGGCGTCGCCTTCCTGGCCCCGGTGGTGGTGAAGTTCGCGCTCGCCTTCGGGCCGGCCGAATATTTCTCGCTGATGGTGCTTGCCTTCATCACGGTGTCGGCGGTGCTCGGCTCGTCCTCCGTGCGCGGCCTCACCAGCCTGTTCATCGGCTTCGTCATCGGCATGATCGGCGTCGACCTGCAGACGGGACAGCCGCGCTTCACCTTCGGCATGAACGAACTGCTCGATGGCGTCGATGTCATCATTGCCGCGGTCGGCCTGTTTGCCGTCGGCGAGACGCTCTACATGGCCTCGCGCCGCTATGCCGGCAAGGACGAGATCGTGCCGCTCAAGGGCTCGCTCTACATGACCGCGGCCGAATGGGGGCGCTCGTGGAAGCCATGGCTGCGCGGCGCTTTCATCGGCTTCCCGATCGGCGCCATGCCTGCCGGCGGCGCCGAGATCCCGACCTTCCTGTCCTATGCCATCGAAAAGAAGCTGTCGAAGCACAAGGAGGAGTTCGGCACGGTCGGCGCCATCGAGGGCGTCGCCGGACCGGAAGCCGCCAACAATGCGTCTGCCGCCGGCGTGCTGGTGCCGATGCTCACCCTTGGCCTGCCGACCTCGGCGACCGCCGCAATCATGCTGTCGGCCTTCCAGAGCTACGGCATCAATCCGGGACCGCTGCTGTTGACGACGCAGGCCGATCTGGTCTGGGGCCTGATCGCCAGCCTGTTCATCGCCAACGTCATCCTGGTCATCCTTAACCTGCCGCTGATCGGGCTGTGGGTGCGGCTGTTGAAAATCCCTGCGCCGCAGCTCTATGCCGGCATCCTGGTGTTCGCGACCGTCGGCACCTACGGCATCTCGCAATCGCCGATCGACCTCGTCATCCTCTATCTCCTTGGGGCCGCCGGCTTCCTGATGCGGCGCTTCGATTTCCCGACCGCGCCGGTCATCATCGGCATGATCCTGGGGCCGCTTGCCGAAACGCAGTTCCGCCGGGCGATGACGATCTCGAACGGCGACTGGTCGGTGTTCTACACCCACAAGCTGTCGCTGGTGCTGCTGATACTCGCCTTCATCGGCCTCGCCGGTCCGCATATCTGGGCCTTCATCGAGCATCGGCGCCGGCGCGGGCCGGAGCATGTGCCGGGCGATGCCTGAGCAACCTGGAGCATCATGACCGATCTGCTTGCCGGCATCCGCATCCTCGACCTGACCAATGTGCTGGCGGGCCCTTATTGTGCCTATCAGCTGGCGCTGCTCGGCGCCGATGTCATCAAGGTCGAGACGCCGCAAGGCGGCGATCTGGCGCGCCAGCTCGGTGCCTCGGCGGCGCTCAACAAGGCGGGGATGGGCGCATCGTTCCTGGCCCAGAATGCCGGCAAACGATCGGTGGTGCTGGATCTCAAGAGCGAAGCCGACCGCGAACGCATCCTCGATCTCGTCGCCTCGGCCGACGCGCTGGTCGAGAATTTTCGACCGGGCGTGATGGGGCGGCTGGGTCTCGGCTATGAGGTGCTGAAAGCGGTCCGCCCCGGTCTCGTCTATTGCGCCATATCCGGTTTCGGCCAGAGCGGGCCGATGCGCGACAATCCGGCCTACGACCAGATCATCCAGGGGCTGTCCGGTATCATGAGCATCACCGGCACGCCGGAGACAGCACCCTTGCGGGTCGGCTATCCCGTCGCCGACACGCTGGGCGGGCTGGTCGGGGCCTTCGCCATCGCCGCGGCACTGGTCAAGCAGAAGACCTCGGGCGAGGGCGCGTTTCTCGATGTCTCGATGCTCGAATGCACGCTGTCGGCGCTGGGCTGGCCGGTGTCCAACTATCTGACCGCCGGTGTCGAGCCGCAGCCGATGGGCAATGAGAACATGACGGCTGCGCCCTCCGGCGCGTTTCGCACCGGCGACGGCCTGCTCAACATCGCCGCCAATAAGCAGGAGCAGTTCGTCACGCTTTGCCGGCTGATCGGCCAGCCGGAACTGGCCGACGATCCGCGCTTTGCCGAGCGCGAGACGCGCAAGCAGAACCGCGCTGTGCTGAAGGTGCTGATCGAGACGGCCTTGGCGAGCGCCTCGGCGGCTGCCTGGGAAGAAAAATTCAACCGCGCCGGCGTGCCGGCGGGCCGGGTGCTGACGATCCCCCAAGTGCTTGGCGAGCGCCAGGTGGTCGAGCGCGACATGACCACGCGTTTCCAGGGCCTGCCCGGCATGGAGCAGCCGCTGACCGTGGTGCGCGGCGGCTTCATGGTCGATGGCGCGGCGCCCTTGCCGGTCCTGCCGCCGCCGATGCTGGGCCAGCATATGGACGAGGTTTTTTCCACCCTGCCGCCGCGCGCCAGGAGAAGCGCGTGAGCGAGAGAAAAACCGGCCGTGAGCGCGGCGAGGAGTGGTGGCAGACCGGCATCATCGAGATGGGCCCCGGCATCATCCGGCTGCGCGGCTATGAAATCCAGGAGCTGATCGGCCGCGTCAGCTTTCCGGCCACGATCTGGCTGATGCTGCGTGGCGAATTGCCAAGCGAGGAGCAGGCGGCGCTGCTCGGCATTGCGCTGGGGGCGGCCGTCGACCACGGGCCGCAGGCGCCGTCGATCGCCATTGCCCGCATGGCCATCACCTGCGGAGTCGGCATCAACAGCGCCATGGCGTCCGCCGTCAACGTGCTGGGCGACGTGCATGGCGGCGCCGGCGAACAGGCGCTGTCCTTCTATGGCGACATTGCCGTGGCACTTGACCAGGGTGTTGCGCTGGACCAAGCCGTAGCCGCACGGCTCGACCGTTTCTTCGCCGAGGAAAAAGGCTATGTGCCGGGCTTCGGCCATCGCTTCCACCCGGTCGATCCGCGCGCGCCGCGCCTGATCGCAGTGACGCGCGAATTTGCCGCGCGCGGCGTCGTCAGCGGACGCTTTGCCGACATCGCCGAGGCCGTCGAGGCGGAGGTCGCGCGCCGCAAGGGGAAGAAAATACCGCTCAACATCGACGGCGCCACCGCCGTCATCTATGGCGAGCTCGGCTTTCCGCCGCCGTTGACGCGCGGCCTGTTCGTGCTCTCGCGCTCGGTCGGCATCCTGGCGCATGCATGGGAACAGTCGCAGCAAAGCGAGCGCAACAAAGGGCCGCTGCCGCGCGAATGGCTGTGGGCCTATACGGGCACGCCGCTGCGGCCATTTCCAGGGGACCAGGGTCCCGCTGAAGGGGACGAGGGCAAGTGAGGTTGGTCAGGTCGGGTCTGGCACCGCAGGCTGAGGCGGCGCCAGGTTGGCCATCAGCGTCGAGAGATCCGGCTCATCGATGAGCAACGCCGCGTCCTGCGGCTTGAGCCAGGCCCGCTGGCGGCTCTTGGCCTCCTGCCAGTTGGCCAGTTCCTCGGAAACCTCCAACAGATACACGACGACGTCGACGCGCACGAAATTGTGCTCCAGCCGTTTCCAGTAGGAATAGCTGCCGGCCGGCGCCTTGCGGGTCTTGCCGAGCACGCCGGCTTCTTCGCGCGCCTCGATGGTGGCGGCCTTGCGCCCGCTCTTTCCTTTCATAGGCCAGCCCTTGGGCACGATAAAGCGCTTCGTCGCTCGCGACGTCACCAGCATCACTTCGAAATTGCCTGAAACGTCCAGGCGAAAGGGAATGGCGGCGACCTGGCGAATGTGTTCGCCTCGCCTTGCCTTGCGTACCGCCTTTTTCTTAGTCGTCGCCATGTGCTGAAATCCGGTGGGCGGGCGCACAGCCGCACGCCGCCTGCAAACCCCTGATATGCCCGCGAGGCAATGAGCATCTTTAGTAAATAAGTCGACTAAGTAAATCGCAGGCGACCGATATCAACGGCAAACACGCACAATCTGGTTGTTGACGATCTGAATCGGACAAGCTTGCCGGACGACGGGCACTTCGGGGCGCGGCTGCGGCACGATCCGACGGTCCTGCTCGCGATATTGCTGCTGCTGTTGCTGGAACTGCTGCCGCTGCAGGCTGTTGCGCAATTGCTGCAGCTGGTTCTGCTGGATCAGCCGGTTGGCGCTGGGATTGACGGACTGAGCCGCAGCAGATTGCATGATTCCGGCGAGCGTTGCCACCGCCAGCATTGCCGACATCAGAACTGTCGATAGGCGAAGCGTCGACATCAGTTCGTTCCCGTACAGATATAACCTCCTCTCTATATAGGGCGTTCGTCTCGATCTGCCATGGGCGGGTCTGCCATGGGCCGATCTGCCACGGGTTGGCGAAATCCCTGAGGAAGCGGCCTGGCCGCACTTGACAGAAAAGATCGATTGACCGCTCTATCGGGCGCGGATCTCGGGCTCAATCGCTGCTGACTCGAGGCACAATCGGGAGCATATTGATGAAAAGCAGGCAAGTATATTTCGCGGCGCTACTGGGCAGCATCTGTATTCTTGGCCCGGTGGCAGTCGCGGCGCAAACCAAGACCGACAAGGCGGCGCCTGCCGCCGCAGCGCCCGCCCCTGCTGCCGGCCCGACATTGCCTGGCGGCGCCTCGGCGCTGTCCGAGACACATGGCGACTGGACGGTCAATTGCCAGGTAACCGGCACGGCCAAGGTTTGCAGCCTGTCGCATCAGCAGTTCAACAAGCAATCCAACCAGCGCCTGCTGGCGATCGAGCTGTCGAGCAAGAGCGGCGAGGATGCCGCCGGAACGCTGGCGCTGCCGTTCGGCCTGGCGCTCGCCAAAGGAGTCAGCCTGACCATCGACGACCAGAAGCTGGAAGGCAGCTTGCCGTTCAACACCTGCCAGGCCGTCGGCTGCCTGGTGCCGGTGGCGTTCGATGCCAGCGTCACGCCGCTGCTCAAGGCAGCCACCACGCTGAAGATCGACGCCTTCGCGGCCGACACCGGTCAAGCGGTGAGTTTCACTATCCCGCTCAACGGCTTCGGCGGCGCACTGGCACGGACCGCGGAACTCTCGGCGGACTGAGCGGAAAACGTCCGGTCACTCAACCTCGCGCAGCCGGTACCCCACCCCGGTTTCGGTGGTGATGTACCGCGGCTGGTCGGGCGACTTTTCGATCTTCTGCCGGAGCTGGCGGACATAGACCCTCAGATACTGCACGTCGGTCGAATCGCCCCACACCTGCTTCAGAATGAAATGGTGGGTCAGCACCTTGCCGGCATGCTGCACCATAATGCGCAATATGTCGTACTCCTTGGGGGAGAGCTTTATCTCCTTGCCTTCGACCTTGACGATGCGCTTGACCAGGTCGACGCTGAGATCGCCGGTGTGGAACACCGGCTTTTCGCCCTGCTGCTGGAATTTGTGGCGCAGCGCGACGCGGATGCGGGCGACCAGCTCGTTCATGCCGAACGGCTTGGTGATGTAGTCGTCAGCGCCGAGTTCGAGCGCCGCGACGATGCCGGCTTCGTCGGTGCGGCTGGACAGGATGACCACGGGCACGTCGAGGCCGTCGCCGCGCCATTTGCGCAGGAGGTCGAGGCCGCCCATGCCGGGCAGGCCGAGATCGAGCAGGATCAGATCCGGCTTTTGCGCGTCGACGAGTTCGATCGCAGCGTTGGCGTTGGGCGCTTCGCTGACCGCATAACCCTGGCTGCCGAGGCCGACGCGCAGCAGTTTGCGGATCGGCGGCTCGTCATCGACGACCAGTATGCTGACGTTGGAATTTGTCATGCCGGATCACCAGATGCTTGCTCGTCCACACCTGATACGTCCGTATCGGACGATTGTACCAACCTCGGCATGCGGATTGTGAAGACTGCGCCCGGGCGATCGCTGCGGTTCGCCGCCATGATCGTGCCGCCCATCGCCTCGATGAAGCCCCGGCAGATCGACAGGCCGAGCCCGGTGCCGGCCTGGACCTGATCGCGCTTGCGCACCCGGTAGAAGCTGTCGAAGACGCGCTCCAGGTCGGCGGGCGGAATGCCCGGTCCCTCATCCATGATCTGCAGCGCGACGGAGCCATTGTCGGCCCAGCCCTGCAGCCGGATTGTCGATCCCTGTGGCGCGTATTTCGCGGCATTGTCGAGCAGATTGAACAGCATCTGTTCGAACAGCACGGGATCAAGCTTCAGCATCGGCAGGTCGGCCGGAACATCAACCTCGGTCTTGTGCCCGGCAGTGATCTTGCGCGCCCGTTGCAAGGCCGAGCCGACGACATCGCCGACATAGTGGAGAGCAAAATTCGGCTCCATGGCGCCGGATTCAATCTTGGTCATGTCGAGCAGATTGGCGATGAAGCGGTTCAGCCGTTCGGACTCGTCGAGCACGGTGGTCAGCAGCTCGGCCCGATCGTTCTCGGGCAGTGCCGGCGCAAATTCCCTGAGCGTGCCGGCCGCGCCCATGATGGCCGCCAGCGGCGTCTTCAGATCATGCGAGATCGACGTCAGCAGTGCCGAGCGCAAGCGGTCGGCCTCGGCCGCCAGCCTGGCGCGATCGACATCGGCGACCAGCTGGATGCGCTCGATGGCAACCGCCGCCTGATCGGCCAGCGCGTCGAGCAGGCGCTGTTGCTCGGGCGTCAAGAGCGGCCCCTGCTTGTCATTGTCGAGGCCAACGACGCCGATGGCGGTACGGCCGGTCCGCAAGGGCAGGTAGAGCCGTTTTGCCCCGGGCAGGGTATCGGCGCCACGGCCGGCAGCCCGGTTGTGTTCCCAGGCCCAGCGTGCAGCCGCGATGTCGGCCTCGGCCAGCGTGTCGTCGGGGGGATAACCGGCCTTGACGGTGATCGTGCCTTCTTCCGGCAACAGCAGCACTACGCGCAGCTTCAGCATCGAGGCGATCTGGAACGCGGTGGCCCACAAAACGTCGTCGAGCGTGCCGGCGCCGGCGAGTTTCTTTGAAAAGAGGTAGATGTCCTCGGTGGCCCGGGCGCGTGAACGGGCGGCGGCTGCCTGACGCTGCACACGCGCCGTCAGATTGCTGGCGATGACGGCAACGACGAGGAAGACGGCGAAGGCAACGATGCTCTCCGGATCGCGGATCGTCATCGTGTAGCGCGGCTCGAGAAAGAAGAAGTTGAAGGCAATGGCGCTGAGGAAACAGGCGTACAGCGCCGGCCACAGGCCAAAGGTCACTGCCGATGTCAGCACCGCCAGCAGAAGCACGCTGGCAAGGTTGCGAACGTCGAGGAACTGATCGAGGACGGCACTGACGGCAAGCGCGCCGGCGACATAGACGGTCGAGAAAAGATAAGGCCAGATTTGAAATGGCGTCTGCTCGGCCGCCGCCTTGACCCTCGACGTGGCCTCGTTGTCGCGCTCCGTTCCTGAAATGACATGGACGCTGATATCGCCGGCATTGCGGATCAGATCGTAGGTGAGCGAGCCCTCGATCAGTTCGCGCCAGCGCGAGCGGGTCGGCCTGCCGACGACGATATGGGTGAAGTTGTTCACTGTGGCGTGGCGGACGATGTCCTGGGCGACGTTCTGGCCCGGAATGGTCGTCACCTCGGCGCCGAGCTGCTCGGCCAGGCGCAAGAGCGTGGCCAGCTGGTCCTTGTCTTCCTCCGACATGCCGGCCGAACGCGGCGTGTCGACATGCAGCGCCGTCCACGGTGCGCGCAGCCGGTCGGCCAGCCGGCGCGCATAGCGGACACGAGACGCTCCGCCCGGACGCGCATCGACGCAGACGAGCACCCTTTCGCCCGCCGCCCAGGGGCCGGGAATGGCGTGCGACTGCATGTGGTTGAGCAACTGCTCGTCGACGCGCTGGGCGGTGCGGCGCAGCGCCAATTCCCGAAGCGCGGTCAGATTGCCCGGCGAGAAATAGTTTTCGACTGCGCGCTGGGCAGTGTTGGGGAAATAGACCTTGCCCTCCTTCAGCCGCTTGATCAGGTCGTCGGGCGTGAGGTCGATGATCTCGATGTCGTCGGCCTGGTCGATGATGGAGTCCGGGACCGTTTCGCGCACCCTGACGCGGGTGATCTGTGCCACGACGTCATTCAGGCTCTCGACATGCTGGATATTGAGCGTGGTGTAGACGTCGATGCCGCGCGCAAGGATTTCCTGGACGTCGAGATAGCGCTTGGGGTGGCGGCTGCCGGGTGCGTTGGTGTGGGCGAGTTCGTCGACGAGCACCAGCGCCGGCCGGCGGGCGAGGATGGCGTCGATGTCCATCTCATTCAGCACGCGGTCCTTGTAGTCGACCTTCTGGCGCGGGATGACCTCGTAGCCGTCGACCAGCGCCAGTGTTTCCTTGCGGCCGTGGGTCTCGACGACGCCGATCACTACGTCGACGCCGTCGGCCAACCTGGCGCGGCCGGCCATCAGCATTTCATAGGTCTTGCCGACGCCGGGGGCCGCGCCGAGAAATATCCGCAGACGGCCGCGCTCTTCCCGTTCCGCATGCTCGAGCAGCGCGTCCGGAGAGGGTCTGGTATCGTTGCTTCTGGCGTCCGGCATCAGGCTCGATCATGAACGGCGCCGAGGATCGTGTCGATCCCCGGCCCCTGGCTTCAGAGATTGTCTCTCACTGCTTGGTATCGTCCAGTGCCAGGTTGAGCGCCAGCACATTGACGACCGGCTCGCCGAGGAAGCCGAGTTCGCGGCCTTCGACATGGCTGTCGACAAGCGCCTTGACCTTGGCTTCGTCGAAGCCCCTGGCCTTGGCCACCCGAGCGACCTGGAAATAGGCGGCGTCCGGGCTGATGGCGGGGTCGAGGCCGCTGCCGGACGTCGTCACCAGATCCATCGGCACCGGCTGGTTCGGGTTCTCCGCCTTCAGCTTTGCAACATCGCCCTTGATGCGGTCGATCAGCTTGGGGTTGGTTGGACCGAGATTGGAGCCGCTGGACGCTGCGGCGTTGTATCCGTCGCCGGCAGCCGAGGGGCGGCCATGGAAATACTTGTCGTCGGCAAAGCCCTGGCCGATCAGTTCGGAGCCGATGACCGTGCCGTTTTTCTCGATCAAGCTGCCATTGGCCTGGTGCGGAAACAGCGCCTGGGCGATGCCGGTCATGCCCAGGGGATAGATCAGGCCGGTCAAAACGGTGAAAAAGACGATCATGATAACAGCGGGTCTTATCTGAGTGAGCATGGACGTATTTCCTTAAGCGAGGCCGAGGCCGGTGACGATCATGTCGATCGCCTTGATGCCGACGAAGGGAACGATGATGCCGCCGAGGCCGTAGACCAGCAGGTTGCGGCTGAGCAGCGCGCCGGCGCCGATGGCGCGGTATTTGACGCCTTTAAGCGACAGCGGGATCAGAGCGATGATGATCAGCGCGTTGAAGATGATGGCCGACAGGATGGCGCTCTGCGGCGTCGCCAGATGCATGATGTTGAGCGCTTGCAGGGGGCCGATTGTATGTCCCGGCGCAACGTAGAAGACGGCAAACATGGCCGGGATGATGGCGAAGTATTTGGCGACGTCGTTGGCGATCGAGAAGGTCGTCAGCGAGCCGCGCGTCATCAGCAGCGCCTTGCCGATCTCGACGATCTCGATCAGCTTGGTCGGGTCACTATCGAGGTCGATCATGTTGCCGGCCTCGCGGGCGGCAACCGTGCCGGTGTTCATGGCGACGCCGACATCGGCCTGCGCCAAGGCCGGCGCGTCGTTGGTGCCGTCACCGCACATGGCGACCAGCTTGCCCTTGGCCTGTTCGTCGCGGATCAGCTTCAGCTTGTCCTCGGGCGTGGCCTGGGCGAGGAAATCGTCGACGCCGGCTTCGGCTGCGATCGCCGCCGCAGTCATCGGATTGTCGCCGGTGATCATCACGGTGCGGATGCCCATTTTGCGCAGTTCGGCAAAGCGCTCGCGGATACCACCCTTGACGATGTCCTTGAGGTGGACGACGCCGAGCAGGCGGCCGTCACGCTCGACGGCCAGCGGCGTGCCGCCCGACTTGGCGATCTCGTCGGCGATCGCCTGGAGATCCTTGACGGTGTCGCTGCCGGGGCGCGTGCCGTGAGTGGCCGATGACGACTGGCTGACATAGGCGAGAACCGAATCGACGGCGCCCTTGCGCACCGACGAGCCATCGATGTCGACGCCGCTCATCCGGGTCTGCGCGGTGAAGGGCACGAAGCTGGCATGCAAGGTTGCCATGTCACGGGCGCGGATGGCGTATTTCTCCTTGGCCAGCACGACGATCGAGCGTCCCTCAGGCGTCTCGTCGGCGAGCGAGGCGAGCTGCGCGGCATCGGCCAGTTCCTGTTCGGTGACGCCCTTGACCGGGCGGAATTCGGTGGCCTGGCGGTTGCCGAGCGTGATGGTGCCGGTCTTGTCGAGCAAAAGCGTATCGACGTCGCCCGCCGCTTCGACGGCACGGCCGGACATGGCCAGCACGTTGAAGCGCACCAGGCGGTCCATGCCGGCAATGCCGATGGCCGACAGCAGGGCGCCGATGGTGGTCGGGATCAAGGTGACGAACAGCGCGACCAGCACCGTCACCGGGATATAGCCGCCGGAATAGGAGGCAAAGCTCGGGATCGTGGCGGTGGCCAGCACGAAGATCAGCGTCATGCCGACGAGCAGGATGTTGAGCGCGATCTCGTTGGGCGTCTTCTGGCGCGAGGCACCCTCGACCAGCGAGATCATGCGGTCGAGGAAGGTGTGGCCGGAGGCGGCTGATATGCGCACGCGAATCCAGTCGGACAGAACCTGCGTGCCGCCGGTGACCGCCGAACGGTCGCCGCCGGATTCGCGAATGACGGGTGCGGACTCGCCGGTGATTGCCGCCTCGTTGACCGAGGCCACGCCTTCGATCACTTCACCGTCGGACGGGATGATGTCGCCGGCTTCGACCAGCACGATGTCGCCAACCTTCAGGCTGGTGCCGGGCACCAGCTTGAACCTGGAGCGGTCTTCGCCGGCAAGCAGCTTGGCCTGGGTTTCGGTGCGCGCCTTGCGCAGCGAATCGGCCTGCGCCTTGCCGCGGCCTTCGGCGACGGCCTCGGCGAAGTTGGCGAACAGCACGGTGAACCACAGCCAGATGATGATCTGCAGCGTAAAGCCGAAATCGCCGCCGCCGGTGGCGAGATCCTTGACGAACAGGACCGTGGTAAGAAGCGAGACGATGGCGACGACGAACATCACCGGGTTCCTGACCAGCGTGCGGGGGTCGAGTTTCCTGAAGGCGCCGCCGATGGCCGGCCACAGGATGCGGGCATCCATGATGCTCGCGGATTTGGACTGGCTCATTTGGTGGCTCCAGTATCTGAACTGTTGGCCGGCACCGACCGATCGGATGCCGAAAAGAGGGGCGGCGGACCATAGGCCAGCAGCCAGATCACGATCATGACTGCCGCGAGGCCGAGGAAGGTAGATACGCTGGGGAAGGGAGGGGGCGTTTCCTCCCCCTCATTGCCGGCTCGTGGGTCGGCTCGCGGCCGGGCCTTCATGCGTTTTGGGTAGAACCAGGACATGACAAGCCTCAGAATGTCTGGCCGTTGATGGCAGCCAGGTGCTCGACGATCGGTCCGATCGCCAGTGCCGGGAAGAAGGTCAGGCCGACGACGATCAGGATGACGCCGACGAGCAGGCCGACGAACAGCGGGCCGTCGGTCGGGAAGGTGCCGGCGGAAGCCGGAACCGTCTTCTTCGTCGCTAGCGAGCCGGCAATGGCAAGCGCTGGAATGATGACGAAGAAGCGACCCACCCACATGGAGATGCCGAGCGTGATGTTGTACCAGGGCGTGTTGCCGGAAAGGCCGCCAAAGGCCGAGCCGTTGTTGGCCGCCGCCGAAGTGTAGGCATAAAGAACCTCGGAGAAGCCATGCGGACCGCCATTGGCCATCGAGGCGACGGCGCTTGGCAGCACGACCGCTATTGCCGTGAAGACCAGCATGACCAGCGGCAGAGCTAGGATGGCGAGCATTGCCATCTTGACCTCCTTGGCCTCGATCTTCTTGCCGAGATATTCGGGCGTGCGGCCAACCATCAGGCCGGCGACGAACACGGTGATGACGATGAACATGACGATGCCGTAGAAGCCGGCGCCGACGCCGCCGACGATGACTTCGCCGAGCTGCATGTTGAGCATCGGGACCAGGCCGCCAAGTGCTGTGAACGAGTCATGCATGGCGTTCACCGCACCGCAGCTCGCAGCCGTGGTGATGACGGCGAATAGTGCCGAAGCGGCAATGCCGAAGCGGCTCTCCTTGCCTTCCATGTTGGCGCCGTCGACGCCCAGCGCATGGACCAGCGGATTGCCCGCGGCTTCCGCCCAGTAGCAGATAACGACGCCAGCGATGAACAGCACACCCATCGTGGCCAGGATCGCCCAGCCCTGGCGCTGGTTGCCGACCATGCGGCCGAAGACGTTGGTGAGTGCAGCACCCAGCGCGAAGATCGTCACCATCTGGATCATGTTGGAGATGGCGTCGGGGTTTTCGAAAGGATGCGCCGCATTGGCGTTGAAGAAGCCGCCGCCATTGGTGCCAATCATCTTGATGGCGACCTGCGAGGCGACCGGCCCAAGGGCGAGCGTCTGCTTGGCGCCCTCCAGCGTGGTGGCGTCGACATAAGGCCCGAGCGTCTGCGGCATGCCGAGCCAGACATAGACGAGGGTGAGCACGATGCTGAGCGGCAGCAGGATGTAGAGCGTGCAGCGGGTCATATCGACCCAGAAATTGCCGATCGATTTTGCCGAGGCGCGGGCGAAGCCGCGGATCAGCGCCACCGCGATGGCAATGCCGACGGCGGCCGACATGAAGTTCTGCACGGTGAGGCCGGCCATTTGCACGAGATAGGACATCGTGCTTTCGCCGCCGTAATTCTGCCAGTTGGTGTTGGTGACGAAGCTGACGGCGGTGTTGAAGGCGAGATTGGGCTCAACCGATGCCATCCCGGCCGGATTGTAAGGCAGGACGCCCTGCAGGCGTTGCACAAAGTACAGCACCAGGAAACTGGCAAGGCTGAAGAAGATGATTCCTGCCGCGTAGGTCGTCCAGTGCTGCTCCTCGAGCTCGCTGGTTCCCGAAATGCGGTAGAGGCCGCGCTCAACGGGCCCGAGTATGGGCGAGAGAAAGGTGCGATCGCCATTGAAGACGCGGTACATGTAGCCGCCGAGCGGCTTCACCAGCAAAACGACGATCCCGCAATAAACCAGGATCTGTATCCATCCGTTGAGTGTCATGGCTTTCCGTGCCTTGCTTCAGAAGCGTTCTGGGCGAACGAGGGCGTATGTGAGGTAGACGAGCAGGAACAAGGTCACGCCGCCACCGAGGATGTAATCGACAAACATGTTGCGATCCTTCCGCTTAAAGAGCGTCGCAGGCTTTGATGTAGGCGAGGGAAAGGGCGAAAAACAAAACCTCGATCCCGATGACGACAATGTCCATTGTGTTGGTCCTTGCTTGTACTTGGCGCCAGTTGCTGGCAGGCCGTAAATTCCATGAGAACGACCCGCCGTAGCTTCGAAGGCTACGGCGTCCGGAGCGTTTTGCTCGTGGTGGAATATGGACCCGATCGCCATAAAGGTTCGAGACGGGGCCGGGAGGAAAGATATAAAATTCCTATAAAGATTTCCGGGAGATGGCTCCGTTCCGGGCCGCTAGAAACCGACGCCATGATATCGCGACCCCTCTTGCGGCGCCGCCGTCTTTCGAAACAATGGGAACGCAAAACGAGGGAAAAACAGATGCTCGACATGGCACCATCGAAACAGGCGGCGACATGGCTTTGCGCGCTTGCACGGGCGCTGGAAGCTGATGACGCCGAGGCGGCCGCCAACCTGTTCGTCGAGGATTGCTACTGGCGCGATCTGCTGGCTTTCACCTGGAACATCACCACGATGGAAGGCCGCGATGAGATCCGCGACATGCTGCAAGCGACGCTGGCGGAAACGAAGCCCTCACACTGGACGCTGTCCGGCGAGGCGACCTCGGATGAGGGCACCGTCGAGGCCTGGTTCACGTTCGAAACGGCGGTCGCGCGGGGCGAAGGGATTGTGCGCCTTACGGACGGCCGCTGCCGGACCTTGTTCACGGCGGTGCGTGAGCTCAAGGGGTTCGAGGAACAAAAGGGACCGGCGCGGCCGCTTGGTATCCGTCACAAGGCCGATCCGAAGCGCGAAACCTGGGCGGAGGCGCGGGCGCGCGAGACGCGCGACCTCGGCGCCACCGAGCAGCCCTATTGCCTGGTGATCGGCGGCGGGCAGGGCGGCATCATGCTCGGCGCGCGGCTGAGGCAGCTCGGTGTGCCCACCATCATCATCGAGAAAAATGCGCGCCCCGGCGATTCCTGGCGCAACCGTTATCGCTCGCTCGTGCTCCACGATCCGGTCTGGTACGACCATCTGCCCTACATTCCGTTCCCGGAGAACTGGCCGGTGTTCACGCCCAAGGACAAGATGGGCGACTGGCTGGAGATGTACACCAGGGTGATGGAGCTCAACTACTGGGTCGCCACCAAATGCCTCAGCGCCAGCTATGACGAGGCCGAGAAGGTGTGGACTGTGGTGGTCGACCGCGTCGGCCGGCAGATCACGCTGAAGCCGAAGCACATTGTCTTTGCCACCGGCGCCTATGGCCCGCCACGCCAGATCGCGCTGCCCGGCGCCGAGACCTTCAAGGGCGAACTCCTGCATTCCAGCCAGTATGCAAGCGGCGAGAAATTCCGCGGCAGACGTGTCGCTGTCATCGGCGCGGCAAGCTCGGGGCACGATGTCAGCGTCGACCTCTGGGAGAGCGGCGCAGACGTCACCATGATCCAGCGGTCGCCGACGACAGTGGTGAAATCCGACACTCTGATGGAAGTCGGCTTCGAGATCTTCTCGGAAAAGGCTTTGGCGCGCGGCATCAGCACCGACAAGGCCGACCTGATCGTCGCGTCCACGCCGTTCGCGCTTGTACCCAAGGGCCAGCGGGATCTTTACGAGGTGATCAAGGCACGCGACGCAGACTTCTACGACCAGCTACGCGCCGCCGGCTTCGCCATCGATTTCGGGGAGGACGAGACCGGGCTGTTGATGAAGGCCTACCGCACCGGCTCCGGCTACTACATCGATGTCGGCGCCTGCGAACTGATCATCAATGGCGAGATCAAAGTGAAGAGCGGCGTCGGCATCAGTTCATTGACGCCGACCGGCATCCTGTTCGACGACCGCAGCGAGCTGGCCGTCGATGCGATCGTCGCCTGTACCGGCTACCAGTCGATGAACGAGACCGTGGCGGCCATCGTCTCGCGCGAGGTCGCCGACAAGGTCGGGCCATGCTGGGGCCTCGGCTCCGGCGTCAAGGGCGATCCCGGTCCTTGGCAAGGCGAGCTGCGCAACATGTGGAAGCCGACGGCGCAGGACGCGCTGTGGTTCCACGGCGGCAATCTGGCGCTGTCGCGGTTTTACTCGAAATATGTGGCGCTGCAGATCAAGGCGCGGATGGAAGGGATTGCGACGCCGGTGTTTGGGGCGGTGAGTAACGCAGGGCGCTAGCGATCTCCTCCCCCCTCGAGGGGGAGATGTCGCCGAAGGCGACAGAGGGGGTCGCCGCGCGTGGAGCGCTGACCTCCAGCTGCCGCGAGGAGCTTGCGTCCGGTCGAACCGACCCCCTCTGGCCTGCCGGCCATCTCCCCCTCAAGGAGGGAGATTATCCACGCCCGAAATGCCGTGCCGCGACCTCGACATGCGTATGTGCCGCATGCGGCTCGAAGCGCTCGGTCTCGTTGTGGTCGGGCGCCTCGTTCGGCCACCAGACACCGCCGATAACAATGCCTTCTGAGACCAGCCGCTGATCCGCGATCAGCGCCGCACCGACCGCATCGACGAAGGTAAAGCGCCCGGGGCGCAGTCTCAGCACCGCGACATCGCCGACACCGCCAACTTTCAGCGTCCCAAGCTCCGGCCTGGCGATCGCCTCGGCTGGCCTTTGCGTGGCGGCGCGCAGCACCTCGACCAGCGGCATGCCCAGCGCCATCAGCTTCGACATGCAGACCAGTATGTCGAAGGCCGGACCCTCGACGCAGTAGAGATGCACGTCGCTGGAGATGACGTCGGGCGCGAGGCCCTCGGCCAGCATCGCTTTCGCCACGGCGAAGTCGAACGATCCCATGCCGTGGCCGATGTCGAAGATGACACCGCGTTCGCGGGCCAGCCGCATGTCCGGCCGCACCGCGCCGGAAGCGAACACCGGCGCGTTGGGGAATGGCCGAAAACAATGGGTGAGGATGTCGCCGCGGCGCAGCCGTGGCAGCACCTCGGAACGGCCGGGCGGCGGCTCGTCTATATGCGCCATCAGCGGCAGACCGACCTGGTCGGCGGCTTCCAGCGCAAGATCGACCGGGGCGATGCCGCTGGCGCCGCCGGCATGCTTGCCGGAGCGCACTTTTACCCCAACGACGACATCGGCGTGCTCGCGCACCGCGGCCACCGTCTCGCGTGGCTCGCAGAGCCTGAGATCGCTGCATTCGCCGACAGAGACGCTTTGCGAGAAGCCGAATATGCCGGCAAAGGAGATGTTGACATAGGCCAGGATGCGCACCTTCGAGCGCTCGATGACATGGCGGCGAAAGCCCAGAAAATTGCCGGCGCCGGCGCTGCCGGCATCGATGAAGGTGGTGGTTCCGCTCTTGGCCGCCAGCCGGTCGGCGTCGACGCCCAGCGAGGTGCCGCCCCAATAGACATGGCTGTGCAGGTCGATGAGGCCGGGCGTGACGATGCAATCCCTGGCATCCACGACCTGCGTAGCATGCTCGGCGTCGATGGCAGTCTCGATGGCCGCGACGCGACCGCCCGCAACGGCGACATCGCGCGGCGCGTCCAGGCCCGAGGCCGGATCGATCAGGCGGCCGCCCTTGATCAGGAGATCGAACTGCATCGGCGCCTGCCTCTCTTCGTTTTGGGGCATGATCTCTGGACAAAACGGTTTCCGTTTGTCCGAGAAAACCGGTTTCCACTTTCGGGATCATGCCCCGACTGGTCAAACCGGCCGGTAGGCGACGGCTTCGACCTCGATCTTGATGTCGATCATCAGCCGCGATTCGACCGTGGTGCGGGCCGGCGGATTTTTCGGGAAGTGCTTGGCGTAGACGGCATTGAAGGCGCCGAAGTCGCGCGCGTCCTCGAGCCAGACCGTGGTCTTGACGACATCGTCCATGGTGCAACCGGCCAGCGCGAGTGCCGCCTTCACATTCTGCAGCACCTGCTCGGTCTGCTCGGTGATGCCGCCCTTGACCACGATGCGGTCGCTGTCGACCGGCACCTGACCTGAGATGTAGACGAAATCCCCGGCGCGCACGGCCGGCGACAGCGGCACGTGGGATGTTCCAAAACACTCTTTAGGCAAAGGAAACTCCTGTTCAGAATGGCGGGCCGCGCCCCGTTTTCGACGACCGCTCTACGCCTGTCCCGGTGATCCTCATAGGGGGCTTTTTGGAAAGCAGCATTTTTCCAAACGCGTGTTGCTTTATCGCAGGCTCGCCAGCATCTTGCGCGTCGCATTTTCCCGACAGGAGATTTCAATGACCTTCGACAAGAACCCGTTTCCAGAGGGCGATGCCGATCGCCACGCGCTCTGGGAAATGTTGGTGCGGCGCGACATCGACGCCTTTATCCGTCAGGACTGGTCGATGGTCGAGGATGATTTCCTCGCCGACAGCTTCTTCGGCATGCATGCGCATTTCCTCAGCGATGCCGACGCCTGGCGTCTGCAATTCCCGAGCCTTGCCGTCTATCGCGACGAATGGCTGCGCCAGGCCAAGGAGACGGCGGCGGCCAGATTCGCCGAGCCGCTGCGCGAGGCGCTGTTTCGCGTCACCAACATGCGCGACATCGATGTCGATGGCGACCGCGCCGTGCTGCACAAGAAGTTCAACGGCTCGGTGGCCAAGGCCGATGGCAGCGTCGACAAGCTGAAATGGCAGACGCTGTATTTTTGCAGGAAGGTGGCGGGCCACTGGAAGATCGGCGGCTTCGTCGGCTACATGCCGCATCCCTTGGGGATCTGAGTCTTGCCCGCTTATGCTATTGCCGGCCTTCGCGCACGAAGACGTGCGCCTCCCGGGCTGCAGTTGTAAAAGCTCGCCAACCGAATCCACTCGAGCTCAAGCGAGTTGAACGGCACAGGTTCGTCCCACAGGGCTAGCGGGAGCGGTGGTCGAACACGACCGCCATGGTCTTACCAATTGCCGCCATGACGACGAGTTCGACGAGATCGTCGTCGCTGTCGACACAGGTTGGATCCATGCGGCGGATGGCGTCGAGCGCCGCCCTGGTCGAGACGGTATCGCCGGCGCGGAATCTGGAAAGCGCAGAGGAAACAAGGTTCTGGGTTGTCACGTCGATGACAGGTACGCTCTGCACTACGTTCATGGCTTCCTCCTGCCAAGAACCCTCTCCCGAAGGAAATAATACGCCGAACGACGGCGTGTGCCAGCGGAATCGTGGTCCGACCAGATTGCCGGGAGGGCACGTTTGCGTGTTTGATAGGGTCGAGCCCACAGCGTCCAGGACCGGATATGAAACTGTACTTCAGCCGCAATCCCAATCCGCGCCTCGCGGTTGCAACTGCACGTCATCTGCAGGCCAAGGTCGAGTGTGAGTTCGCGGCACCCATGGCGCCCGGGCAGGCTGAGCGGTTTCGTCAGCTCAATCCCAATCTTACCCTGCCGATATTGGCATGGACGGGCGGCAGCCTGTGGGAAGCCGACGCCATAGCCTGCCTTCTGTCGCGCGAAGCGGGTTCGGATTTCTGGCGCGGCGGCGGCGACCAACCCGACATGATCCGCTGGCTGAGCTGGGGCAAGGAGAATTTCGTCCGGGCCTGCGACATCGTGCATTTCGAGCGCGGAACCAAGCAGCGCTACGGGATTGGGCCCGTCGACCAGGGCAAGGTCGAGGAGGGGCTGGCGGAGTTCCGCATCGCGGCAGCGATTCTCGAGGCGGAGCTCGCCAAGCGGCCCTGGCTTGTGGGCAAGTCGCTTTCCTATGCCGATTTCCGCATGGCGACGTTTTTGCCGTTCAACGATGCAGCCGGCCTGCCGCTGGCGGACTATCCCTCTGTTCTGGGTTGGTATCGCCGGCTCGAAGCCATCGATGCCTGGCGCGATCCCTTCGACGGGCTGGAAGCGCCGCTTCTGCCGCCGGTCAACTCCGCTTGATGTGCCTTCCCTTTGGGCAGATGGGCTGATGTGTGGCGCTTTGGCAGCATAGGTGTGGAACAGCGGGCGAGTTGCCATGGCGCGCTCGACGGCTCGCGGCCGGGTTGATAAGCCCTGTCCGCAAGGAGAGTCGTGACATGACCGTAGCCATCGAGATGGGACAGACGACGGCGGGTGCGTCGGCGGCGCTCGACCTTGAGGAGCTGCTGGCCACCCGGCTTCTGGTGCAGGGCAATTCCGGCTCCGGCAAATCGCACCTTTTGCGCCGGCTCCTGGAGCAGAGCGCGCCCTGGGTGCAGCAGACCATCATCGACCCGGAAGGCGATTTCGTCTCGCTGGGCGACCATTACGGCCATCTGGTCATCGATGCCGAGGAGCATACGGAGCGTGGCCTGCAAGCAGCCGGCGAGCGGGCGCGCATCCACCGCGTCTCCACGGTGCTCAATCTCGAAGGGCTCGATGCCGAGAACCAGATGCGGCGCGCCGCTGCCTTTCTCGGCGGGTTGTTCGAGGTTGCCCGCGAGCATTGGTATCCGATGCTGGTGGTGGTCGACGAAGCGCAGCTGTTCGCGCCCGCCGTGGCCGGCGAAGTGTCCGACGAGGCGCGAAAGCTCTCGCTCGGCGCCATGACCAATTTGATGTGCCGCGGCCGCAAGCGCGGCCTTGCCGGCATCATCGCCACGCAGCGGCTGGCAAAGCTCGCCAAGAATGTCGCGGCGGAGGCGTCCAATTTCCTCATGGGCCGTACCTTCCTCGATATCGACATGGCGCGCGCCGCCGACCTTCTGGGCATGGAACGGCGTCAGGCCGAGGCGCTTCGAGACCTGGAGCGCGGGCACTTCATGGCGTTGGGCCCAGCGCTGTCGCGCCGTCCGCTGGGCGTGCGCATCGGCCAGACCGAGACCAGCCCGCGCAACGGTACGCCGCGGCTGATGGCAATGCCGGAAACAGCGCTTGAAGACGCGCGCGCCATCATCCTGGCGGCGCCGCCGCCCGAGACGATGCGCGCGCCGCGCCGGATGGCGTCGCCCGATTTGCTCGACCAGCTGATGGCGGCGAAGTCTGCGGCGATGGAGATCCGCCCGGAACCTGCGGAACCGGCGGTAAGCGCCGAGGATATCGCCGACCGGCGAGAGCGGGTGGACCGTGTCCTTCGCGCCATCCTGGCGCAGCCCGATGCGGGTTTCCGCGTCATCGGCGTGCTTTATCAGGAGTTCGTCGTCCGCTGCCGCATCGAAGGCCTCGCTTCGGTGGTGCCGGACCTCTCAGAATTCCGTCGCATGCTGACGCGTGCCCGCGCCGGGCTCGGCGCCGACATGGCAGGCGATGACGCCTGGCAGGACGTTTCCGTGCGCGCCTCGCTGCTGCCCGAGGACATGCAGGGCGTGTTCATGATGATCGCCCGCGCCGCCAAGGAGGGCTGGCCGTGCCCGAGCGACGCGGCGATCGCGCGCGCCTACGGCTCGCATTCGTTGCGGCGCGCCCGGCGGCTGCTCACCTATATCGAGGAGCAGGGCCTCATCGTCTGCCAGCTCGACGGCACCGGCCGCCGCACGGTGACGCTGGTCGAGCTTGCCTGGGCGACGGCGCCGGGCGACCCCAATGCCGCGGAGGCGGAACAGGGCAGCCTGGCGCTCTGAAAGGCGAACAGGCAGCTACCTGACTTGCTTGCGCGGTTCTGAACAAGATGTGTTTCGCCGATCGGCGCGCGACGATTTATGATGGGTTTCCGAGAATCGCAGAACGGTTCGGGCGGGAGGGTTGTCCGGTGCGGTTGAAATCTCTGGCTGTCTTTGTCTTTGGCCTCCTCGCCATCGCCGGCATCGCCTTGACGATGTCTGCCCGGTCTTTTGCCGCGTCCTCCGATATACCGGCCTGGCTGCAGGCCCATGTCGGCAATGACGACGGCGAGATTTCGCAAGTGGTGCTGGAGCGGGCGCGCGCGCTTTACCTGAAGAAGGTCGCGCAAGGCGCGGTCCACAATGGCTGCTATTTCGCCATGGATGCGACGCGCCCCGGCGATCTCGGCAATGGCGTGCTGGGGCGGCGCTACTACGTCATTTGCGAGGCCAAGCAGTCGTTCAGGGCGATCTCGTCGGGCCATGGGGGCGGCCGCAATTTGAAAGGCGTGGTCGATTTCTCCAACGGCAAACGCTGCGCGAAAAACTTCGGCAATGCCCTGGACTCGTCCTTGACGACCGGTGGCGCCTATATGACCGGCGAGGCAAAGACCTCATTCAAGGGTTTTTACCGCATCGGCGCAAAAAAGGACCAGGCGCTGCTGCGCACCTTCATCCAGTTCGACGGTGAGGGGGAGACGGCGAATGCCAGGCAGCGGGTGATCGGTGGCCACGCGGCGCGGCTGTTGCGCGGCATGTGCCTGCGCAAGAACCCGAACAGCTCCTATGCCGACCATGACGGCTTCGTGCCATACGGCAAGCTGGTGGATTATGCCGGCGGCCGCAGCAATGGCTGCACCAGCTGGTCGCCGTCCGACGCCGACCAGATCATTTTGATGGTGAAGGGCAATCCGACGACGCTCTATATCTACCCGGAATCGCGCGACATCACCGCCGTTGGCAAATCGGGCGCCTATTGGAATGCGTCCTGCCTGAAGGAGATCGGGAAGCCGAAATTCTGGCCGCGAAAGAGCCTTGAGCCGATCATCGCGCAATACGCCAAGGACAACCCGCCACCGCCGCCACAACCGTTGCCGATCTGCACCGGGCCGTGAGGGATGCGTCCTCGGCTCGGCATTGTCGGCGGCGCGGACTGGCTGGGCGGCGCCGCCGATCCGATGGGCTCTACTGATTGATCTCGGGTTCGACGAGCTTTGCCAGATTGCGCAGCGACTCCTGCCAGCCGAGGTAGCAGGCTTCGGCCGGAATAACGTCCGGAATGCCGGCCTGCGTGATGTCGAGTTCCGTGCCGACCGACACTTTCTTCAGGAGCACGGTCACTTCGATCTGGCCGGGCAAATTGGGGTCGTCGAACCTGTCGGTGTAGCGCAGGCGCTCGCCGGGAACGAGTTCGAGATATTCGCCGCCGAAGGAATGGCTGCCGCCCGTCGTGAAGTTTCGGAACGACATCTTGAAGGCGCCACCGACTTTCGCGTCGAAGCTGTGCACGGTGCAAGTGAAGCCGTTCGGCGGAAGCCATTTCGCCAGCGCGTCGGCTTCTGTGAATGCGCGGTAGACCTTCTCCGGGCTGGTCGTTAGAACGCGGTGCAAACGTACGGTGCTTGGCATCTCTTCGGTATCCTTTGTGGTTTCGTTGTTCTATGCCCCAAGGACGGGTGAACCTCACCCGGTCCGACATAGCCTGTCAAATTTTCTTGAGCCCTTTGCCGGCAGCCATCCGCCCGCGACTTCGAGTCGCCGCCTCAGGCAGGCGGTCGTGTCGCGTCAAATTGCATGAATCATTGACAGGTTGCCTAACCTTTCGGCGCGGATCTCACAATTTATTAAAATTGTAAGTCTCTCCTATAAAGTTGTATTAGGATCAGCTTAACGCCTTCGGCATTATCTATTAAATGATGGGCGACGATCTCCTTGGTGTACTATAGAATGATTCCCTGGAACGACGGATCAATTTAAGAGTTGATCCGAAATGGTCGCTCGAAGGTTGTCGAACGACCAAGGCAGCACGCGCAAGGAGTGTCGGAATGACCACAGTCCTCAACGCCAAAGGCATTCCACTTCCGTATACCGGCGCTTCCACCCATTGGTTCTCGGCGACTGGAGGCGCGCCTTACCGCTACGGCACCTCGGGCAACGATTCCTTCTGGGGCGACACCAACGTCAAGGTCACCATGTATGGCGGCGCGGGCGACGACTATTACCATCTCTATTCGACGATCAACAAAGCGGTCGAGAACTACGGCGCGGGCGTCGACACGATCGATACCTGGATGAGCTACAAGCTGCCCGCGAATTTCGAGAACCTCGTCGTCACCGGCGACGGCCACTATGCCTTCGGCAATGGTCAGGACAACATCATAACGGGCGGCGCTGGCAGCCAGACGCTGGACGGCGGCAAGGGCAATGACGTGCTGATCGGCGGCGCCGGCGCCGACACCTTCATCATCACCAAGGGCAATGGCAGCGACCTTATCTCCGATTTCGGCGCGACCGACACGGTGCGCCTCAACGGCTATGCCTTCACCTCGTTCGAGGCCGTCCACGCCAATATGGTCCAGGTGGGATCGAACGTGCAGCTGAACCTCGGCTCGAGCGAGGTGCTGGTGTTCCACAACACCACGATCGACAAGTTTCAGCCCGGCCAGTTCGAGCTGCCGATCGACAAGACCGGCATGACGCTGTCTTTCAACGACGATTTCAACACGCTGAGCCTGTGGAACGGCCAGAGCGGCATCTGGGATTCCAATTTCTGGTGGGGGGCGCAGAACGGCAGCTCGCAGCCCCAGAACGGCGAGCTGCAATGGTATATCGACGCCAATTATGCGCCGACCAGCTCGGTCCATCCGTTCAGCGTCGCAAGCGGCGTGCTCACCATAACCGCGGCGCATACGCCCGACGACATCAAGCCGCTGATCAACAATTACGAATACACTTCCGGCATACTGACGACGCACGACACCTTCTCGCAGACCTATGGCTATTTCGAAATGCGGGCCGATCTCCCGGAAAACGCCGGCGCGTGGCCGGCCTTCTGGCTTCTGCCCGAAGACGGTTCATGGCCCCCGGAACTCGACGTGATCGAAATGTATGGGCAGAACCCGAATGCGCTTCTCATGACCGCGCACACAAATGAGACGGGAACCCACACCACGGTCGGGTCGACGGTGAATGTCTCGAACACCGACGGCTATCACACCTATGGCCTGTTGTGGACGCCGGACAAGCTGGTCTGGACCTATGATGGCGTCCAGGTCGCGGAAGCGGCGACGCCGTCCGATATGAACAAGCCCATGTATATGCTGGTCGACCT
Organism: Mesorhizobium sp. M0761; assembly: GCF_040320205.1. Classification (NCBI taxonomy): domain Bacteria; kingdom Pseudomonadati; phylum Pseudomonadota; class Alphaproteobacteria; order Hyphomicrobiales; family Phyllobacteriaceae; genus Mesorhizobium; species Mesorhizobium sp. M0761. The sequence continues at coordinate 138,691 of NZ_JAMYPF010000012.1, forward strand.
TGCGGTCGGCGGTCAAGCCGGCGCGCCGCCCGACCATCTGGCGACGCCCGCGCAAATGAAGATCGACTATATCCACGCCTATACGCTGAACGATTTGCAGCAGAGCCATCTGAGCACGACAGCCGAGCACGCGGTCTAGATGTCGCGAGACCGCGCGCCAATCAGCGATGCGGCCATCGGCCTGCGCCCGGTCTTCCTGCGTGGCATCGCCGACATCGGCATCTTTTCGTTGCTGATCAACATCCTGCTCCTGGTGATCCCGCTCTATCTGCTGCAGGTCTATGACCGGGTGTTGCCGTCCTCCAGCGTCGAGACGCTGCTTTATCTCTCGGCCATGGCGGTCCTCGCGCTCGCCTTCCTCGGCCTGCTGGACGCGGTCCGCGCCATCTACGCGCAACGTGTTGCGGCCACCGTCGACCAGAAACTGGGCGCGCGGACATTCGCCGCCTCGCTTGGCGCCAGACATGCCGGCAGCGGGCTGTCGCCGCTGAACGACCTTGCCACGACTTGCGCCTTCATCAGGTCGCGCGGCGTGGCGGTGTTGTTCGACCTGCCGTTTGCGCCCGTCTTCCTGGCCTTGCTCTATTTCATCCATCCCGTCCTGTTCTGGCTGACGCTCGCCGGCGCCGTGCTGCTGTTTCTCTTGGTCGTGGCCAACCAGCTTGCCATCGGCAGGAACGATGCCATGTCGGCGGAACGCTCGGCGGTGGCCAGCCAGGCGGAGCAGGCCTTCGCCCGCAACACCGACACGCTGCGCGCCATGGGCATGGTGCAAAATGCCGCCGCGGTCTGGGGACAGCACGTTGCTGAGGCGCTGACCCTGCATGACCGTTCCGGAAGCGCCAATGCGATCTTCAGCGCGACGTCGCGGGCGCTGCGCATGATGCTGCAACTGGCGATCCTCGGCGCCGGCGCGTGGCTGGTGCTACAAGGGCAGATGACCGCCGGCATGATCTTCGCTTCGTCGCTGGTGTCGTCGCGCGCGCTGCAGCCGCTCGACCAGCTGATCGGATCCTGGCGGCAGATCGTCGACGCCAAGCGATGCTGGAAGCGGCTGGACACCGCCCTTGCGGCGCAACCAGCGCAGGGGCGCAAGCTCGCACTGCCCGATCCATTGGGCGCGATTTCGGTGCAGGATCTGTTCTTCATCGCGCCGACTGCGGCTTTCGGCACGGAGCCCATCCTCAAGCGGTTGAATTTTGCCATCGGCGCCGGCGAAGCGGTGGCGATCGTCGGCCCGAGCGGGGCCGGCAAATCGACGCTGGCGAAATTGCTTGTGGGCGCGCTGCAGCCGACCGGCGGCGCGGTCAGGGTCGACGGCGCCGACCTGAGGAGCTGGGACGAAACCCAGCTTGGCAGGCATATCGGCTATCTCGCGCAGGAGGTGGAGCTTTTCCCGGGATCGATCGCGCAAAATGTTGCCCGCTTCGAACCCGACGCCGATGACGCCGCGATCGTCGAAGCGGCCAGGCGCGCCGAGGCGCATGAGCTGATTCTCACGCTGCGCGACGGCTATCAGACCATGATAGGCCCGTCGCATACCGTGCTATCGGGCGGCGAGCGCCAGCGGATAGGGCTGGCGCGCGCCTTCTACGGCAAGCCACGCATGCTGGTGCTGGACGAGCCCAACGCCCATCTCGACGGCAGTGGGGAGGCGGCGCTCGAAGGGATGCTTTCGGCCGCGCGAAGTGTAAGCGTCACGACAGTCGTCATCACGCATCGCCCTTCGATCGCCGCGGCCTGCGACCGCGTCATGGTCCTGCGCAACGGCATGGTCGAAGCTTTCGGCCCTGCGAGCGAGGTGCTGAGGCAACCGGCGGCCGGCAAGGCCGGGAGCGCGGTGGTGACAGGCTCGTTCGTGCCGACCGTGCGCCCGCACAGCGTCCGCTTCGGGTCATAGACGATGATGCAGCAGAGCCTCGCCTTCGAAGGTCGACCGCGCACCGACTTCCGCCGCATGGCCGTCGTCGGCTACGTGGCCATAGCGCTCTTCGTCGGCTGCTTCGGCTATTGGGCGGCGAACGCGCCGCTCTCCGGCGCGGTGATCACCTCCGGCACGATCTCGGCGACGGGCGGCAACATCCTCATCCAGCACCCCGAGGGCGGCATCATCGAGCAATTGCTGGTGCATGAAGGCGACCGCGTGCAAAAAGGCGAACCGCTGGTCCTGCTCGACCGCAGGGCGGCCGAGACCGACCTTAACCGGCTGACCAGACAGACGATCGCGCTCAGGGCAAGTGCCGCGCGACTTGAGGCCGAGCGCGACGGATCGGACAGGCTGGCGCCGATCGCCGAAGCAGCACCCGCGCCGTTCCAGCGCGATTTCGACAATCTGGTGCACGAACAGCAGAAGGAGTTCGAGGCCAGGCTCGCCCGGTTCCGCTCCGAGCAGTCGATCCTGGCGCAGCGCGTCGCCATGCATCGTGAGTCGGCGCTGGGACTGGAGGCGCAGAAACTCGCCATCCAGCAACAGGCCGAGATCGTGAAGAAGGAACTCGGCATCAAGACCGGCCTGCTCGACAAGGGTCTCACCAACCGCAGCGAATATTCGCAGCTTCTGCGCAGCGAGGCCGATCTGGTCGGCCAGGCCGGCGCGCTGGAGGCGGATATCGCAGCGACCAAGACGCAGATCGTCGAAGCCCAGGCGCAGGTCGAGCGCGCGACCACGCAGCGCGTCGAGGACGCGCTGACCAAGCTCGACGAGGTTCGCACCAGCCTGGCCGACATCGGCGAACAGATCACCGCAGCCGAGGCGGTGCTGGGGCGCACGACGATCAAGGCGCCGGCAGCCGGCATCGTGGTATCCTCGATCTACAACTCCAAAGGCAGCGTGATTGCGCCGGGGCAGAAGATCATGGAGATCCTGCCGACCGCGTCGGGCCTCATCGTCGACGCGAAGCTGCGGCCGAAGGACGTGGATCTGGTTCGCGTCGGCCAGCCGGCGAAGCTCAGGCTGTCCGCCCTGAACGCGCGCCTCACCCCTGAGGTCCCGGCTACGGTGACGCAAATTTCCGCCGACCGGCTGATCGATGAAACCACGCATGAGGCGTATTTCCGCGCCAGGCTGAAGATCACCGACACGCTGCCGCAGGGCGTGAAAGCCGAGCAGCTTTACCCGGGAACGCCGGTCGAGGCGTTTATCAGTACCGGCGACCGAACCTTCCTCGAATATCTGGCGCGGCCGATGCTGGACTCGTTCGCGCGGGCGTTCACGGAGCGATAGGCGCCAACTCGTCCTCCCAGTTGACGCCGCCGTAGAACACCCTGAGAATCACCACCTGGTCGCCTTCTACGGTGAAGGCCACAGTCAGGCGGCGCTCGAAGCCAACGATGCGAAGCCCCGGCCGCACATCATCCCTTACGGTTCCGCGTTCCGAGGCATAGTCGAGACCCAGGCAAAATCGCTCGATCCGCTCGATGTAGCGAAGGGCGGTGAGGTTGCCGGATGCGTGAGCGACCGTATCGTATATCCATAACAGGTCCGTCTGGGCTTTCCGGCAAAAGGACAACATGCCGGCGCTTCACACGTTCCCCTTGAGGCGAGCTGCGTGATGTGCGCGGATGCTGTCAAAAGACTTGTCGGCCGGGATGGCCTGGGAGGGGTCTGCCTTCCACCTATCATAGGTCGGCGCGACCTCCTCACGCAGCCAGCGCTCCACAGCGGCGTCGCGTTCCTGCAATGCGCGAAGACCGGCGCGGATCACTTCACTGCTGGTCGCGTATGTGCCGGACCGAACGAGCTGGTCGATGAAAGCAGCCTGCTCGGCCGGCAGGCTGAAGGTGCGTTTTTCGGTGGCGGACATGGATCCCTCCTATCAGGTTGGTATGATATTATCATACCAACGGCGAGATCGCACGCCCCAATATAGGCTTAGGGACCGCTCCCCTTGGCGTCGGCAAAGAGACCGGACATTCGGTTCGGATGCCTGAGATGGGTCGGCGTGATGCCGGTCTGCTGGCGGAAGACACGGCTGAAATGGCCGGCATTGGGAAAACCGCAGCGGTAGGCGATGTCGCCGATTGCCAAGTCGCTCCCCTCCAGCAGCGACTTGGCCTGATGTACGCGCAGCGCAAGATAGGCGGCCATCGGGCCGATGCCGAGCTCGGCGCCGAACAGCCGCTCAAGCTGGCGCCGGGATAAATGCAACCGGCCCGCGATCTCGGCGACCGACAGCGTCTCCTGGAGATTGCTTTCCATCAGAAGCAGCGCCCGTTTCACCGCTCGGCTCGACGCGGCCGGAAAGAGATCGCCGACGGGCTGCACATCCAGGCTCGAGCGGATGCGGTCGAGCACGAGGGTCTTGGCGGCTTTTTCCGCAGCCTTGCGGCCGATGAACTGCGACACGAAATGGCCGGCAAGGTCGGCCGCACCCGTGCCTCCGGCGCAGGTCGAGCGGCCCCTATCGACGGAAAACAGGCTGTCGGCATGGGCGTTCACATCAGGGAATTGGCTGCGGAAATCCTTGATGTGAAACCAGCTGACGGCAGCACTGTAGCCATCGAGCAGACCGTAGCGCGCGAGCACGAAGCTGCCGGTGCAGAGTGCCGTCAGCGGCACGCCCTTTTCGGCCGCCCGCAACAGGAAGGCCTCCTTTTCGGAGCTGAGGCTGCGGTTGGTGTCGAGCAGGCCGACCACGACGACATTGTCGAACTCCTGCGGATTGCCGATCGCCTTGGTCGGCAGCAACTCGACACCGCAACTCGCCCGGATCGGCAGGCCACGCTCGCCGACGATCTCCCAGTCGAACTCGATCCGGCGGCTGCGGTCGCCTTCATCGCCGGCCAGCCGCAGCGTGTCGATGAACAGCGGCAGCGGCGACAGCGTGAAGTCGCGAACCAAGAGAAACGCAAACCGCCTGGCCATTGTTGCTCCGAAACCGTTCCTTCGGGTGGATGGAGCCTAGTTGCTGAAGATTGGCACGGACTCGAGCACCATGCCCCTCAGGATTGGCCGCCAGATGTCGGAGATGAGATTGACGACCTTAGTGTGCAACCGGTCGGCCATCTCTTCTCCAATGTTTCGAGAATAGGTCCAAAAGAGCTTTGACCGATTGTTGGAGCCGAATGTAAGGATGATCTTCGGTTAGGCGGGAGGGAGCATGGGTCTCGACTTGGCGGTTTTTAAAAGCGTTTCGACCATGGAGCGGGAATTCCCCGGCTATCGCTTTCAGCGGGATCCGGAAAACGGCGAATGCGAGGTGATCCATCCCGAAGACGTGACTCTCACCTGGGACGATGTCACAACGCGTGACTGGCGTGTCGGAAACATAGCCCACATTGCGGCGCTCGGGGAGCTGATTGCCGGTCTTCTCGGCGAAGGGTCAGCGCTGGAACGGATGGTCCTCCTTTCAGCCAGCGGTGTTGGAGACGTCATCGAGGAGCCGAGCTTCGGCGAGCTTGAGCGCGAATTGCGACTGATCGAATCCAGCACCGACCCATGGGTTCGGGAATTTGCCGATGGACTAGTGGAATTGATCAGTATGGCACGGCGTGAGAAAAACCCTATCGTGTTTGTGTAACCTGCAGCACCAAAGCGGAGCCCAAGCCATGACCCTGACCAATCGCGATATCATCGAGCTGACGGCATGGCGCCGCAAGCTGCACCAGCGGCCTGAAATCTCCAACGAGGAAGAACAGACCGCCAAGGAAGTCGTCAGCTTCCTCGCCGATACAGGGCCGGACAAGGTGCTGACCGGCCTCGGCGGTCATGGCGTGGCGGCGGTCTATGACAGCGGCCAGGCGGGGCCGACGGTGCTGTTCCGCTCGGAGATCGATGCGCTGCCGATCGAGGAGCTTTCGGGCGTCGAGCATGCCTCGCAGGTGCCGGGAAAATCGCATATGTGCGGCCATGACGGCCACACCGCGATCCTGGCCGCACTCGGCCGCCAGCTCGGACGAGAACGGCCGGCGCGCGGCCGCGTCGTCTTGATGTTCCAGCCGGCGGAAGAGACCGGCAATGGCGCGGCCGGCGTCGTCGCCGATGCGCGCTTTGACGAGATCGCGCCGGATTTTGCTTTCTCCCTGCACAATCTGCCGGGCGTGCCGTTCGGCGAGGTTCGCCTCAAGCCCGGCGTGGTCAACTGCGCCTCGCGCGGCATACGCATCGTGCTGGACGGCAAAACCGCGCATTCGTCCATGCCCGAAACCGGCGTGTCGCCGATGCTGGCGGTGAGCGAGCTCATGCCGCTGCTGCCGGCGCTCGGCCGCGGCACCTTTGCCGACGATGATTTCAGCATGGTCACCGTCACCCATGCGACGATGGGCGAGGCCGTGTTCGGCATCGCGCCTGCTCACGCCGAGGTGTGGGCGACGCTGCGTACAAGGCGCGACGAGCGCATGGCGGAACTGGTCGCGGCGGCGGAAGCGTTGGCCACCAGGATCGCGGCCGAGCATCACCTTTCCGTGCGCTGCGACTATCACGAGATCTTCGTCGCCAGCGTCAACGCTCCAGACGCGGTGGAACATCTCAACCGCGCGCTGGACGAAGAGGGCGTCGCGCGCAGCGAGGAAGCCTTGCCGATGCGCGCTTCGGAAGATTTTGGCATCTTCGGCCACAAGGCGAGCTCAGCCATGTTCTTTCTCGGCGCCGGCGAGCGCCATCCTTCGCTGCACAACCCCGATTATGATTTTCCCGACGATCTGATCCCGATCGGTTCGAAGATCTTCATGCGCACGGCGCGCAACCTGCTGGGGTGAGCGGCCCCTGCAAAATCCGCATCCTGAAGCTGCCTTTTTCCCGCTGGAATCGTCTTGTAGTCGCGTCCTACATTAGGAGGGGCTTGCGGATGAGAATTGCAATGGTCGTCGCGTTGACTGCGACAGTGGCAGGGTGCGTATCGTCTCCGGTCCAGTATGGAGCCTCGCTCTCGACCCAAGACCCGAAATGGGCGACGCCGGAATGCCAGCAGGCCCGCACCGATGCCATGAATTATGACGCGCGCGAGAAGGAGCATCCGGGATGGGCCGCCGGCGTCGTGCTGGGGCCCTACAGCATGGGTCTCGTGGCGGCGATCAAGGAGCATGAGCAGCAGCGGCGCCGGCTGCTCGCACGCGAGGTGCATTTGCAGTGCTCAAGCCTGCCCTTGCCGAGGGATCTGGACTTCGATCCAAAGATCTACGCGCCAAAGCCGACGCATTATCCCTGAGGGTGGCTTGACGGCGGCGATCATGATGCGCCCTTGGCCAGAGGCCAGTCGACCGTCCCGCGCAGCTCGGGTAACAATGACCGTCTTTGGCGAAAGGGGTCCAATGCGGCAAGTGCCCATCGTGATGCAGCCGTTTGGCGGCATGGCGAACAAGATGTTCCAGTACATGTTTTGCCATGTGCTGGCGAAGCGTATCCCCGGTGGCTATGTCTGCGACGCCGACCTGCCGGAATGGTCCATTGCCAGGGTGCGGCCGCCTTTGTTGTGGAAATACCGGCTGCTTCGGGTCGACGGCTATCACCGCTACGACCTCGACGGGATCATAGCCGCGTTCCGCGACAGGCGGGCGCGGAGCATCCGCTTCAAGGGCTTTGCGCAGCGGCTGGGTTATTATGACCGGGACGAGGTCTCCGGGCTTTTCGACGGGCGTGCCGTCGCCGCGCCGACCCATGGCGACGATTTCCTCGTCATCCATGTGCGGGCCGGCGACATCCTCGACGGCTTCCACCGCAACTATTGCCCGATGCCATTCGGCTTCTTCGAGACGCTCATCAAGGATAGCGGCCGCAAGCCGGTCTTCGTCGGCCAGACCCATGAGGACAACGATTATTGCCGGCGCCTGCGTCAGCGTTTTCCCGATGCTGTCTTCGCGCCGAAGGCGTCGCCATTGACCGATTTCGAGACGCTGCGCCGGGCGAGCCATCTCGTCACGGGGGTGAGCAGCTTCTCCTGGCTGGCCGGTTGGTTGTCTTCGGCGCGGACGATCCATCTGCCGGTGGCCGGCATATTCGACCGGTGCATCAGGCCGGATATCGACCTGCTGCCCCTTGACGACCCACGCTATCGGTTCCACCAGTTCGACATGGGCGACTGGACGGGCTCTTCGGAGCAGCTTGCGGCATTTTATGGCGATGCGATCCCGTTCCGGCAGGTCGAGCCTCAAGCAGCAGCGGGTGGCGCGGGGAAAGCGTTGCGATGAGAATTCCGTTTTCCGTCAACAGGCCGGTGATCTGCGCGATCATGAAGCTGGAGCAGCCCTATGTGATCGAGTGGGTCGCCTGGCACAAGCTGCATGGCTTCGACCTGATGATCGCCGACAACTGCAGCGCCGGCCCGCAGTCGGCGGTGCTCCAGGCGTTGCGCGATGCCGGCTGGATCCGGCTCGTCGACTGGCGGCACGACACGGTGCTGCCGCAGCGGCGGGCCTATTCCTATCTTTACTGGCAGGCATTGCTCCACGGCTATCGCTATCTGGGCTTCATGGACGCCGACGAGTTCCTCGAGCCGCTCGACGGGCCGCCCTGGAGCGGAGCCGAACTGGTCCGCTCGCTTTTGAGCCGCCCGGGCGTGCGCAGCGTCGCCTTTCGCTGGGTGAATTTCGGCAGCGACGGCAAAGAGGCCTATGACGACGAACTGGTGACGGTGCGGTTTCAAAGGCGCGGCACGCATGACGCCCCGACCGCGCGCTGGAAGAAGTCGTTTGCCCGCGTGTCCTCGGTGCTGCGCAAGGCGCTGCGGGATCCCGGGCAGTTCATGCCGCACCCGCACGGTTTCCGCATCTCGCTGCGCAGGACGCTGGTCGACGGCATGACGCTCGACAAGCACCCGGCGGCCATGCCGATGGAATGGAAGATCGGCTGGATCCGCCACTATGCCGTGAAATCGAGGCAGGAACTGGCCGACAAGCATGCCCGCGGCGGCGGCTTCACGCCGTCGAGCGAGGCGCCGTCGCTGGACGAGTACCGGGTATCGAGAGATCAGAACGATATTCTCGATCCGCTCGACGATGCGACGGTGGGCGCCTTGCGGGCAAAGGTTTCGGAAATCGTCAGGTCGCTCGACCCGGCGGTCATCGCTCAGACGCGGCCGCTTTTCACGCAGCGGGGTCGAGGATCAGCGGCGCGGTAGCCATGCCGTGAAACGACATCGTGGCGCGGCGCTCGGCATTTGCGGCATCGAGCCGCCATCCGGGCGCACGGGTGAACAGGGCTTCTATCATCGCCGCGATCTCGATACGGGCGACATGTTGCCCGAGGCAGACATGCAGGCCGGTGCCGAAGGTCATCGACATGGCTGGCGGGCGCGTGAGGTCCAGCCGGTCGCCATCGGCGAAGACGGCATGGTCGCGATTGCCGCTGCCGAGCACCGGCACGACCGCTTCGCCAGCCGCAATCCTGACGTCGCCGAGGTCGATGTCCTGCGCCGCGATGCGGGCGACGGCGTATTGCACCGAGGCGCCATAGCGCAGCAGTTCGGCCGCCGCGCTGCTCCAGTCGACAGCGCCGCGCTCGAGCAGCGCGCGCTGTTCGGGAAAGCAATCCAACGCAACAATTGCGTTACCGAGAGCGTCGACGACAGTCTCCTGTCCGGCAAACAGCATGAAGACGATGTTGGCCACCATGTCCCCGCGCGACCAGCGGCCTTGCGCAACCTCCCGCACCATGCCGGCAACCATTCCGTCCGGCCGGTAGGCCTGTCGAGCCAGCCGCTCCTCGACAAAAGCCTGGCATTCGCGATAGGCCTCGGCGCTTGCTGCCGGCGGCTGCGCTCTTCGCAGGTCGAATGCGCTGGCCATGCGGCGGGTCACCGATTTCAACGCCCAAGGGTCCTCGATCTCGATGCCGAGGATTTCCTGCAGCAGCCAGAAGGACACCGGCACGGCGAGCCCGGCGACGGCGTCGACGCGGCCATCCGCCAGCGCACGCTCGACCAGCTCGTGGCTCAGCGCGCGAAGACCTTGCGTCAGCGCTTCGATGGCCGGCCGTGAGAAAAAGCCAGCGACCGGCCGGCGCAAGGCGCCATGCTGAGGCGGATCGGCGAGCAGCACTGAGCGGCTGAGCAGAGCCATGGGCGCATGGTCGACGAGCTTGCGGCGGACCTCTTCATATGTACCCGGCGGCGCCTGAAGAAGAGCGGGATGCTTCAGCGCGCCCGACACCAGCTCATGGCTGAACACATAATGCGCGTCGGCCAGTTCGGGATAGGGCGCGACGCCGCGCGCAATGCCGCCGGCGGCACGCATGCGGGCGAAATGCGGAAACGGGTCGTCGCCGAGCGCGAACGGATCGAAATGCGGAGCTGTCATGACGGCTCGAATCTCATGCCTTGAGATTCTTGGCTGAAATGACCCTGAAGCCGCCTGACGTGGCGTCCTGCGGGAAGAAGTCCGGCATGACGTAGAGGAACTCGCATCCGTAGACGCGGTAGTGCATGCGCAGCAGCGGATCGCGGATGATCTCTTCCAGCGGCGGTCTTGTGCCGGTCTGGTTCCAGCGGTCGATGGTGGCGCGGAACCGCGCATCGGCCTTGACATGATCATACTCGTCGCCCGAGGAGCCGGCATAGGACGAGCAGCGGCCATCGCCGATCAGCCAGCTGGCGCCCAGGCGGCGGCCGTGGCTCTCCATCTCCTTCAAGAGCCGCACCGCCGTGTTGGTGCCGCGATGGCTCGGCCGGACGCAGAGATTGTAGGCGTAAAGCGCGTAAACCGGCTCGCTGCGCGGCAGCGATGCATAGGCATCGAAATTCCTGGGGAAATCGGCGCGCACCAGCGGATCCTGGCTGGTCTCGGCAAAGCAGATGGTGCCGGCAAGCAGATCGCCATCGATCGCGCCGAACATGGTGTGTCCGAGTGCCAGCCGGTGGCGGATGGTCGTTTCGCTCGCCTGCAGCGGGGCTGCCCAGGCGGCAGCCTCAAGCTCCATCAGCAACGGCATGTCTTCCAGCTCTAACCGGCGGATGGGTATCGCAACATCGTCTAAATTCATGTGTCGGCTGCCTCGACTTCTAACGCGTTGATGGCGCATGGCAGTTTCTTGCCAATGCGGTTTGCAGCTTCACGGAAACGTCAACCTGTTCTATCTCCTGTTTGACGCATGCCGGATCGAGAACCATTTCACGGCTTTCACAAGCCTGTCTAATCATCATGGTTCCCCTTTGCAATTACATACGGACAACGGAAACGCATGATATTTTACGTCGCGCATCGGGAGCACGCCTACACGCAGGCGGTGGTGCTTCTGTATCACCGGACTGACCTGGAGGCGTGGTTCCGGCTGGTGCGCTACGAGGATGCCGGGCTGCTGCGCGGCGTTCGCGCCGGGGTGGTCATCTGGTCCGACATGGACCGGCTGACATCGGACGAATTGAGCCGCGCGGCCGGCATCAGCGCCGAACTGGCTGACAACACCGGCCTGACGCAGCTCAATCACCCGACCGCCAGCCTGCAGCGCTTCGACCTGCTGCGCCTGCTTCACGCCGACGGCAGCAACGCTTTTCGTGTGTTCAGGCCGGACGAGTTGGAAGAGCCGATACGCTATCCCGTTTTCATCCGCGACGAGACGGGCGCACTCTACAGGGAGCCGCCGCTGCTGCACGACCGGCCGGCGCTGGACGCCGCGATCGCCCGGCTGGACGGTAGCGATCTAGTGCGGCCGATGGTGGTGGAGATGATCGGCACCCCCGGAATGGACGGTTATTTCAGGAAGTACGCGGCGTTTCGGGTCGGCGATACGATCTACGGCCAGCATTGCGCCATGTCGAAATCGTGGTTCGTCAAGAATTCGCCCGAGCAATTGCTGCCGGCGCATATCGAAGAAATCAGGACCTATATCGATACGAATCCTGACGCCAATGCGGTCATGCGGGTCTTCGAAAAAGCCCATATGCAGTATGGACGCATCGACTACACATTCGTCGACGGCAGGCTGGTGGTGTTCGAGATCAACAGCAACCCCACCGTGCTCAGCGACCCGCCGACGCCGTTCGCCAGCTATGACCCCAAGCCCTTTGCCGATCTTCAGGCCGACGCGCTGCTCGCGCTGCCGCAGGCTACCGAGGCGGACTCGCTGGCTGCAATCGACACCGCCCACCAGTCGGCGCTGGCCAAGTTGCGGCGCCATTACCAGATGAGGCGGCTGAAGTTAATGCTGCGAAAAGTGCTCAGGAAGAGAAAATAGGCGCCGCCTCCTCCGCAACCCGAAAGTACACCACGTCACGTTTCGTCGGATCTTGTCACAGCCTGCCTGGAACCAAATCACGGGCTAGATTGTTCAAGTTGGTTACGAATTCGACGCCGCCTGCCGGCTGGGCAAGCGGCGCACTTGAGGAGCTCCCACCATGACCATCTCGTCCAGCTTTCGTTCGCTTGCGGTTGCGGCCATCACAACTGTGTCCGTCAGCGCTGCCAGCGCCGCGCATGCCGATAGCGGCACGATCCGCTTTGCCGTCTACAAGGCGGCCTTCTTCGTCGGCGGTTCCGGCGGCGAGGGGACGCTGACCTTCCACGGCCGCTCCTATCCCATCACGATCGGCGGCGTTTCGGGCGGCTTCGCCTTCGGGGTTTCCAAGACCTATTTCCGGGGCATCGTGCGCCATATCCGCAGGGTGCGGGATGCGACCGGCGTTTATGGCGCGGCCGGCGGTGGCGGCGCGCTCGGCAAGGGGGCGCAGGTGATCGTCATGACCAACGACAAGGGCGCCCAGCTCGAGCTTACCGGCCGGCAGGTGGGCCTGCAGGTGAATGCGGATCTGAGCGGGATGGCGATTTCGTTGAAGTAAGGGGCGTTGCGTCTGGGTGGGCAAGGTCGCCCAGGATGGTGGCAATCAGTAGGTCGGTCCCCCACTCCGTCTCGGCTTCGCCGAGCCACCTCTACCCCCACTTTCGTGGGGGAGAGGAAACGCTAATTTTGGAAGTCGCGGCTTCAAAGGCTTAGGTTCTGCCTCAAGAAAAACTTGGATTTCCTTCCTATGAAAGCTTGGCATTTCCTCTCCCCCACGGACGTGGGGGTAGAGGTGGCTCGGCGAAGCCGAGACGGAGTGGGGGCTGGCGCTGCCGTAGGCGATAGCCTTGCGCTTCTGACGGGTAAGCCTGGCTTGCAGCGCCGGACCGGCGGCACTACTGCCGCCAGCCCCCTACCGCTCCTCCACAATCCGCAAATACGCCGCCGTCACGAACAGCACGATCAGCCCGAACAAGATCCGCCGTGCCCCCTCCGGCATCTGCAGGATGGTCAGCAGTGTTGTCAGCACGGTCAGGATCAGGGCGCCGATGATGGTGCCGGTGTAGCCGCCGCGGCCGCCGAAGATGGAGGTGCCGCCGATGACGGCGGCGGCGACCGAGGGCAGCACCAGCGGTTCGGCGAGCGACAGCGACGGCGCCTTGATCAAGCCGATATAGAGCAGGCCGGTGATGCCGGCGAGCACGCTGGAGGTGACGTAGAGCGCGGTGATGACCTGCCAGTATTGCACGCCCGACAGGCGGGTCGCGCGCTCATTGTCGCCGACGGCGTAGAGCAGGCGGCCGAAGCCGGTGCGGGCGAGCGTGAAGACGATGAGGGCGGCGAGCGGCACGAACAAAAGCAGCGCGTTGGGGAAGCCCCATGTCACGCCGGTGCCGAGCCAAGCCAGGAAGTCGGGGATTTTTGCGCCCGACGCGATCACCGTGCGCTGGTAGACCTGCAGGCAGCCGGTGCCGATCAGGCTGGTGCCCAGCGTCATGATCAGCGGGTGGACGCGGAAGACGCCGACGCCGATGCCATTGACGAGGCCGATCAGCACCGCCGGCATCATCGCCAGGAGGAACGCCACCGCCGGATCCTGGTTGACCACTTGCGTGGCCATGATGAAGGCGCTCATCGTCGCCACCGTGCCGACCGACAGGTCGATGCCGCCGGTCAGCATGGTTATGGTCTGGCATCCCGAGAGGATCGCCAGCGGGATGGCGAATTTGATGGTGTTGGCGATCCAGCGCTCGTTGACGATGCCGGGGCGCAGGACCTGCAGGACTATAACCAGGATGGCGAGCAGGACGATCAGCGGGATGAGCGGGCGATCGGCCATGAAGCGCTTTATGCGGCGGCCGAAGGGGACCGGGGTGATGGCGGTGGTGCTCATGGGGCGGCTCTTGGTGTTGTGTGCTGCGAGGATGGCGCTCTACGGCGCCCCCCTCTGGCCTGCCGGCCATCTCCCCCACTTGTGGGGAGATTGGCAGCTCCAGCGCCTCGCTCCTTTTTGCAACGTTGAAGGCTGGCGAAAGCGGCGATGACAGCTGATCTCCCCCCTCGTGGGGGAGATGTCCGGCAGGACAGAGGGGGGCGCGAAGGAACGCCGACGTCTCTCTGCGACAGCACACCCATCATTGCCGCCCCCGCATGGTGATAAACGCCCCGAACATCACCACCGCCACCATGATCAGCCCTTCAATAATCGCGGTGACATTCGGGTCGATGGCGAGCAGCGTCAGGTCGGTGCGCACCAGCCTCAACACGAAGACGGCGACGATGGGGCCGAGCAGGCCGCCCTTGCCGCCGCCGAGCGCTACGCCGCCCAGCACCACGGCGGCGACGCTGGCGAGCAGATAGGGGCCGGGGATGGGGGCGCCGATGCCGGTGCTCATGGTCAGCGCCAGGCCGCCAAAGGCGGCGAACAGGCCCGACAGCGCATAGGCGATGATGCGAGTGCGCTTGACCGGCACGCCGGAGCGGAACGCCGCCAGTTCGCTAGAGCCGATGGCGTAGATGGAGAGGCCGAGGCGCGAGCGCCGCAGCGGTATCCAGATGACGCAGAGGCACACGATCAGCACCAGCAGCGCCTTGGGCAGCCAGGCATCTACGGCGTCGGGCAGGCCGGGGATCGGTACGGTGCCAGAGATCAGCGCCTTCAGCCATTCGGCGATGCCGCCGCCCGGCGCGTCGAGTACCAGCAGGGCTGCACCCTGCAGCACGAACAGCATGGCCAGCGTCACGACAATGTCGGGCACGCGGGTGACGACGATGAGCAGGCCGTTGAGTGCGCCGAGCACGAAACCCATGGCCAGCACGAAGGGCACCACGAACAGCGCGTATTCCTCGCTCGCGCCATTCATCATCGACGCCGCGGTGACGCTGGTCAGCGCCATCATGGCGGCGACCGACAGGTCAATGCCGCCGGCGATGACGACGACGGTCTGCGCGGCGACTGCGAAGGCATAGGGCAGAACGGCTCGGGCGAGCGAGCCGAAATCATTGCTGCCATAGGCCGGCTGGATGATCCTGGTGGCGATGAACAGGACGATGAGCAGGGCGAACAGGCCGACGACCCAGCCTTGGCGGCGCAGGAAATGGCTCATGGCGCGGCCTCCGGCGAAGCCGAAGTGTTCGCGGTCGGATCAGCCAATATGCCGATATCGGCCTTGGGGCCGCGCGGCAGGCCGTAGGCGGCGCGCATCAGCGCCGGCTCGTCGGCCTCCTCGACCGGAAAAATGTCGACGAGGCGGCCGCCGAAGATGACGATGACACGGTCGCAGACGCGCTGCACCTCTTCCAGTTCGGAGGTGTAGAACAGCACCGACTTGCCGTTGCCGGCGAGTTCGCGCAGCAGCTTGTAGATCTCCTGCTTGGTGCCGACATCGATGCCGCGCGTCGGGTCGAAGCACAGGATGGTGCGGGCATCCGCCGCGATCCAGCGGGCGATGGTCACCTTCTGCTGATTGCCCCCGGACAGGCGCTGCACTTCGCCCTGGGCGCGGGTGTCGATCTGCAGCCGCTCGATGGCGCTGAGCACGGTCGCGCGCTCGCGGCGCATGTTGATCGGCCCCCAGTTGCGCAGCGCGGCACTGAAGGGGAGGGCGATGTTTTCACGGACCGAGCGCTGCATGGCGAGCGCCTCGGAGCGGTCGCCCGGCACATAGGCAATGCCGGCGCGGATGGCGTCGATCGGGTGGGAAAATTTCACGGGCTGGCCATCGACTTCGATGGTGCCGCCGGAGGGCCGGATCGAGCCGGCAAGCGCTGCGAACAACTCGTCCTGGCCCTGGCCTTCGAGCGCGACGACGCCGGCGACTTCGCCGTCGGCGAGATCGAAGGAGACATCGCTGAGCTTGGCGCCGACGCGCAGGTTTCGCACCGAAATGCGCGGCCGGGTGGTCGCGGGCGCGGCCTTCTCGGCAGCGCTGCGGGCAGCGACATGGGTTTTGACGATGCGGGTGCCGAGCATCAGCTCGACGATCTTTTCTTCCACGCCCGGCACGATGTCGACGACGCCGACGGTCTCGCCGTCGCGCAGCACGGTGGCGCGGTCGCACAGCGCCGAGATCTCGACGAAGCGGTGCGAGATGAAGATCACGGCGCGGCCCGAATCGCCCTGGCGGCGCACCACTTCCAGCACCTTTTCGGCAAGGTTGGCGGGCAGGGCCGCCGTCATCTCGTCAAGCAGCAGCACGTCGGGCTCGACGGCGAGCGCCCGCGCCAGGTCGAGCACGCGCAGCACGGCCAGCGGGATGTCGCGCGCGGTGTCGCGCAGATCGAGGTCGGTGATGCCGAGCTCGCGCACCCAGGCGCGGAACGGCTCGACCGGCGTGCCGGTGAGCCTGAGATTGGAGAGAACGTCGAGATCGGGGATTAGCGACGGCTCCTGGTAGACCGGCAGCAGCCCGGCGCGGCGCGCGGCGGCGGGCGAGCGAATGTCGCGCGCTTCGTCGCGGATCAGGATGCGGCCGGCATTGGCGGGAATGGCGCCGGTCAGGATCTTTACCAGCGTCGACTTGCCGGCGCCATTGGCGCCCATAAGCGCGTGGACTTCGCCGGGCCGGACGGAGAGCGACGCGTTGCGCAAGGCCGCGACCGCGCCGTAGTTCTTGGCGACGCCGGTGGCGTCGAGGAGGGGGCTGGTGGTCAAATCGATGTCCGCATCAGAAATTCTCTTGCTGGCACTCTACGGCGCCCCCCTCTGTCCTGCCGGACATCTCCCCCACTTGGGGGGAGATTGGCAGTTCCGGCGCCGCCCCTCGTCTTGCGACGTAGAAAATTAGCGAAAGCCGAGATGACAGCCAATCTCCCCACCTGTGGGGGAGATGTCCGGCAGGACAGAGGGGGCGCCGTAGAGCGCTAGTCTGTGTGGGGGGGACGGCCGTTCGCCGTCCTCGCCAGTTCATTCAAACCAGGCTTACTCCCCCGGCCCCTTGCAGGCCACGATCTGGTCCTTCGTGTAGGTCGTCCACTCCGGGATCGAGATCGAGACCGGCCATTCCGGGCTGAGCGACGGGTCGGCGGCTGCCTTCAGCTTGGCCTTGCCTTCGTCGGTCGCGTTGTCCCACAGCTGCGGGTCGACCAGCACGGTCTGCTGCGCTGGCTTCTTGCCGTCGAGGATCTGCAGCGCCAGCGTCACGCCCGCGCCGCCGATCGAGCCGGGGTTGGTGACGGCTGCACCGACGAGACCTTTCACCGAGCTCAGCTGGCCGACGAAGCCGGCATTGTCGGCGCCGACCACCGG
This sequence comes from Mesorhizobium sp. M0761, assembly GCF_040320205.1. NCBI lineage: Bacteria > Pseudomonadati > Pseudomonadota > Alphaproteobacteria > Hyphomicrobiales > Phyllobacteriaceae > Mesorhizobium > Mesorhizobium sp. M0761. The sequence goes on from NZ_JAMYPF010000012.1 coordinate 156,084, forward strand.
CACCAGCGGCGCCTGCGATTCGACCAGCGCGTCGACGATGACGTTGTCGATGCCCGACGTCCACACGCCGTTGAACGGCGTGCCGGTGGCCAGGAACGACAGCATCTGCTGCTTGGCCTGATCCTGCTGCCAGCCGGTGAAGACTTCCTGCGCCACCTTCACGCCGGGGTTTTCGGCCAGCGCCTTCTTGAAGCCTTTGTCGCGATCGCTGTCGGCCGAGGCGCCGGCGGCACCGCGCATGTAGAACACTTCGCCCTTGCCGCCCATCTGCTGGAACAGCCATTTGGCGCCGAGATAGGCATACTGTTCCTGGTTGTTGGAGATGATGTAGGCCGACGGTTCGGTCACCGCCTGGTCGACGGCAACGACGACGATGCCGGCCTTGGTGGCTTCTTCCAGGCCCGCCTTGATGCCGGCGGGATCAGCGGGGTTGACGACGATGGCGTCGACCTTGGCGCTGATCAGATTGCGGATGTCTTCGAGCTGGCCGGCGGCATCGGTGTTGCGGTGGGCGATGTTGAGCTTCGTCACTTCGCCCGAAGCCAGCGCCTGCGCCTTCATGGCGCAGACCATTTCCTCGCGCCAGCCATTGCCCTGCACGGTGTTGGAAATGCCGATCGTATATTTGGCTTCGGCCGACGACACGCCCATCGATGCCAGCAAGGCAGCGCCCGCAAGCAACGGGACCATGGTCAGTATTTTCTTCATGTCAGTACTCCTCCACATTGTTGTTTTTCGTCTCAGGGCCAGACCCTTCGGCAGGATCGGACCAAGTCATTCACCTCGTCATTTGACGAAGGGGCGCAGCACGTCGCGGGCGAGCAGGAAGCCCCGCTTCACCGCATCGTCGTTGCCTTCAAACCGCCTGTCCTCATGTTCGATGATGACCGAGCCGTCATAGCCGGCGCGGTAGAGGCCGGAGAAGAAGCCGCTCCAGTCGACATCGCCCAATCCCGGCATGCGCGGCACCTGCCAGCCTATCCCGGCGGAAAGGATCCCGCGCTCATACAAACCATCATGATCGATCATCAAATCCTTGGCGTGGACATGCAGCATGTAGGGGCCGAACTCCTTGATGAAGCGGCCCTGGTCGATCATTTGCCAGACCAGGTGCGAGGGGTCGAAATTCATGCCGACCTCGCCGCCCCAGGTTTCGAGGATGCGCCGCCAGACCAGCGGCGAATAGGCGATGTTGTGCCCGCCCGGCCATTCGTCATAGCTGAAGATCATCGGGCAGTTCTCGAAGGCGAGTTTTACCCCGTGATCGCGCGCATAGGCGACGGTCTCGGGCCAGACTTTCAGCGCGTCCTGCCAGTTGACGTCGACGGTCTTCGAGGCATCGCCACCGCAGAAGGTGTTGACCACCGGCACGCCCATATTGGCGGCCAGCACGATGACCTTCTTCAGATGGCCGATGACGGCCTCGCGATGGGCAGGGTCCGGATGCAGTGGGTTGGGGTAGTAGCCGAGGCCGGAGACCGTCAGCTTCTTTTCCGTCAGCGAGGCGACGATCTCCTTGGCCTGCGCGGGCGAGGTGGAGGCGGCGTCGATATGGCTGGTGCCGGCATAGCGCCGCGTCGCGCCGGAGGTCTTCGGCCAGCAGGCGATTTCCAGCGCCTCGAAGCCGGCCGAGTGCGCCCAGCCGGCGACCTCGCCAAGCGGCGTCTCCGCAAACGGTGCTGTAAGAACTCCAAGTTTCATTCTGCCTCCCTAGACCCGACGACTATAATGCCGATTGTTTGGATCGCTTCAACCTCGCGACCTCATCTTGTTCAAGACTGTGCCGGACAGCCGCCATCGGATCGTCCGACAGCAGGTCGCCCAGCGCCGATGTGACGGCCGCGCGGAACGTATCGTCGGCGGCAAGGCCGGGGTCGAATATCCCGTCGATGGCAAGGATGGCGGACACCAGCGCGCTGGCATCGTGACCGGTCGCATCGGCGACCGCGGCGACCTTGCCGGCATAGGGATCCAACACCGGCCAGCGTTTGCCGAAGCGTGCGGAAGCATGGATGAGATAGGCCATCCAGCCGGCGACCGGCACCGACAGGAGGCCTATGCTCTGGCCCATTGCGAGCCGGTCGCGGATCGGGTTGAGCAGGCGCTGCACGATCTTCTGCGAACCGTCGGTGGCGACCTGGTGGTTGCGGTGGCGGATCGCGGTGTTCTTCAGCCGGGCAAGGCTCTGCTCGACATAGGCAAGCGGCAGGACGCCGGATACCGGCATCAGCGTCGGCAGCGTCTCCTCGACCAGCATGCGCCGGATGAAGTCCGACAGCAGCGGGTTGGCTATGGCGTCCGATGTGTGCTCGAGCCCGGCCAGCACGCCGAGCGTCGCCAGTGTCGTCTGGGCGCCGTTCAGCACCCGCATCTTGAGATGCTCGAACGGCGTCACATCGTCGACGAAGGTGGCGCCGACCAGATCCCAGCGCGGCATGCGGCCGGCGAATTTTTCCTCGATCACCCACTGCCGGAACGGCTCACCGACAGCGACGGCGGCATCGTGGTAGCCGAACCATTGTTCGACACTATCGATGTCATCTTGCGTCACCGCCGGCGCGATGCGGTCGACCATTGACGAAGGGAAGGCGGTATTGGCTGCGATCCACGCGGCCAAGCCATTGCCGCGCTGCCTGGCGAAGGTCTGCACGACATTGGCCAGGATAACGCCATTGGCCGGAATGTTGTCGCAGGACAGCAGTGTCAGCGGCCGCCCATTTGTGGCCCTGCGCTGCTCCAGCGCCCGCACCAACAGGCCGGGGACGCTGCGCGGCGTCTCGGGGTTGGCGAGGTCGTGGACGATGTCGGGATGGCCAAGGTCGAGTTCGCCGCTGGACGGGACGTGGCAATAGCCTTTTTCGGTCACCGTCATCGTCACCAACTCGATATCGGGAGAGATCAGCACACCCAGCGCCGGTGCGGCACTCTCCTGGCTGTCGACCACCCGGACGATGCTGCCGATCACACGTGCCTCGATATGGCTGTTCTCGCGGATCAGCCTTGTGTAGAGCCCGCCCTGCCGTCCCAGCGTGTCGGCAAGGCTGGGCGGACGGATGTTGATGCCGACGATGCCCCAGCGGTCGAAGCGCAGCGAGATGAGATCGTCGGTGTATTCGGCCTGATGGCTGCGGTGGAAGGCGCCGACGCCGAGATGCGCCATGCCGCGCGCCAGGAGCGTACGGTCATAGGACGGTGTCTGGACCGAGGCCGGCAAGCGGTCGAGCAGCGCCGGCCCAAGCGTTTCGGTGGAAGCGCTCACCGGTTCGCCCCGATCACCGTTTGCTCCTGGTCGATCACCGCACCGGTCATAGGGCCGGCCGCGTCGGAGAGCAGGAAGACGGCGAGGCTGGCGATATCGTTTGGCGTCAGCAGCCGGCCGAAAGGCTGCGCGGCGTTGGCCTTGTCGAGCCAGCCCGGGCCGTTGCCCAGCGTCTCCGCCTGCATGATGCGTTCGGCCGGCGTGTCGGTCCAGCCGACATTGATGCCGTTGACGCGGATGCGGTCGAAGCGGTGGGCGTTGGCGGCGTTCCTGGTCAGCGTCGCCAGCGCGCCCTTGGTGGCGGAATAGACGGCAAGCTCCGGCGAGCCGCAATGGGCATTGATCGACAGAATGTTGAGAATGGCGCCACCTTGGCCGCGCTGCTTCATGTCGGCAATCGCCGCCTGCATCAGGAAGAACGGCGCGCGCGCATTGACGGCAAACAGCGCCGCCCAATCGTCGAGGCTGGCGTCGAGGAAAGAGGCGCGATCGGTCAGGCCGGCGGCGTTGACCAGCGCATCGATGCGGCCGAAGCGCTCGATGCAGGCCTGCGCCAGAAGGGTGGGGGCGTCAGCATCGGCAAGGTCGGCGGCGACGAAGATGGTCGGCGTGCCCAATTGCGAAAGCTCGGCCGCCACGGCCTCGCCACGCGCCCTCTCGCGCCCGGTGACCAACAGCCCGGCGGCACCGGAACGCGCCAGCGTCTCGGCAATGGCGCGGCCAATGCCTTGCGTCGACCCGGTGACCAGAGCCACCTTGCCGTCAAGCCGGATCTCCATTCCTCCTCCCGGGAATAAAGTTTCTATTTTGAGAAATATGGAACGACAATTCCCGATAGTCAATTGGACCAGTGACGCCTCATTCGCCGCGCCGCGCCGCCACGCCATGGACCAGCGCCATCCCAACGGCGAGCGAGGCCGCCAGTGAGCGGAAGCCGGCAAAGTCGGATTCCACCACTTCCAGCCAGCTGTCCGAGAGCGGGATCAGCGGGCTGAAGGTGCTGTCGGTGACGGTGACGATACGCGCCTTGCGCTCATGCGCCACCGCGACGAGATCGGGCGTGATCGAATTGTAGGGGCTGAAGGAGACAGCGAGCACGGCATCCCGGCCGCCGATGCAGCCGATCTGGTCGAGTGCGGAGGAGCCGACATTGTCGACCAGCACATTGCGCACGCCCTGCTGCGACAGTGTCAGGGAGAGATAGGCGGTGACGGGAAAGGCGCGCTTGGAGCCGATGACATAGATCAGCTCGGCGGCCGCCAGCAGCGCCACCATCTTGTCGAAACTCGCGACATCGAAGCCCGCCTCGATGCGGCCAAGCGAGGCCTGCGACGCGCCGACCATGCCGTGCAGGAAATGCAGATTGGGCTCGGTCTCGGTGCGCGGCTCGCCACGGCCTTCCGGCCATGAGCCCTTGATGTGCTCCTTGAACAGGCCTTGGAAATCGGAAAAGCCGGAATAGCCGAAGATCTGGGCAAAGCGCACCAGCGTCGAGGGCTGCACGCCGGCCTGTGCCGCAACCTGCGCGATGGTGCCGAGCGCGACGTCGCTCGGATGCTGCCACAGGAAGATTGCCACCTGGCGCAGCCGCTTGGGGAAATGCACCGTGCCCGACGACAGCACGGCGCGCAGCTCCTCGTAGGTCTGCGGCTGGATATAGCCGAGTGCGGCCAGAGAGCGCCCGCGCTTGCGCGTCGCCGCCTCGTCGGTGCTGGACCGTCCGGATGCCTTGCTTGCCCCACTCATGATTTCAGGCTAGCGCGATACGATCGTTTTACAATATGAAAATTGGAAATCATGTTCGAAAGCGGTCTGCCGGGAGGAGCTTGAAAATGGTCTACGCAACATCGGACGGATCAGCCGGCAAGCGCCTGCGGGTCGGCATGGTCGGCGGCGGCCGCAATGCCTTCATCGGCGCCGTGCATCGGCTGGCCATGCGTCTCGACGACCAGATCGTGCTGGTCGCCGGCGCGCTGTCGTCGGACCCGGAAAACGCCGCCGCGTCGGCTGCCGAGATCGGCATCGCGCCAGATCGCAGCTATGCCGACTACCGGGCCATGGCCAGGGCGGAAGCTGAGCGGCCGGACGGCATCGAGGCGGTGGTCATCGTCACGCCCAACCATCTGCACGCGCCGATCGCCACGGCCTTTCTGGAGGCCGGCATCGACGTCATCTGCGACAAGCCGCTGTCGACGACGCTGGATGAGGCCGAGGCGCTGGTGGCGCTGGCGCGGGAGAAAAAGCGTCGCTTCGTCGTCACGCTCAACAACACCGGCTACGCCATGGTCCGCCAGGCGCGCGAGATGGTGGCGGCGGGCGCGCTTGGCCGCATCGTGTCCGTGCATGGCGCCTACATCCAGGACTGGCTGACCACGCCGATCGACGCCGAGGGCCAGAAGCAGGCGGAGTGGCGCACCGATCCGGCGCGCGCCGGGCAGTCGGCGGTGCTGGCCGATATCGGCGTGCATGCCTTCAACCTGGCAAGCTATATCTCCGGCTGTGAGGCCGAGGCGGTGTCGGCGGATCTGTTCACTGCCGTGCCGGGACGCCGGCTCGACGACAATGCGCATGTGCTGGTGCGCTGGACCGGCGGGGCGCGCGGCACGATCCTCGCCAGCCAGACCTCGCCCGGCCACTACAATGATCTCTCGGTGCGCATCTATGGCGACAAAGCCGGGCTCGAATGGTCGGGTGGCCGGCCGGAGGAATTGCGCTTCTCACCATATGGCGAGGAAACCCGCACGCTGGTGCGTGGCGGTCACGGCTCGACCGCTGAAAGCCAGCGCGTGTCGCGCATGCCAGCGGCGCATCCGGAGGGATATATCGAGGCCTTCGCCAATTTCTACCGCGACGCCGCCGATATCATTCGCGCGCACCGTTCGGGCGGGACGGTTGATCCGGCGCGCGCGGCACAGGTGCCCGATGTCGTCGATGGCGCGCGCGGGGTGAAGTTTGTGGCGGCGGCGGTGGAGTCGAATGCTGCGGGTGGGGCTTGGACGGCGGCAAGGTTCGGGTGAGGCGAGCTATCCCTTGATCGCCGAGCCGACGATGGAATCGACGAAGAAGCGCTGCAGGAAGACGAACAGGATGAGCGGCGGCAGCACGGCCAGCGTCGCGCCGGCCATCACCAGGCCGGTGTTGACCGCACCTCTGTTGTAGCTGAGCAGGCGGCTCAGGCTGATGACGATCGGATAGGCGTCGGCATTGCCCTGCAGCACGGTCAGCGGCCAAAGATAGCTGTTCCAGTGGTAGACGAAGGCGAAGAGGGCCAGAGCCGCGATTGCGGGGGCGATGCTGGGCGCGACGATCTTGTAGAGGATCAAGAACTCCGAGGCGCCGTCCATGCGCGCGGCGTCGATGAGCTCGTCGGGAACGCCGGAGATGAACTGGCGCATCAGGAAGATGCCGAAGGCGTTGGCGAGATTGGGCACGATGATGCCGGCGAGGCTGGCGTTGAGGCCGATCGAGCCGACCAGGCGATAGAGCGGGATCAACGTCACGATCGGCGGCAGGAACATGGTGGCGATCAGCACAGAAAACAGCAGCGACTTGGCGGGGAAGTGGTATTTGGCGAATGCGTAGCCGGCCATCATGCTGGTCAGCAGGATGCCGGCGGTGGTGATCGAGGCGATGACCAGAGAATTCCACATCGAGCGGCCGACATTGACCACGCCCGACACCTTCTCATAGGCGTCGAGGCTCGGCGTAAGGGGGATCCACACCGGCGGCACCTGCATGCTCTCGGCCGGCGTCTTGAGGCTCGACAGCACTATCCACACCAGCGGGAAGGCCGAGGCGACGGCGACCAGCAGCATCAGCGTCGCCAGCAGCGCCTTGTGGCCGGACGGGCGCCGGCGCGACAGCCGGCTCGACGATCCCGCGCTCATTCGTCGTTCTTCCGGTTGGCGAAGGCAAACAGCGCGCAGACGACGACAATCAGCGACAGCATCAGCATGACCGCCATGGCCGAACCCAGTCCACCCTGCGCACGCTCGATGCCGACGCGGCGGATGTGGTAGGTGAGCACATTGGTCGAGCCGACCGGCCCGCCCTGCGTGATCAGGGCCACGGGCTCGAACACCTGCACGGCGTTGATGATGGCGATGACGGCGCTGAACAAAAGCGTGCGCCGCATCAGCGGCAGGGTGATGAAGCGGAACTGCTCGAAGCGGTTGGCGCCGTCGAGCTTTGCTGCTTCATACAGGCTGCCGGGGATTTGCGTCAGCCCGGCGATCGCCAGCACGGTGAAATAGCCGACCTGCTGCCAGACATTGAGGAAGACGATGGAGATCAGCGCCGAGCGCGGCGACGACAGGAAAGGCTGCGGGCCGATGCCGATCAGACCGAGCATCTGGTTGAGCGGGCCTTCGCTCGGCGAATAGAGTTTCGACCACACCAGCGCGACAGCGATCATCGGCACCATGTAGGTGGCAAACAGCACCGTGCGCAGCGCCGTGCCGCCGGGCACATCCTGCTGGTAAACCATCAGGCCGAAGGCCACCGACAGAGGCAGGATGAGGACGACGGAGAGCGCGGTGTAGACGGCTGTGTTGGCGAACGCGACCTTGAAATCGCGGCCAACCGAGGAGACCCCAAAAATGTCGCGGAAATTGTCGAGGCCGATAAAGCCGGCGCTGGAAAACGGCGTCTGCGTCGACCAGTCCTGGAACGACAGCCAGACGGTGAGCAGCATCGGCAACAGGATGAAGATGCCGATCAGCGTCACGGCGGGCGCCAGCATGATGCCCGCCGAGGCACGGTACCTCTGAATCATTATTTGGCGGCGCGCTCCAGAATCGAAATGGCGTCGGCCTGCGCCGTCGCCTGCGCATTCTTGGCCGAGACCTGGCCATACTGCAACGCCTCGAGCGTCTGCTGCAGCGATTCCGAGAATTCCTGGCCGCCCGGCACCACCGGGAACGGCTTGGCGTCGGTGAGCACGCTGACATAGCCGGAGAGGAATTCCGAGCCGAGCTTGTCCTTGTGCGCCTCGATGTCGGAGAGGCGTGAGGGCAGGATGCCCATCGACATGAGGATATCCGACATCGCGGAAGCGCCGTTCTTGCCGGACTTTGGATTGTTCAGCCAGGCGAGGAAGTCCCACGCCGCCTTCTGCTCGGCGGCACCTGCATTGGCGTTGACCACGGTCATCCAGGAGTAGGAGATCGAATGCGGCTTGTCGCCGCTCGGGCCGACGGGAATCGGCGCCGTTGCAATGTCGGCGAATCTGTCGCCCATGCCGGCCTTCAGCGCGCTCTCCCACCAATTGGCCATGATGATCATGCCGGTCTTGCCGGAGACGAAATTGTCGAGGAAGGGGCCGGTGGTGTTGGCGTCGGCTGTCGCCATCGACGGCACGCTGGCGCCCGACTTGATCAGGTCTTCATAGAGCTGGAAAGTCTCCGCGGCCTGCGGGCTGTCGAGCACCGGCTTGCCGTCCTTGACCAGGTCGCCGCCATTGGAGACCAGGAGCGAGGCGAAGGGGTGGACGACGCCGGCCGCCCAGGAGTTGATCATGCCGAAGCCTTGCTGTCCCGCATCCTTGTTGGTCAGCTTCTTGGCCGCATCCTTGAACTCGTCCCAGGTCTTGGGTGGCGCCGCGATGCCGGCCTGCTTGAACAGCGCCTTGTTGTAGTTCAGCGCATAGACGTCGATTTCGTTGGGGATGCCGTAGAGCGTGCCGCCGACCGAGGCGGCGCTGGTGATGCCCGCCGGCCAGGCGGCCTTGACCTCGCTGGCCACCGCATCGGGAGCGGGCGCGACCAGCTTGTCGCGCGCCAGTTCCGGCAACCAGAGATCGTAGATGCCGCCGATGGTTGGGCCGTCCGCGCCGCCGCCTTGCGAGCGCAGCGTGGTCAGGAGGTCGCCGAAGGGGACGGCGCGCACGGTGACGCTGACATCCGGATTGGTCTTGGCATAATCCTTGGCCGCCGCTTCCAGCAGCGCCACCGTTTCCGGCGACCAGTGGGTGAGATAGGAGATGTTGACCGATTGCGCCCAGGCCGTGGCGGGCAGGATGGCGAGGCCTGCGGCCAGTGCCAGTTTCGACGTCCAGGCAAACGACATTCCTCATCCTCCCTATTGGTCACAATGACGTTATGACAAGTCAGCGCGGCGACGCAAGGGCTTGCTGGCGAAAAAGTCTCACATGGTACGGTCACAGATTTCTTTGCGGCGCTGGAATGTGGATATTTATCGTTAAGTAACAAATGGATGCAGGTACTGCAATGTCGTGAGCGGGCCAACGCCGCCATTCCTGAGGCGCAGCAGACCTCTTGCGAATACCGCTATGTCGTTATAATGACTTTTGCCGAACCAATGACTTCTCACGGCACGGGAACGCCGCGGGACGCCAAGGACAGAGAACAATGGGAGACTGGCAATGAGCATGCTTTCACTTCACCGGCGCGCAGCGCTTAGGCTGATCGGCGGCCTTGCCGCCGCCTGCGCCGGCGTCTTCGCCTCATTGCCGGCGCGAGCCGCCGACACCACGGTGACGCTGTGGAGCTGGCGCACCGAGGACGAGGCAGCGATGCGCCGCATCTTCGATGCCTTCGAGGCCAAGAACCCAGGCATCAAGGTCGCCATCCAGTTCACGCCCGATGCCGATTACCAGAACCGGCTGAGCACGGCGCTGCGGGGCGGCCGCGGGCCCGACATCGCGCAGCTCAAGGCCTATGGCGAGTTGCAGCCCTTCGTCGAGGCCGGCTATCTCGACGCGCTGGACGACAGCGTGCCGGAGCTGAAGAACATGGAGGACGCGGCGCTTGGCGGCGCGCGTGGCCGCGCTGACGGAAAAGTCTACGGCGTGCCCTACTCGGTGCCGATGATGGGCGTCTTCTACAACCAGGATATTTTCGCCGCCCAGGGCATCGAGATCCCCAAGACCTACAAGGATTTCACCGCTGTCTGCGATAAGCTGAAGGCGGCCGGCATCACGCCGATCGCCACCGGCGGCGCCAACGGCTCGGCCTGGGAACTGGAGATCGCCGTCGGCGTCGTCGGCCCGACCGTCTATGGTCCTGATTTCTACGACGAGATGATGAGCGGCAAGGCGACGTTCGAGGATCCGCGCTATGTCGCGGCGCTGAAGCGCTTCGCTGAGCTGAAGCCGTATTTCCCCGATGGCTTTGCCGGCATCGACTACACCACCGCGACGCAGCAGTTCATCGGCGGCAAGGCGGCGATGTTCCTCGGCGGTTCGTTCGAGAATGGCAGCTTCAAGGCGCAGAACCCGAAGCTGAAATTCTCGATCTTCCCTTTCCCCGCCGATGATGCCGGGGCAAAGCTCTACACCTCGGCCTTCTCCGATGGCTCTTACGGCCTAGTCTCCGAGAGTCAGAACAAGGAAGCCGCGACCAAGGTGCTGGGCTTCATGGCCTCGGCCGAATTCGCGCAGATGTTCGCCGACGAGCTTGGCTGGCCGCCAGCTCGCACCGACGTCACGGTCAAGGATCCGGTGCTGGCCGCGATGATGGAGATGGCGAAGAATTCGACGCCCTATCTGACGTTGGTCGGTTTCCGCTGGCAGTCGCCGACGGCGTCCTCTGTGCTGCAGTCGGAGATCATCGACATGGTCGAAGGCAATATCGCGCCGGAGAAGCTGGCGGCCGACATGCAGGCGGCGGTCGCCACCTGGTTCAAGCCGAAGCAGTAGGAGCCAGGCCGGCGGCAAAAGCGGCCGGCCTCTCACTGAGCCAGAGCAGCGCATGAGCAACCCTCGCAGAACCAGCAGTCTTCGCCGCACGCAGCAGCGCATGGCCGTGCTGTTCATCTTGCCGGCGCTGGCGGTCTACGCACTGTTCGTCCTCTATCCCCTGGGGATGTCGCTGTGGGGCAGCTTCTTCGTCTGGAAGGGGCTGCGCATGGTCGAGTTCGCCGGCCTGTCCAACTTTTCGCGCCTGTTCGTCTTCCCCAGCGGCGCTCGGCTCTGTGGCGCGCTGTGGCACAACACCGCCTGGTTCTTCGGCATCATGCTGTTCCAGAACGGTCTCGGACTTCTGTTCGCCTGGCTGCTGTTCCTGCGCGACAAAGGGGCGGCGTTCTTCCAATCGGTGTTCTTCTTCCCGGCGGTGCTGAGCCCGGTCATTGTCGGCGCGCTGTGGCGGCTGCTTCTGGCGCCGGGCGGTGTCGTCGAATGGGCGCTGAACGGGCTCGGCCTGCACCAGGGCAGCCTGACCGTGCTCGGCAACAGCCATTCAGCACTTGGCATGCTGATCGCCGTCGATGCCTGGAACTGGATGGGGCTGCCGGTGCTGATCTATACGGCAGGTCTGCGGCAGATTTCCGGCCAGATTTTCGAGGCGGCAAAACTTGACGGCGCCGGCAATGCGCGCATGCTGTTCTCGATCGCGCTGCCGCTGCTGATGCCGGCGCTGGGCACGCTGACGACGCTGTCGTTCATCAACACCTTCAACCAGTTCGACATCGTCTATGTCATGCAGGGCGTGCAGGGCAATCCGAGCTATTCGACCGACACGCTGGTGACCTACTTCTACCGGCTGGCCTTCGGCGCGGAAGGCGCTGTCGGCATCACCGATATCGGTCTGGCGCTGGCGCTCGGCACCGTGCTGTTTTTGATCCTCAGCATCGGCACGCTCATGATGCTGCGCTTCTTCGACCGCCGCACGGTGCAGCTATGAGCGCGCTGGCGATTGCGCAGAGGCCAGACATCTCACGGCAGCTGGCGCGGCTGCCCGGCTGGACGGTGCTGATCGCATGGACGGCGGCTGTGCTGTTGCCGCTCTACATCCTTGTCGTCTCCTGTTTCAAGACCACGGCCGAGATCTACGACAACAGGCTCGGCCTGCCGCAAAGCTTTGCCTTCGACAATTTCATCAACGCCTGGACGCGCGCCGATCTCGGCCAGAATTTCATCAACAGCCTGATCGTCACGGGCGGCGCGGTCATCCTCACCATCGTCGTCTCGGCGATGGCCGCCTATCCGCTCAGCCGCTACAAGCTTGGCTGGAATGCCATCATGCTCGGCCTGTTCCTGTCCGGCATCATGCTGCCGATCCGGCTCGCCTCGGTCGAACTGTTCACGCTGATGCGCAATCTTGGCCTGCTGGATTCGCTGACCGGGCTGATCCTGGTCTATTCGGCGATCCGCATTCCCTTCGCCGTGTTCATCTTCGCCAATTTCATGCGCGTCTTGCCCTCCGAGTTGGACGAGGCGGCGCGCATGGACGGCGCCGGCGAGGTGCGCATCCTGTTCCAGATCATCCTGCCGATGGTCAAGCCGGCGGTGTCGATCGTGGCCATCTTCACCGCGATCGCGGTGTGGAACGATTTCTTCTTCCCGCTGATCTTCATCTTCGACGACCGCTACAAGACGGTGCCGCTGGCGATCAGCGTCTTCGTCGGCCAGTTCCGCACCGACTGGGGCCTGGTGTTCGCCTCGCTGGCGATCTCCATGGCGCCCATCCTGATCATGTATTGTCTGCTGGCGCGCCAGATTCGCGAAGGCGTCGGTACCGGAGGGGGCATGAAATGATCGAAGACAGGATTTATGCGGCGAAATCGATCCTGGTGGTCGGCGCGCACGCCTTCGATGCCGAGGTGATGGCCGGGCCGCTGGCGGCCGCTGCCGTCAAGCGCGGCGCCACGGTGACCTTCCTGCATCTGACCATGGGTGAGCAGGGCCATCCGTACCTGGTTCCCGCGCATTATTGCGTGCAGAAGGAAGAGGAAGCGGGCAGCGCGGCGGAGCGGCTCGGCGTCACCATGCGTGGCTTTGGCCTGCGCGACGGCTTCCTGCCCACAGACGATCAGACGGCGCTCGAAGTGGGCGACATCATTCGCGAGCTGAAACCCGAGATCGTCATCACCCATTGGCATGGCAGCTGGCACAAGGACCATCGCGCCGCCGCGCATTTGACGAAGACCGGTATCTTCTTCGCCGGACTGCCGACCGTTGCCAGCGACCATCCGGCGCACACGCCGCAACTGCTGCTGTTCGGCGAGAACTGGGAGGACGATGACGGCTTCCGGCCCGAGCATCTCGTCGATGTCAGCGACGGGTTCGAGGCCTGGCGCGACGCGGTGATGGAGTATGAGCTGGCGCGCGGCCTGAGCAGCTTCCCCTATGTCGACTATTACAGTTCGCTCTACCGGCTGCGCGGCTGCCTGCGCGGCACGCGCCATGCGCAGGCCTTCGCGGCGGCGTCGCATTCGTGGAATGCCGGCAGCGGCCTGTTCTCGCTCCCCTTCGGCAAAGGGTCCGGTCGATGAGGCGGGTACTCGCCATCGATCTCGGCGGCACCAATCTGCGCGCTGCCGTATCTACGGGCGATGTCGGTGGGTTGGAGGCGCTGGGCAGCGAGCCGGCGCCGGCAACCCTTGATGCCTTCATTGCGCGCATCGACGCGCTGTGCGCTGAGGCCGGGCCGGTCTCAGCACTTGGCATCGCGGTGCCGGGTCTGGTCGAGGGCTCAATCTGCCGCTGGATCCCCAACCTGCCGTTCCTCGACGGCGTCGACATCCAGACGCTGTTTCCCAAACTGCGCGTAGCGATCGGCAATGACGCACAGATTGCGCTGCTGGCGGAGGCTGTCGAAGGCAGTGCGAAAAACATGTCGGATGCGATCCTGCTCGCCATCGGCACCGGCATCGGTTCGGCGGTGCTGGCCAATGGCCGCATCGTTGCCGGCGCGCATGGCGGCGCCTGCTCGTTCGGCTGGGCCTGCGCCGACGTCAAAGATCATGGCGAGGAGCGCAGCGGCTGGCTGGAGCGCGTCGCGTCGGGCCGGGCGCTTGATGCCCTAGCCGGACAGATCGGCCTTGCCGACGGCCGCCAGCTGATCGCCGCTGCCCAGGCCGGCGAACTGGCCGCACTCACCTTGCTTGAACTGCCGGCGCGACAGCTCGGCACCGCGCTTGCAGGCGCTGTCGGGCTGCTCGATCCGCAAGCGGTTCTGATTTCGGGTGGTTTGGCGGAGGCGCTGGATGTGATCCGGCCGCCGCTGCTTGCAGCGCTGCGACGCCAACTGCCGCCGCATCTGCGCGGCATCGACGTCAAGCCCGGAAAATTCGGTCCCCGCGCCGGCCTCGTCGGCGCGGCGCTGGCCGGCGCCGTTGGGCAAGGGTGGAGGCATGTGCGATGAGCGAAGCAAGCTTTCAGCAGCCGGACCGCAGACGGCCGGAGCCGCTCTGGTATCAGGTCGAAGAGGCGATCCGCGCCATCGTCAAGAGCGGCGAATGGGCAACGGGCGACCAGATCCCGGCGGAGGACAGGCTGTGCGCCCTGTTCGGCGTCAGCCGTATCACGCTGCGCCACGCGCTGCGCAATCTCGAGGAGGCCGGGCTGCTCAGGCGCGAACATGGCCGCGGCACGTTCGTGCGCTCGACCACGCTGGTCGCCGGCACGCGTGAGCTGACCAGCTTTACCCAGGAGATGGGCAATATGGGCGTGGTCGCGGGCTCGCGCCTGCTCGACTGCAGCCTGACCACCGCCAATGCGGCGGCTGCCGGCGCGCTGGAGATCGAGGAGGGCGATCCGGTGGTGCGCATTCGCAGGCTGCGGCTCGGCAACAACGAGCCGATCGGCATCCAGACGGCGCAGCTGTCGGCGGTGCGCGTGCCGGGCTTCCTCGATGCCGGCCTGCTGCAGGGCTCGCTCTACGAGGCGCTGGAGCGCCATTACGGGATCGTGCCGGTGGCCGCGCGGGAGAACTACCGGGTCGGCGCGGTCGGCGCGGCGGACGCCGAACTGCTCGACCTCGCCGTCGGCAGCCCGGCCTTCGTCGTCGAACGCATCACCACCGACGAGCGCGGCCCGTTCGAATTCACCGTCTCGATCATGCGCGGCGACCGCTACGAAATCCGCTCGACGCTGCGCGCCGGACGCGTGCCGCTGAACCCAAGAAGCTGATCCATTCCAGACCGACACATCAAACAGGAGTACCCGCGTGTCCGATCTCTACATCCACCGTCTCGCCGCCCTCATCGACCAGGCTGCGAAAGCCAATGAAGAGGCCTTTGGCCAGGCTGCCAGCCGCTTTGCCGACTCGCTCGAGGGCGGCGGGCTGGTACATCTCTATGGCTCCGGCCATTCGGTGCTGCCGGTGCAGGAAGTGTTTCCGCGCTATGGCAGCTATGTCGGCTTCAACCCCCTGACCGACCCGCGCGTGATGTGGCACAATGTGCTCGGCGCCGGCGGCGTGCGCGAGCTTTTGTGGCTGGAGCGTACGGAAAAATACGCCGAAAAATTCCTCGACCACCAGCCGCTCAACAAGGGCGATTCGATCATCATCTTCGGCCATAGCGGCCGCAACTCGTCGGGCATCGACACCGCGCTATACGCCAGGAAGCGCGGCATCTTCGTCGTCGCGGTCACCAGCAAGAACAATCTGGACAAGCCGGCGACGCACTCCTCCGGCAAGCGGCTGGCAGATGCCGCCGACCTCGTCATCGACACCTGTTCGCCGATCGAGGACGCCATCGTGCCGGTCGAGGGCTGGAGCCGGCCGGTGTCGGGCTCATCGACGGTGCTTGCCATGATCCTGGCGCATGAGCTGATCGCGCGCACCGCCGAGCAGCTCGCCAAGCGCGGCATCGAACTGCCGGTCTTCGCCTCGCCGACCATTGCCGGCGTGACGCTGCACGACACCGACGTCATCTACGGCGTCTACCGCGAGCGCATGCTGGATGCGCAGAAGAAGCACCTGCCGACCTTCCAGGCAACGATGCGCGGAGAGTGAAAAAAGGGAGGCCCGGCACATGCCGGGCCTCCGACGTCTCGTTCCGCAATTCCTATCCGCTCAACGCCGCTTCGGGCGCCCGGCAGGCGATTTGTTGCCGCGCGGGCCGCTCTGAACCGGCGTGTTGCCCTGGTTTTCCTCCGACAGCTTGCGCCAGCGGGCAAGGCGCTCAGGGTCGAGCGTACCCGCCTTCAACGCAGCCTGCACCGCGCAGCCCGGTTCGTGGACATGGGTGCAGTCGCGGAATTTGCACAGCGGTGCGAGCTCGGTGATTTCGGCAAACAGCGTGTCGATGCCGGATGCGACGTCGCTGACATGCAGCGTGCGCATGCCCGGCGTGTCGATCACCCAGCCGCCACCGGCAATGGGGTGCAGCGACCGCGCCGTGGTGGTGTGGCGACCCTTGGCATCGTGTTCCCGGATGCCCGCGGTCTGTTGCGGCGATTGCTGCGCCGATCCGGCCAGCGTGTTGACCAGCGTCGATTTGCCGACGCCGGAGGAGCCGACCAGCGCCACCGTCTGCCCTGCGCCACACCAGGGAGCAAGCGCCGCTGCGGCATCGGCGACGCGCGGGTTCAGCACCACCACGGCCAGCCCACGCTGCAGGGCGGCGGCCTGGCCTTGGTAAGCCTCGGCATCGTCAGCGGTGTCGGCCTTGGTCAGCAGGATCACCGGCGTCGTTCCGGCCTCGTTGGCCAGCGCGAGATAGCGCTCGAGCCGGGCGATGTTGAAATCGGCATTGCAGGACGTCACGATGAACAGCGTGTCGACATTGGCCGCGGCCAGCTGCGGCACCCTGCCGCCCTGTGTGCGGCGCTCCAGCACCGTCTTGCGGGTCAGGCGGCGGCGCAGCAGATGCGTGTGAGGCTCGACCAGCACCCAGTCGCCGACGGCATAGTCGCCGGTGTTGGCATTGGCCGGCAGCGTCAGATCCACTGGCCCTGACAGAGACAGACCGGCCAGACGGTCGCGGTGCACCGAAGCGATGCGCGTCGGCACCAGGTCTGCCTCATCGGCTTCAAGCTGGTCGCCGAAGAAATCCGTCCAGCCCAGGCTTGCGAGGGAAGCCGTCACGGTTTTGACCACGGCGACGGCGTCACAGACATCGGAGAGTATCCTTTGGCAAAATGGGCGCGGACCCTCGGGGCGGTTGTTCAAGCCGTGTATGGGCGGCATGGCGGCATTTGGCAAGCCGAACCGCGCCGATGGCCAAGCCGTTTCGCGCACCGCTTGGAACGCATCGAGGCGGTGGTTCGCTGAACGTCACCAGACACGGAAACCTACCGTGGCACCTATCCACGTCGCGTGCGTCGAGGGTCGTTCAACATTGAGGAAAAGTCCTATGCGCTTACGTCTCGTTACTCTCAATGTCTGCAACACGGAAGGCGAACCGGAGCGCCTGGCGGCCATCAACCGGGAGCTGGGGCGGCTCGACCCGGATCTGGTCGCCTTTCAGGAGGTCGTCCAGACAGCCGATGTGAAATTCCTCGATACGCTGCCCGATGGTTTGGATTTGCATGCAACGCATCAGGCCTCGTCGTCGACCTCGAAGTTGGCAAGGACGGCTGAGGATGGCAGGTCGGGAAGCCTGGTAGAAGGGAGGGGGATGGCCGGCGCCACAGGGGGCGGGGGGTTGGGATGGGGTTGCCTGAAGCACCGGCCAAAGCGGGACAAGTCCCACGCCCACAAGCTAGCAGAGCTTGGATCGGTTCATATGGTGTGATCGCGGAACTGGCGCAAAAGCGCTTTCACATCCCCGCGCAGGCGTCGGCAACGAGCCCGCAACCGGGGGTTTCCGGTCGGTTGGTGGGTTGCGCAAGCGTCGGTTGAAGGCGCTGCGGGAGGCTGTCGTTTTTAGTGCGGTTCGAGTGCTATGCGCTCAGCGACAGGTGCTCAAGGCAGGGCAATCGCGTGGCGCCACCACATGCGATTGTCCTGCTTACGCCACCGGCAGCGTTCGCCCCGCAATCAGATCCGCAGCCTTCTCCGCAATCATGACCACGGCCGCGTTGGTGTTGGAGGACACGATGCTTGGCATGACCGAGCTGTCGCAGACACGCAGGCCTTGCAGACCGCGCACGCGCAACTCGGGATCGACGACGCTGTCGGCATCGCCGCCCATCCGGCAGGTGCCGACTGGGTGATAGGCGCTGCGGCCATGTTCTCGGGCGAAGGCTTCGAGTGCTGAGCGCCCCTGCATCGCCTTGCCGGGCAGATGCTCGCGGCTGATGTATCTGGCGAAGGCTGGCTGCGACAGGATTTCGCGGCTGATCTCGATGCCGTCGATGGCGCGTTCGAGATCATAGCGCTCGGCGAACGGGTTGGGGTCGATGATGGGCGCATCGCGCAGGTCCGCGGACTTGAGCGTGACGCTGCCGCGCGAACGCGGGCGCACATGGTAGGAGTTCAGCGTGCAGCCATTGCCGCCGGGAACCGAGCCGATGCCTTCCTCAACGCCGGCGCCGGGCAGGAAATGGAACTGGATGTCCGGCGTCTTCTCCGCGCGGTCGCCCCACCAGAAGCCGCCGGACTCTACAATGTTGGAGGCCACCGGCCCCTTGCCGAACAGCGCATATTCAAGACCGGCGACCGCTTGCCAGCGCTTCTTCTTGTAACGGTCGATGCCGTGCGGTCCGTTGAGCTCGGCGACGACATCGACGTCCATGTGATCGTGCAGATTCTGGCCGACGTTTTTGGAATCGTGGACCACCTTGATGCCGTGCTGGCCGAGATGCACGGCCGGGCCGATGCCGGACAGCATCAGCAATTTCGGCGAGCCGATGGCGCCGGCGGCGACGATGACTTCGCGCTCGGCGCGGAGCAGTTCGGTGCGGCCATTGACGATGATCTCTACACCGATGGCGCGGCCGTTCTCGACCACGATGCGGCTGACCGAGGCGTCGGTGCGTAGCGTCAGATTCTTGCGGCCGAGCGCCGGCTTCAGATAGGCGACCGCCGTGCTCGAGCGTTTCCCCCGACGCGTCGTCGTCTGGTAGAAGCCGGCGCCCGCCTGCTCACCGGCGTTGAAGTCGGCGCGGAAAGGAAGGCCCGCCTGCTGCGCCGCCTTGACGAAGATGCGGGTCAGCGGATGCGGCGCGCCGCTGGAGACGCCGAGCGGGCCGTCAGTGCCGTGCTGCGCATCGGCAAAAGTGTCGTTGCCCTCGGAGCGGACGAAGTAGGGCAGCACGTCGGCATAGCTCCAGCCGGCACAGCCATCGTCGGTCGCCCAGCCATCGTAGTCCTGCGGGCAACCACGGGTGAACACCTGGGCGTTGATCGAGGAGCCGCCGCCGAGCACACGCGCCTGCGGATAGACCATGGTGCGGCCGTCGATCTCCTTGCCGGGCGCGGTGTCATAGCCCCAGATCAGAGGCCCCGACGTCATCTTGAAGAAGCCGACCGGCAAATGGATGTAGCGGTCGGTGTCGGGCGGACCGGCCTCGAGCAGCACGACGGACACGTCCGGGTCCTCGCTCAGCCGGGCGGCCAGAATGCAGCCAGCCGAACCGCCGCCGACAATGATGTAATCCGTCATTTCCACTCCCGGGTTCTCTTTGTTGGAGCATGATCTCCGGACAAAACGGTTTCTCGATTTGTCCGAGAAAACCGGTTCCCACTTCTAGGGATCATGCTCCGGCGGGCGATGAAATCACCGCCCCTTCCTCTTGCGCGCGACGATCTCAAGTCGCTTGTGCCACGTCAAGAGAAAGGATATGGTTATCGTGTTGAAGGGTTGTCGTACAAGTGGAGGAGCTTGACGATCCTCACCAGGAGGTCCCGGCCGCGCTCCCTGCGCAAGATGCCGGGCGGAACAGAATTCAATCGGGAGGTTTCGAGGTATGAACGACACGAAGAATTTTGCAGTCAACCGGCGCACGCTGATGATGGGCGCCACCGCCGGCGTGGCGGCACTCGCCATGCCGAGCGTGCTGCGCGCGCAGGACAAGCCGACGCTGGTGACATCGATCCGCTCGCTGTCCAACCCCTATCACGCGGTGTGGAAGACCGGCGCCGAAGCGTATGCCAAATGGGCCGGGCTGGAGCACGTCACGCTGGTTTCGGAAGGCAACAGCGAGAAGGGCATTGCCGACATCAAGGCGATGCTGGCCAAGACCGGCGGCAATATGGTGCTGAATTCCGATCCCAACGACACGCCCGATGCGCGCCCGATCGTCGAGGCCTGCGCCAAGGCCGGCGCCTATGTGGTGACCCAGTGGAACAAGCCTGGGGATCTGCACCCGAAGGATTTCAACCCGAACTATGTCTCGCATATCGAGTTCGACGGCATCGACAGCGGCAAGACCATCGCCGAGATCCTGTTCAAGACCATTGGCGGCAAGGGCGGCATCGTAGCGCTCGGCGGCCTGATCTCGACCACGGCGGCGATCGAACGCAAGAAGGGCCTCGACGCAGCGCTTGCCGCCAACCCGGACATCAAGCTGCTCGACTTCCAGGTCGCCAACTGGAAGTCGACCGAAGCCTTCGACCTGATGGGCAATCTGCTCACCCGCTTCGGCGACGACATCAAGGGCATCTGGGCGGCCAATGACGATATGGGCTCGGGCGCTCTGGAAGCGCTGCGCGCCGAAAACCTCGCCGGCAAGGTGCCGATCGTCGGCGTCGACGGCATCAAGACGGCGGTCGATGCGGTGCGCACCGGCGAATTCGCCTGCACGGTCACTTCGGATCCGTTCTGGCAGGGCGGCATGGGTCTCGCCATCGGCTACAACGCCAAGATCGGCAAGTTCGACCCGACCAAGGAGCCCCCGGAGCACCGCGAGTTCTACGGCAAGGCGGTGCTGATCTCGCACGACAATGTCGAGGAATATTACAAGACCAATGTCGATGCGAAGCCCGAGATCGACTGGAACGATCTGTGGGGCCGGGTCACCGGAGCAATCCGTACCTGATCCATCGGAGTGGGCTGCACCTCCCTGGCGGCCCGCTTCCTCCCGCAGCCGTCGCGATCCCCTTGTCGCGACGGCTGTCACCAGCAGACGGGAAGCGGTTTCTTGACAATCCATACAGAACCCCTGAAGTCCGTTTCGGACATCGAGCGGACGACGCCTATGACACCGTTCCCCGGCCGGATCGCGACATTCCTGGGCGGCAGGCGCTGGCGCAGCCTGGCGCCGCTGGCGGTGCTGATTGTACTCTGCGTACTCATCGCCATTGCCAACCCCAATTTCATCGAGCTGCGCAATCTGGTGCGGCTTGCGAATTCCGCCGCCGTGCCGCTGACGCTGGCGATGGGGCTGACCTTCATCATCCTGATGGGCAGCATCGACCTCGCAGTCGAAGGCACGCTTTCGGTGGCGGCGATGGTGCTTGTGCTGCTCGCCGCCAATGACGGCAACGGCAACGACTATGGCTGGTGGGCGGTGCTCGCTGCCATCGCCGCCGGCACCGCCATGGGCTTCGTCAGCGGTCTCGTCCAGACCATGCTGCGCATCCCGTCCTTCATGGGCACGCTCGGCATGTGGTTCATCGGCCTCGGCCTGTCGGTCTATATGCTGGGCGGCACGGCCATCAAGCTGAACGACGCCTCGATCCGCGACCTGGCCTTGCACCGTTTCCTCGGCCTTCCGGTGGCGGTCTGGGTCGCGTTCGGCGCCTTCCTGCTCTCCACTGTCATCCAGTATCACACCAAGCTCGGCCGCCACATATTGGCGATCGGCGGTGATGAGGATGTCGCCAAGCTCTCCGGCGTCAATGTGGTGCGCGTGCGCATCACCGCTTTTGCGCTGGCCGGGTTCTTCTTCGGCATTGCCGGCGTGCTGGCCGCGGCACAGCTCGGCCAGTCGCACGCCGTCATCGGCGACGGCAGGCTGTTTGCAGCGGTCACCGCAGTGGTCGTCGGCGGCACCGCTTTGACCGGCGGCGAGGGCGGCGTCGTCAACACGCTGATCGGTGTGCTGATCGTCACCGTGCTTGCCAATGGCATGATCCTGCTCGGCATCTCGCCCTACATCCAGCAGACGGTGCAGGGTCTAATGATCATCGCCGCGGTGGCGCTGTCGCTCGACCGTGTCCGCCTGAAAATCGTCAAGTGAACGCCATGCTGCAGGCGTCCAACATCATCAAGAATTTCCCCGGCGTGCAGGCGCTGCGCGACGTCTCCATTGAGGTGCGGCCCAATGAAGTTGTCGGGCTGATCGGCGAGAACGGCGCCGGCAAGTCGACGCTGATGCGGGTGCTGGCCGGCGGCTACCGGCCGGATAGCGGCTCGCTGACGCTGGATGGCGAACAGCTGCGCATGCGCAACGCCCGTGATGCGGCCAGGCATGGCATCGGCATGGTGTTCCAGGAGCAGTCGCTGGTGCTGAACCTGACGGTTGCCGAAAACATCTATCTCGGCGAAGAGGACCGCTTCACCCGCTTCGGCCTCGTCAATTGGCGCGCCATGAACGCGGCGGCGCGGCGGCAACTGGCCAAGATCGGCATCGACATCGACGTCACCGCGCGCACCTCCGAACTCACCTTCGCCGCACGCCAGATGGTCGAGCTCGCCAAGGCGCTGACCTTGGAGGAAGTGGTCGAGCGGCAGTTGCTGATCCTGCTCGACGAGCCGACCTCGGTGCTCAACGCCGCTGATATCGAGGTGCTGTTCGCGCGGGTGCGCTCGCTTAAATCCCGCGCCAGTTTTGTGTTCGTCTCGCACCGCCTCGACGAGGTGCTCAACATCTCCGACCGTGTCTACACGATGAAGGACGGCGCGGTCGTCGCCGAGCACCGCGCAGCTGAAGTCACCGCGCCGGAGCTGCACGAGATCATGGTCGGGCGCGGCCTGCAGGCCGAATATTACCGCGAGGCTCGCCAGCTGGCGCCGCGCGATATCGTGATGGTCGAGGCCAAGGGGCTTGGCGCCAACGGTTACTATCACGGCGTCGATCTCTCGATCCGGGCCGGCGAGATTGTCGGCATTGCCGGCGTTGTCGGCTCCGGCCGCGAGGAGGTGACGCGCACCGTTGGCGGCTTCGTCCAGCATGATGCCGGCGAGATGAAAATCGCCGGCGATGCCGTGCGCTTCTCCTCGCCGGAACCGGCGGTGCGCAAGGGCATCGGCTATGTCCCGCGCGAGCGCCGGCTCGAAGGGCTGGTGATGTTCCTGTCGATCGCGGAGAACATTTCGCTGGCCGATCTCTCCAGCGTCATGCGCCATGGCGCCATCGACTATGGCAAGGAGCGCCGGCTTGCCGCCGACTGGATCAAGCGGCTGCGCATCAAGGCGCCCGGTCCCGATGCCGCCTGCCGCAAGCTCAGCGGCGGCAACCAGCAGAAGGTGGTGCTGGCGCGCTGGATGACGGCGGGCTCGCGCATCCTGGTGCTCGACCATCCCACACGCGGGCTCGATGTCGGCGCCAAGGAAGAGGTCTACGAATTAGTGCGCGATCTCTCCGCGCAAGGCGTGGCGATTCTTTTGATTTCCGACACGCTGGAGGAAACGATCGGCCTGTCGCACCAGGTGCTGGTGATGCGCGACGGTGCAATCACCGCGCGCTTCGATGCCAGTCCGGGCAACAAGCCGAACCAGGTCGATCTTCTCAGGGCAATGGTGTGAGCCGATGAATGAAGCGTTCTCCATCAGGCGGGTTTTCGAAGGCAAGTGGACGCAAGGCGCCATTCCGCTGGTGCTGCTTGTCGGCCTGCTTTTGATCATCGAGATCGCCGCGCCCGGCTTCCTGACCGGCGAGACCGTGGCGCTTTTGTTTGCCAACACTGCCGTGCTGTTCATCCTGGCGACCGGCGTCACCTTCGCCATCCTGCTTGGCGGCATTGATTTGTCGATCCAGGCGGTGGCATCGCTGGCCAGCGTCATCCTGGCGCAATTGCTGCCTTCGCTCGGCCTTGCCGCCTTTCCGGTGGCGATCCTGTCGGGGCTCGCCTTCGGCGTGTTGAGCGGCGTCGTTCACGTCAAGTTACGCGTGCCGTCCTTCGTCGCGACGCTCGCCACCGGCGGCGTGGTCACCGGCCTGGCGCTCTGGGTCTCCAATGGCCGCGCCATCACCATCGAGGAGGCTGGTCGCGAAAACACCGCCTGGATCAACGCCACTGTCGCCGGCATTCCCGTGGTGGTGCTGATTTCGACGGTGATCGGCATCGCCGCCTTTCTGGCGCTGCGCTACACACGCTTCGGCCGCCAGGCGATTGCGGTCGGCGCCGGCGAGCCGGCGGCGTGGGCGGCGGGCATCAATGTCGACCGCACCAAGATCATCGCCTTTGCCGCGTCGGGTATGCTCGCGGCCATCGCCGGCGTCGTGCTGGCAGCCAGGCTGTCGAGCGGCTCGCCGGTGCTGGCCAACCAGCTGCTGCTGCCGGCCATCGCCGCCGTCATTGTCGGCGGCACGGCGATCACCGGCGGGCTCGGCGGCGTTGCCCGCACGGCGGTCGGCGCGCTGATCATCTCGATCGTGCGCATCGGCATGACCTTTGTCGGCGTCAATATCTTCCTGGAAAACATGGTGTTCGGCGCGGTGCTGATCGCTGCCGTCGCCATTACCATCGACCGCAGCAAGATCGCGGTCATCAAGTGATCCCGCCTCCCAGGCAAGCGCGGACAGGACGGGACCGCATCGGCGCGAGGCCGATGCGGTCCGGCCCGATCGGATCACATCGTGTCGAGGCCGATCAGCTCGATCTTGTAGCCGTCGGGGTCTTCGACGAAAGCGATGTGGGTGGTGCCGTGCTGCATCGGGCCGGGCTTGCGCGGGATTTTGGCGCCGCGCTTTTCCAGTTCGGCGCAGACGGCGTAGATGTCGTTGACGCCGAGCGCCAGATGGCCGAAGCCGGTGCCGATCTCGTAGGGCTCCTCGCGGCCCCAGTTCAGCGTCAGCTCGACGACGGCTTCCTTGTCCTCGGGGCCATAGCCGACAAAGGCGTTGGTGAACTTGCCGCCGGGGTAGTCGTCGCGGCGCAGCAGGGTCATGCCGAGCACCTCGGTGTAGAAGGCGATCGACTTGTCGAGGTCGAGCACCCTGATCATGGTGTGCATATAGCGAAAGCCCGGGGCGTCGCTCATTGGGGGAGTCCTCCGAATTCTGTGATTTGCGGGTCTGATCGTCCACATCGCACGCTTGGCGGCAAGAGGGCCTCGCTTGATGTTCTCAATCAGGGTTGTATGATAACACGACAACGTCGGTATTTGTCCAGTCGTTTTGCCGAGGGGCCCAGAGCCAATCCATGAATGCCGTGCCGCCAACCTCCGCATCGCAGATCGCAGCCCTGGCCGGCCTGCTGCCGAATGGCGGGCTGCTGACCGAGGAAGCGGATCTGGCGCGCTACAGCCGCGATTGGTCGGGCGATCATTTCGGCCGGCCGCTGGCGGTGGCGCGGCCCTCTTCGGTGGAGGAAATGTCGGCGCTGATGCGGTTCTGCCATGCCGAGCGCATTCCGGTCGTGCCGCAAGGCGGCCTGACCGGGCTCGTCGGCGCCGCAGTGGCGGCGGATGGCGGCGAGATCGTCATCTCGCTGGAGCGCATGAATAGGATTCGCTCGATCAGCCCGATCGACTTCGCCATGGTGGTCGAGGCCGGCTGCATTCTCGAGGACGCCAAGCGCGCCGCCGAAGCGAGCGACTGCCTGCTGCCGATCACTTTCGGCGCGCAGGGCAGCTGCCGCATCGGCGGCAATGTCGCCACCAATGCCGGCGGCTTCAACGTGCTGCGCTACGGCATGACGCGCGACCTGGTGCTTGGCCTCGAAGTGGTGCTGGCCGACGGCCGCATCTGGAACGGGCTGAAAGTGCTGCGCAAGGACAATCGCGGCTATGATCTGAAGCAGATCTTCATCGGCTCGGAGGGCACGCTCGGCATCGTCACCGCGGCGGCGCTGAAACTATTCCCCAAGCCGACGCAGATCGAAACCGCGCTGGTTGGCCTGCGCTCCGTCGAGGACGCGATGGCACTCTATGGAAGGGCGCGGCGCGATTGCAGCGATTTGCTCACCGCCTTCGAACTGATCCTGCGCGGCGGCATCGAGATCACCATGCGCGAAGGCCAGGATTTTCCCGATCCGCTCAGCCAGCCCTATCCCGTCTATGTGCTGATCGAGGTGTCGTCGGGCGGGCTGATCGACCTCTCCAATATGCTGCTGGGGTTTCTCGGCAGCGTCGAGGACATCGTCGAGGACGGCGTCATCGCTTCGACCAGGGCTCAAGGTGAGCGGTTGTGGCTTTATCGCGAGATCATGGTCGAGCGGCAGGGCAGGGGCGGGCGCTACCTGCGCACCGATGTGTCGGTGCCGATCTCCAGGCTTGCCGATTTCGTCACCGATGCGCTGGCCGGCTTGGAGAAAGCCCGGCCCGACGCGCTGGCCGTCACCTACGGCCATGTCGGCGACGGCAACATCCACCTCAACGTCGTGCCGCCGGAAGGCATGGGCACCGAGGCGATGGAACATCTGTTCGAGCAGGCGGAAGCCGAGATCTTCACCGTCGTCGATCGCTATGGCGGCTCGATCAGCGCCGAGCACGGCATCGGCCGGGTCAAGCAGAAGGCGTTCCTCGAACGCATCGATCCGGTGACGCTCGACCTCGCCGCCGGCATCAAGGACGCATTCGACCCGCGCCACATTCTCAGCAACGGCCGCGTTCTGGCGTCCGCACCCGCCGTCGACTATAGGTGAGCGATGACGCTGAAACTCGACAAGGTCAATCGCGGCCCACACCTCTCCACTCTGGTGGCCAGTTCCATCTCGCGCGAGATCGCGCAAGGCCGGCTGAAGCCGGGTGACCAGCTGCCGACCGAGGCGGCGCTGGCAACCACTTTCGGGGTCAGCCGCAACGTGGTGCGCGAGGCGATCGCGCGGCTGCGCTCGGAAGGCCGAATCTGGTCGCAGCAGGGGCGCGGCGCCTTCGTGGTCGAGAGCAACAACCCGACGGTGCTGACCATCGACCATGAGACGCTGCAGCGCGCCGACTCGTTTCGCAATCTGTTCGAACTGCGTGGCATCCTCGAAGTGCAGGCGGCGGCCCTTGCCGCAAAACGGCGCAGCGACGCCGATCTCAAAGCCATGGGCGATGCGCTGTCCGGCATGCGCGCCGCCCCCTATGGCAGCGTCGCCTGGCTGCGCAGCGACCTCGAATTCCACCGCACCGTCGCCGAGGCGACGCGCAATTCCTACATGGGCCAATTCCTGGTCTTCGTGTCCGAGCGGGTGCGCGAAAGCATTCTCGCCGCCGGCAACCAGCAAAAGTCGGACGACATGGCCCGCATCACGCTCGGCGAACATGAGCGCATCCTGAGAGCGATCCGTGCCGGCGACGCCGAAGGGGCGCAAGCCGCGATGCGCGACCATCTGGCGGGCGCGGCGCTGCGGGTGGGGTTGCATGAGGGGGAAGCTGCGGAGATAGCGCCGGGGCCCGAGGCAGCGTCTCCGGTACGGCATTCGCGGTTGCGGAAGGCTGTGCGCGGGCAGGCTTAGGGATAGCCTTGCCTTGTCCGCGCGCTGGGCCAATCGCCTATGGCGGCGCTGACCCCCACTCCGTCTCGGCTTCGCCGAGCCACCTTGCCGGGGCGAGCCACGGGTCTCGCCCGTCCTTCGGACCCCCCATTTCATGCGGGATGAGGAAATGCCAATTCCGAGATCGCAGCCCTTCAAAAGCTTGGGTTTCTCTCCCCCACGAATGTGGGGTAGAGGTGGCTCGGCGAAGCCGAGACGGAGTGGGGGAGCGCCATATCAGATTTCACACGGTCGTCGGCTCAACCAGCTCAGGGCCGGAGATAGGCCGCCACCCACCGCGCTATTTCAGCGGCAGAAACAGCTCAAGCACCACCTCGCGCACCGGTCCGTTCGACGAAAAGTGCCGTTGGCAATAGATCGGAAAGTCGCGCGCCTCCTCGCCGCTGGCCGGAAGCCATTCGCGGTACAGGTAAAGCGCTGCCGGCTCGAGATTGTTGGTGTTGCCGGGATAGCGCAGCACCGCGCAGCGTCCGCCGGGGATCACGCCGGCCTTCATCTGCGCGTCCTCGATCGGCCCGCCTTCTACCGGCAGGTCGGTTCCGGCACAAATATCCATGCTGTAATCAGCCGGGTTCGCCGGCTCCCTTTCGGAACGGAAGATGTTGAAGGTCGGGCTTGTGTGGGGCGAGAGGCCGGCCGCCTTGCGCCAGGCGATGAAGCGCTGGATGGTGTCCTGGAGCGTCGCCCGGTCGCCGCGATGCTCCATGATCGCCACCGGCGTCGGGGGCACATCGCGGATCATCACGTCGGCGGGTTCGAAGATTATCTGCATGAGCGTGGTCCTTGCTTTGTCGAGCGGCCCGAAGGCCATGAGCCACGCCCCCCAGTCGGGGGACTTCCGGAACGACGAAAGCGATTGTCCGAACCGTTGCCGAAAGGCGCGGGCGAAGGCATCCGGTGCGTCGTAACCGGCATCCATCGCTATGTCGGTGACGCTTTGGGCGTCGCTCTCGGCAAGCCTATACGAAGCGCGCTTCAGGCGGGCGAGCTGGACATAGCGATGCACGGACAAGCCGAAGGTTGACGTGAACTGCCGGTGGAAATGGTATTTCGAGAACGCCGCGACGCCGCTCAACGCCTCCAGGCCCAGATCGTCGTCCAGATGCTGGTCGATGTGGTCCAGCACCCGCTGCATCCGGGCATGGTAGTTTTCAAGTGCCGTCTTCATCGTCTCGTCCTGCGTGGCGACACCAGATAAGCGCTTCCGCACATATCGCGCTCGACCGATCTTGCGATTTGACATGGATGGGCCGGTGCAGGGCGCGGGCATTCATAACTGGGGAAGTTTAGCTGCTAGCAAGCTTCAGGGCAGCGGTTTCTTTCCGCGCCTCAATCGCGCCATCGGAGATGGCCGATAGCTCAGCAAGCAACGAAGGCTGCGTTTGAATTTTCTGCTTGCTATTTTCTGCAAGCAGAGTACCCCCTATGCGCAGCAAGCAGGAGATGATTCTATGGCAACGAAGAAAACTCCCCAGAGCCTCGGCGGATCGGCGCGGGCCGACAAACTGTCTGCGGATACACGCACGAAAATTGCCCGCAACGCTGCGCTGGCGCGACATGCCCCCAAGGTGGATCTTGATACAGGTTTGCCCCTTGCTCGATCTGAGGGTGTGCTTCCAATTGGCGACGTTAACATTGATGTCTATGTGCTTTGGGATCGCCGCCGCCTGGTTTCGAAACGAGCGATGGCAAAAGCCTTGGGGCTTAAATCGGAAGGCGGCAACGCGTTCCTGAAGACGCTTTCGGGTAAAACAATAGGATCCATAATCCCCGATGAACTATGGGAAAAAATCAAAAATCACATTGAATTCAAGCCGTTAATTGGGGATCCGGGCCACGGCTACGAAGCGACCGTTTTGATCGAGGTTTGCGATGCTTTGATTGAAGGGCGTGACAAGCTTCTCCCTTCACAGATGTTTCTCGCGCGCCAAGCTGAGATTATCATGCGGTCGGCGGCAAAGATCGGCATCATCGCTCTAATCGATGAGGCTACGGGATTCATTGAGGACAAAAGGCGGGAAGAATACCGAAACTTATGGCAGGAATTTATCCGTGACGAATTCCGGCAATGGGAAGACGCCGAATTTCCGGACGACATCTTCGACATGATGTACAAGCTCTATGGATTGAAGCGGATCAATCCGAATAGCTCAAAGCACCCACGTTTTTTTGCGAAATTCCTGCGTAAATACATTTATGTACCGCTGGCCAACAGCAATGGCGGGATACTGGAACAGCTTGAGGAAAAGAACCCCGTTGTCTACGCGAACGGCGGTCGTAGGTTTAAGCTATTTCAGTTTCTGAGCGACGAAGTCGGCTTGCCGGCGTTGCGGCAGCATATGTGGCAGGTCGTCGGAATAGGGCGGTCCGTTAAAACAAAAGAGCAGTTTGAACGGTCGTTCTATAGCGCCTTTCCCGAGGCGCTACCCCGCAAGGGTGACGGTCAGTTGTCGCTTTTTGACGATTAGCCGGGCAACCGAGGACACTTCGACAAAAGACAAACGCGAATTCAGTATTCGTACGCACACTTTTCTTTGTCTTTGTGGTGAGGATCAAAAAACACAATACGCAGGCAATTGCGCTCGCGAACGCCATATATTCTTGTCCCAGCATCGAGGCGCAGCGAAAACAACGTGTCCGCCAAGATACTCTTACTCGTTAACCTCTCTTGAACGACTTTCTTGAATTTGTCCCTGGAAATGTCATGGCTGTTGTTGCCCTTGCCCTCTCCCTTTCCTCCTGCGGCTTTTAATATTTCAGCCCAGGTCATTGTTTCAAATGAGGCCAGATGGTTTTCGACATGCGTACGGATGCTTGCAACGTGAGAAACGCAACATGCGTGTCCCCACGGACCATCCCAGTCAAAGTCGATGAAGCGCCAAACCGGTGTCTGTTTAAGGTATGACTCAGGATCGGATTGAATCCGCACATCCCCAGCCCGTGGTTTTTTTGCGTACTTGGGTTGCTTGCGCGCCATTTACGTCAAGGACGAATAATATTCATGCATTGCGGACGGCTTGATTTCGGCGGTGCTGCGGTCACCGGCGGAAGCACCGCGCCTCGCATCAAGCCATGGATCTTCTGAGTGCGTGAGGTCGCTAAGCCACTGGGCAGAGCGCTTGCCGTAAAACTTAAGCACGTTCTTAATCGTGCGGCGTTCGCGCTTGGAAAGATTTGCCGAATTGCCCTTTGCGATATGAGAAACCTTAAACGTATTTGCGTGCTCGCGCCAAAGATCTGGACAGACAGGGCCATCCTTCCAAGCTTCAATACGATTGTGGAATATCTGATCGTCAGCCCAGACCATGTGCCACGCCTGAGAATAGTAAACGAGCTTCTGCAGCTTCATGGCTGACAACTCACCCTGCTCATCCAAGATGAACTGCGCGACGTCGAAAACATTTGCCATTTTCTGCTCCTTCCTCAGCGTTCCAGCCGAAGAAGCCCCCAGAGCTTCGAATCGGCACACTATGCCCGATGTACAATACGCACAATACGGGGCTTTTGTGCGGCGCACAATGAATGCTGGATGCAGCATGCCCGCTTATAGGATGACCCACAGGATTAAAGGAACCGTTCCCAACAGGCATGGTTCCAATTTCAACCTGAGACACTACCCTTTCGCTTCAATTCGGCCTTAGGGGATTTGGGGCGAGGGTTGGTGGATTGCGGCGTGCAGTTCCCATCACGCCTTTGCCGCCTCCACCAGCGACACCCCATTCA
This sequence comes from Mesorhizobium sp. M0761, assembly GCF_040320205.1. Classification (NCBI taxonomy): domain Bacteria; kingdom Pseudomonadati; phylum Pseudomonadota; class Alphaproteobacteria; order Hyphomicrobiales; family Phyllobacteriaceae; genus Mesorhizobium; species Mesorhizobium sp. M0761. The sequence continues at coordinate 187,227 of NZ_JAMYPF010000012.1, forward strand.
ACCCGGCCACAATATCCGACAGCGCCGGCACGAACTTCTCGCCGTGGCCGGTGGTGACCGCTGTGGCAAATCCATTCCGCACCGCGGCGCCGATCGGGTTGGCGATGCCGGCGGCCTGGGCGAAGGAGGCGAGGTAGGTCATGTCCTTCAGCGCATTGGCGATGGCGAAGCGCTGGGCGTTTTCGTTGCGGTTCAAGACGAAATCGAAGAAGGCCTGGTAGAAGCCGCAATCCATGCGGCTGCCGGAGATGACGCTGTTGAAGACCTGCGGCGTCAGGCCGGCCTTGGCGCCGAGGCTCAGCGCTTCCGAATAGATCGCGGAATAGCCCATCGAAACGAAATTGTTGAGCAGCTTCATGGTGTGGCCGCTGCCGGTCGGGCCGGTGTGGACGACACGCGCGGCGAAGGCTTCCAGCACCGGGCGGGCGCGGGCGACGATTTCGGCCGCACCGCCGACCATGACGTCGAGCTTGCCCTCGGTGGCTTCCTTGGGCGTGCGCGCCAGCGGCGCGTCGATCAGCATCATGCCCTGCTCCGCGAGGTCGGCGGCAAGCGCTGTCGTCGATGACGGGTTGGAGGTCGAGCAGTCGATGATCAGCAACGGCGTCTTGGCCGCAGCAAGCCCGTCCGCGCCCTTGACCAGCGCTTCGACCTCGCGCGAACCGGTGACGCACAGGATGACGATGTCGCTGACGGCGGCGAGTTCGCGCGGGCTTGCCGCCTCGCTGGCGCCGGCGGCGATCAGCCGGTCGGCGGCGGTGCGGCTGCGGTGGACATGGACCGTCAGCGGCCAGGCCTTGCGCAGCAGATTGTCGGCCATGCCGGCGCCCATGCTGCCCAGGCCGATGAAGCCGATGCGTTCTTTCATGCAATCCTCCCATGGCCCGTGCCAGCGGGCTTAACTTTCGTCACCTTGCGGCGGGCACCCGTCGATGCAATTCTTTGAATAAGATTCGGCCTTCGAACAAGAATCGAACCGGAGTGCCACCGATGGCGGAGCCCATGACTTTCGACGCCATACCGCAGGCGCCCAACCTGCGGACGGGTCTGGTCAACACGCTGATTGCGCAGATCGAATCCGGTGACCTTGCGCCGGGGCAGCGGCTGCCGACCGAGCAGGAGATTGTTGCTGCCACAGGCGTCAGCCGCACCGTGGTGCGCGAGGCGCTGGCGGCGCTGCGTGCGCGCGGGCTGATTACCACGCGCCAGGGGCTCGGCGCCTTCGTCGCCAAGGATCCGCCGCCGAAGACGTTTTCCGTGCTGCCCGACGATCTCGAATCGATCGACGAGGTGCTGCGCGTGCTCGAACTGCGCATGGGCATCGAGGTGGAGGCGACCGGCCTCGCTGCCCAAAGGCGCAGCGAGGCGGCGCTTCAACAGATGAGCGCGCGGCTCGACGCGCTGGAGGCGGCGGTGCGTGCCGGCGGCTCCGGCTCGGAAGAGGATTTCGGCTTCCACCGCGCCATTCTCGCCGCGACGCAGAACCCGAATTTCACCCGGCTGTTCGACACGTTCGGCAGCGTCATGGTCCCGCGCCATTGGACGCGGCTCGACCGGATGACGGAGGCCGAGCGGGAAAAATATCTCGACCGCATGCAGCGCGAGCATCGCGCCATTCTCGGGGCAATCGGAGCCAGGGACGTCAATGCCGCGCGGCGCGCCATGCGCAGCCATCTGACCAAAAGTTATGCCAGGTTTGAGGATCTGCGCGACAAAGCTGTTCACGATTAGGGGGCCAACCACGGTTGACGGACTGCTCATCCGGCGACCCCGCCGAGATAGAGTTCGCGCATCAGCGACATGTTCCTCCCGGCTCCCACTGTTGCAGTCTTACCCCGTTGTCATACAACCCTGTAATCTGGTAAATCCCAGGAAGAGGGATGTCAATCGCGTTGCCATGCGGTATGAGGCTCCCGAAATCAGAACCGTCATCAAAGCCGCAAGTCAGGAAGCAAAATGCAGTCACGGAAATTTGGCCGTACCGGCAGATCAGTCAGCGAGATCGGCTTCGGCGCCTGGGCGATCGGCGCCGCCTGGGGCGAGGTCAATGACGACGATGCGGTCGCCGCCCTGCATGCCGCGCTCGACGCCGGCGTCAGCTTCCTCGACACGGCCGACGTCTATGGCGACGGCCGTTCGGAAAAGCTGATCGCGCGGGTGATGAAGGAACGCGGTGGCGCGCGCCCGTTCATCGCCACCAAGGCCGGACGGCGGTTGCCGAGGCAGAACGTCGAGGGCTACAGCGTCGAGAACCTCACCGGCTGGATCGACCGCAGCCTGACATACCTCGAGACCGACACGCTCGACCTGGTGCAGCTGCATTGCCCGCCGACCGATCTCTACTATCATCCGGAGGTGTTCGAGCGTCTCGACAAGCTCACCGAGCAGGGCAAGATCCGCAATTACGGCGTCAGCGTCGAGCGCGTCGAAGAGGCGCTGAAGGCGATGCAATATCCCGGTGTCGTCAGCGTGCAGATCATCTTCAACGCCTTTCGCCAGCGCCCGGCCGAGCTGTTCTTCGACCAGGCGAAGAAGAACGATGTCGCCGTCATCGCCCGCGTACCGCTGGCCAGCGGCCTGCTGTCCGGCAAGTTCAGGGCCGACACAAAGTTCGAGACCACCGACCATCGCCTGTTCAACAGGAATGGCGAAGCCTTCGATGTCGGCGAGACGTTTTCGGGCGTGCCCTATGAGGTCGGGCTGGCGGCGGTCGAGAAGGTGCGGCCGCTGGTGTCAGGCGACACCACCATGGCGAAATTCGCGCTGCGCTGGATCCTGATGTTCGACGCGGTGACGGTCGTCATCCCGGGCGCCCGCAATCCGGCGCAGGCGGTTTCCAATGCGGAAGCGGCGGAGCTTGCGCCGTTGTCCTCCGAGTTGATGGCCAAGGTGAAGGCGGTCTATGATGAGAACATCAAGCCCTACGTGCATCAGCGCTGGTAACCCGGCGCCTGCCGGCCTCGACCGGCTGACTGACCAGAGGTCAGCCGGGCCAAATTGCGTTCGTCCGTCACAAGCCGTGCAGCGGATTCTATGATCCATCGGTCATTTAATCGGCGGCGCCGCTTGTTATTGTGCAGTGCAGCAACGATATTGCTGCGTGTGCGTTGTGTGCACGAGTCTGCCCATTCCGGCGCGCAAGGATACCGATTTGCGAGACATATCCGATACGATCGCCCGGCTGAGCGCGATGCGCGGCCGGCCAGCCGGTACAGGACAGAGCAAGGACGACCACCTGTCCGAGATGACAGGGTTCGGGTCCAATCCCGGCGCCTTGCGCGCGCGGTTTTATCTTGCTGAAAACCTGCCGAAGCAGGCGGCGCTGGTCGTGGTGCTGCATGGCTGTACCCAGACTGCCGCCGCGTACGACTATGGTTCCGGCTGGACCGAGCTCGCCCACGAGCAGGGTTTTGCCGTGCTTTTCCCCGAGCAGCAGCGCGCCAACAACGCCAATCTTTGCTTCAACTGGTTCGTGCCGGGCGATGTAAGCCGCGACAGCGGCGAGGCACTGTCCATCCGCCAGATGATCGAGGCGGCTGTCCTCACCCACGGTCTCGACCGCAAGCGAATCTTCGTCACCGGTCTTTCCGCCGGCGGCGCCATGGCGGCGGTGATGCTGGCGACCTATCCGGACGTGTTTGCCGGTGGCGCGATCATTGCCGGGCTTGCCTATGGCAGCGCCTCGACCATCCCCGAAGCCTTCGACCGCATGCGTGGCCATGGCGGCCCGTCCAGAACCGACCTGCAGCGTCTGTTGCGGGAGGCTTCGCCGCACAAGGGGCCGTGGCCGAGGATTTCGATCTGGCAGGGCTCGGCCGACACGACCGTGGTGCCTTCCAATGCCGGCGCGGTGCTGGCGCAATGGCAGGGCGTGCACGGCCTCGCTCAAGCGCCGACACGCACGGAAAAGGTCGACGGTCAGAGCCGCAAAGTCTGGTCCGATGGCAAAGGCCGCGACGTGGTCGAGGCATACAGCATTGCCGGCATGGGCCATGGCACGCCATTGCAGGCGAGCGGCGACAATGCTCTGGGCAAAGCAGGGCCGTTCATGCTGGATGTCGGGATTTCCTCGACGCGCCACATCGCCCGTTTCTGGGGGCTGACGAAGCCAGAGGTACGACGCACGGCGAAAGCCGAGGCCGGTTCAGGCACTGCATTGCAGCCTTTCTCGCCGAAGGAAAAACCGCGAGCCGTCCGTGTCGATCCGGCCCCGGAGCCTGTCAATCCGCCAGGCGGTCCGGCGGGCGGGATTACCAAGGTCATCGAGGACGCGCTGCGGGCAGCGGGATTGATGCGCTGAGGCTGAGGCTCGCCCCGCACACGCCCAAAATACAAGGGCAAGCGCCAGCATCATTATCGCAGCAGGCCTTCGTCCTCGAACGCATCCCAGCCCTTCAATCCGGGCGCCGGGCCGTCCGTGTCCCGGGCCTTCCTCGCAGTGCGAGCCTGGTCGGTGCCCTTTCCCGCGCGCGTCAACGCGGCCTTGCCCGCGCCGCGCCGCCTGTTCTCGGCGACTTCCTGGACATCCTGCTCTCTCCACACGGTTGCCAGATCGCGGTCCAGGACGTCCTCGATGTGGCGTGGGTCGAAAACGTGGAAGGTGACAGACTTTGATCGCCCACGCATCTTGACGGTGCGTGTGCCGGCGCTTTGCAGCCGACCGTCCTTGAGCCATTTGTGGCGCTCGCGCGAAGAGATCGTAAGGATATCCTCGACCTCGCGTGGAAGCACAGGCAGCGCCTCCACTCCCTCCAGTGTTTTGGAGATACTGGCAGAGGCGGCCTTGAACGCTTCCGCTTCGGATCTCGACATTCGCAATGCGATGCGCCCCGTCTCGGCCTTGACGTGCTTCCTGACTGCCCATGGCAGGCGGGCTCTGACTTCACGTTCGATCCCCTTGGAGCGCACGGCGGACCCGAGTGTCGCTGACGGCGACAACGGCCATTCGGCAATCAGTTGCGGGGACGGGCTCATGCCTTCCTGGGGCTGGTTTCGTTGGTTCGATGCTAACACGGCAAGAGCCGGTAAAGCCAAGGCAACAGCGAAAAGGGGCAGGTCCGATGAGAACCCGCCCCCTTACGGCCGAATCTGAACGTCGCTTGCAGCGCGCCGACAGCACCCTCGGCCCCGCGGGGCGGGGGGGCGGGGGGGGGGGGGGGGGGGGGGGGGGGGGGGGGGGGGGGGGGTGGGGTGGGGGGGGGGGGGGGGGGGGGGGGGGGGGGGGGGGGGGGGGGGGGGGGGGG
>NZ_JAMYPF010000013.1:0-179661 GCF_040320205.1 Mesorhizobium sp. M0761
AACTCCCCCCCCCCCACCCTCTATCTACCGCCGTCCGAGGGGCGCCTGTCCCTTTTGTTTATAACCCCCCCCCTTAAAATCTTCTTTTTTTCCACGCTTGCTATACCCCGGGGCGGGGGCCGCGCCCCGCCCCCTTCGTTTGGGAGGTTGTATCAGGCAGCGATGTCGAAACGGTCGGCGTTCATCACCTTGGTCCACGCCTTGACGAAATCGCCAACGAATTTCTGCCCGGCATCCGCCGACCCGTAGACCTCGGCCAGCGCGCGCAGCTGCGCATGCGAGCCGAAGATCAGGTCGGCGCGTGTGGCGGTCCACCTGACTGCCCTGGTCTTGCGGTCGCGTGCTTCGTAGACCTCATGCGAGCCGGGCTCGGAGGCCGGATCCCAGATGGTGCTCATCGAGAGCAGGTTGACGAAGAAGTCGTTCGTCAGCGTGCCCGGCCTGTCGGTCAACACACCATGCTTCGAGCCGCCGGTGTTGGCGCCGAGCACGCGCAGGCCACCAACCAGCACCGTCATCTCCGGCGCCGTCAGGTTGAGCAGTTGCGCCCGGTCGACCAGCATGGCTTCGACCGACATCGGCGGTTTGCCCCTGACATAGTTGCGGAAGCCGTCAATTTTCGGCTCGAGCGCCGCAAAGGAATGGACGTCGGTCTGCGCCTGCGAGGCGTCGGTGCGGCCGGGCGTGAAGGGGACCTTCACCGCATTGCCGCCATCCGTTGCGGCTTTCTCGACCGCGGCGACGCCGCCGAGCACGATGAGGTCGGCCAGCGAGACCTTCTTGCCGCTTGCGTTGAACTCGTTCTGGATGGCTTCGAGCTCCGCCAGCACGGTAGCCAGTTCGACAGGCTGGTTGACCTCCCAGTCCTTCTGCGGCGCCAGGCGAATGCGCGCGCCATTGGCGCCGCCGCGCTTGTCGGAGTTGCGGAAGGTCGAGGCCGAGGCCCAGGCGGTCGAGACCAATTGCGAAACGCTGAGGCCCGAAGCCAGGATCTTGGCCTTCAGCAATGCAATGTCCTGGTCGCTGACCAGCTCATGGTCGACGGCCGGAACCGGATCCTGCCAGATCAGCTCTTCCTTCGGCACCAACGGGCCGAGATACCGCACGACCGGCCCCATGTCGCGATGGGTGAGCTTGTACCAGGCACGGGCGAAGGCATCGGCGAACTGCTCCGGATGCTCATGGAAGCGGCGCGAGATCTTCTCATAGGCCGGGTCGGCCCGCAGCGCGAGGTCGGTGGTCAGCATTGCCGGCGCATGACGCTTCGAGGGATTGTGCGCGTCCGGCACCGTAACCGCGCCAGAGCCGCCCTTCGGCGTCCACTGATGGGCCCCGGCCGGGCTCTTGGTCAGCTCCCATTCGAAGTTGAAGAGATTGTCGAAGAAGTTACTGCTCCACTGGGTCGGCGTCGTCGTCCAGGTAACTTCGAGGCCGGACGTGATCGCATCGCCGGCAATGCCGGTGGCATGCTTGCTCGACCAGCCGAGGCCCTGCGCCTCGATGCCCGCGCCTTCCGGCTCGGCGCCGACAAGTGCTGCATCACCGGCCCCATGGGTCTTGCCGAATGTGTGGCCGCCGGCGATCAGCGCCACGGTTTCCTCATCGTTCATTGCCATGCGCGCGAAGGTCTCGCGGATGTCGCGGGCCGAGGCCAGCGGATCCGGCTTGCCGTTCGGCCCTTCCGGGTTGACGTAGATCAGGCCCATCTGCACCGCGCCGAGATGGCCGTGCAGCTCACGGTCGCCGGAATAGCGCTTGTCGTCGAGCCACTTGGTTTCCGAACCCCAGTCGACATCCTGCTCGGGCTCCCAGACATCGGCGCGGCCACCGGCAAAGCCAAAGGTCTTGAAGCCCATCGATTCCAGCGCGACGTTGCCGGTGAGAATCAACAGGTCGGCCCAGGAGATCTTGCGGCCGTATTTCTGCTTGACCGGCCACAAAAGCCGGCGCGCCTTGTCGAGATTGGCGTTGTCCGGCCAGCTGTTCAGCGGCGCGAAACGCTGCTGGCCCGCACCGGCGCCACCCCGGCCGTCGCCGATGCGATAGGTGCCGGCGCTGTGCCAGGCCATGCGGATGAACAGCGGCCCGTAATGGCCGAAATCGGCCGGCCACCAATCCTGCGAATCCGTCATCACCTTGTGCAAATCCTCGATCACCGCGTCGAGGTCGAGCGTCTTGAACTCCGCGGCGTAGTCGAAAGCTTCGCCCATCGGGTCCGAAAGGCTCGACTGCTGGTGGAGAACGCCGATGTCGAGCTGGTTCGGCCACCAGTCGCGGTTGGTCCTGGCGGAGGTTCCATGCGCGACCGGGCATTTGCCGGCGCTGTTGTCGTCGGTCATCGCGTCCATCTTGGCCTCCGAATTGCTGATTTATGTGTTGTTTTTTCCGGGCCGGCCGGGAGCCGCGCCACTCTGGAATGGTTCCAGACTAAGCCGTCTCTTCGATAAAAACAAATTGCCTTTCCTGTTTGTTGCGATAGGTTTTCCTTATGATTGGCTTGACCGTGCGGCAGATGCAATATTTCGAGGCTTTGGCGCAAACGCTGCATTTCGGCCGCGCCGCAAAACTCGCCGGCGTCAGCCAGCCGGCGCTGTCCGCGCAGATCGCCGAGATGGAGCAAAGGCTGAACTGCCGGCTGTTCGAGCGCGGCGGCAAGACGGTGCGGATGACGGAAGAGACGCAAGCGCTGCTGCCACGCATCGAGCGCATCCTGCGCGATATCAGCGACGTCGAGACGACGGCCCGGCGCGGCCGCCCGGCCATGGAAGGCCGCTTCCGGCTAGGCATCATCCCGACCGTGGCGCCGTATCTTTTGCCGCATGTGCTCCCGGAACTGAAACGGCATTTTCCGTCCCTGCAGCTCGAACTGCGCGAAGCAGTCACCGCATCACTGGTCGAGGACACGGCAAGCGGACGGCTCGACGCCTTCATTGCCGCGCTGCCGCTCGACCAGCCGGGCCTGGTCACCGAGGAACTGTTCGCCGACCGCTTCTTCCTCGCCGTGCCAGCCGGAGATCCAGCCTTCGCCTCGCCACCGGTGCCGCCGGAAAGCCTGGCGCTGGAGCGGTTGATGCTTTTGGAGGAAGGCCACTGCCTGCGCGAACAGGCGCTGGCCCTGTGCGGCAGCGTGCGCCCGGTGGCAATGGCAAGCTACGGCGCCACCAGCCTGACGACGCTGCTGCAGATGGTGGCGCATGGTCTCGGCGTCACGCTCATCCCCGAAATGGCGGCAAGGCCGGCCAGCGCCATGCCGGACCTCAAGATCGTGCCGTTCCAGGAGCCAATGCCGCAACGCACGATCTGCCTCGCCTGGCGCCGCAACAAGGTGCGGCATGATGAATGCGTCGAGTTGGCGAAGATCATTCGGGGGTTGGATGCGGCGGTGCTGGGGGTGTGAGTCGTTTGGGTCTTGGATGTCGCCTTGGGAACCCCGAAAAGAAACTCAAATCAGGCGCGTTCGCGAATACCCGCATTGATGGCTGGTCGCCAGACCGCACCAAAGCCTCAAGGGATAAATACCAGAAAAACATACGTAAAAAATACAACGGCATGGACGATTCCGGTCAGGAAGGTCGTCCTTTCGTTGCTAAAGCTTACGCCGCATATGAAAAGCGCTAAAACCAAAAGTACTGCGTCAGCTTCCGGGAGCCCCAGGGTCAACCCTCGTCCCGTAAGCAGGCTGGCTGCTGCGACCGCAGGTATCGTCAAACCAATCGTGGCGCAAGCCGAACCCATTGCGACATTCAGGCCGCGCTGCAGCTCATTGTTGAGTGAAGCGCGAACCGCCGAAATGGCTTCCGGCATCAAAACCAGACCCGCGATCATTGCCCCCACAATGCTGTCAGCCTGGGTCACCTGGTAAGCAACGAGCGCATTTTCAACACTTGCGGCGACCTGCTCGGCGAGCATGACAATTCCGATCAGTCCGATTACCAGGAGCAGAGCGCTGGAAGAGATGCTTTTGTGAGGGGCGGTTCGCGCCGAAAGGTCGTGTGCCAGTCCTTCGATGAAATCGTCCCGATGCCGGATTGTCTGCGCGAACACAAAGCTTGCATAGAGCAGCACGGAAAGAACGCTTACCAGGCCAAGCTGAGCTGCCGAAAATGTGCCGGGATCGGTGGTCCGCGTGTAGGTCGGCAGGATAAGCGTCATGACGGTCAGTGCGGCCAGAACCGCCAGATATGCGCTGGTCCCTTGCCGGACAATTGCCTGCTTGCGATGCCGCCAGCCGCCAAACGTGAGACACATTCCGACAACGCCGGTGGAGGCAATCATCACCGTCGAGAAGACGGATTCACGTGCAAGCGTGGGGTTGTTCTCTCCATGCAGCATCATGGAAACGATAATCGACACTTCGATTGCCGTCACGGCAAAAGTCAGCACCAATGTGCCGTAAGGCTCCCCCACACGGTGGGCCACCGCCTCGGCGTGATCGAGCACCACGAAAATAGTGATGAACATGATCGCACTCGAGAGCGCTCCGACGAGAATCCTGACGCTCGGCGAACCTTCGTCCACCGATAGCCCGCTGACTCTGACCGCAACGGCTAGTGCCAGCGCGGCCAAAGGCATCGCATAGGAAGTCGCTGATCGTGCGAAACCAGTCATTCAAGCCCCAATGCGTTCGGCGAACCTTGCGGAAGCCTGTCGAGCACCCCAGTGTCGTTTCGAAGCCGGGCAGTCCCGTCCCCCGGCGTTCAACCTTCAAGCCGTCTTCTGCACCACCAGCCCCAGTTCCTCCACCATCGCCTCGCGCATCAGAAACTTCTGCGGTTTTCCCGTCACCGTCATGGGCAGTTCGGTGCGGAAGCGGATGTAGCGGGGGATTTTGTAATGGGCGATCTGGCCGGCGCAGAAATTCTTGATCTCCTGCTCGGTGGCGATCTGGTTGGGCTTCAGCACGATCCAGGCGCACAGCTCCTCGCCATATTTGGCGTCGGGAATACCGAACACCTGCACCTCCTTGACCTTGGGATGGCGATAGAGAAATTCCTCGACCTCTCTGGGATAGACGTTTTCGCCGCCGCGGATGACCATGTCCTTGACCCGGCCGACAATGTTGCAATAGCCCTGGGAGTCGATGGTGGCGAGATCACCGGTGTGCATCCAGCCATCGCTGTCGATCGCCTCGCGGGTTTTTTCCGCGTCGTCCCAATAACCCTTCATCACGGAATAGCCGCGTGTGCAAAGCTCGCCCGGCGCGCCGACCGCGACGGTGGCGCCGTCGGCGTCGATGGCCTTGACCTCGACATGCGGATGGATGCGGCCGACAGTGGAGACGCGTTTTTCCAGCGGATCGTCGACGCTGCTCTGGAACGAGACCGGGCTGGTCTCGGTCATGCCGTAGGCGATGGTCACCTCTTCCATATGCATCAGCGTCACCACCTTCTTCATCACCTCGATCGGGCATGGTGAGCCCGCCATGATGCCGGTGCGCAGGCTGGAGAGATCGAAGCTGGCGAAATCCGCATGGTCGAGCATGGCGACGAACATGGTCGGTACGCCGTAGAGGCCGGTGCAGCGTTCCTGCGCCACCGCCTTCAGCGTGGCGCCGGCGTCAAAACCCTCGCCCGGGAAAACCATGGTCGCGCCCTTGGTGACGCAGCCCATCGTGCCCATCGACATGCCGAAGCAGTGATAGAGCGGCACCGGGATGCAGAGCCGGTCGTCGACGGTGAGCCTGATTGCCGCGGTGACGAAATTGCCGTTGTTGACGATGTTGGTGTGGGTCAGCGTCGCGCCCTTGGGCGCGCCCGTCGTGCCTGATGTGAACTGGATGTTGATGGCTTCGCCCGGCTTCAGCCCTTCGGAGATGCGGTCGAGGCTGTCATGCTCGTCACGGCCGGCCATCGACAGCACGTCGGCGAAATTGAACATGCCGGGCGAGTTGTCATCGCCCATGCGGATGACGATCTTCAGCGCCGGCAATTTCTGCGCCTTGAGCTTGCCGGGGGTGGCCTTGGCGAGCTCCGGCGCCAGCGTCTCGATCATGCCGAGATAGTCGGAGGTCTTGAAACTGGCGGCGGTGACCAGCGCCTTGCAGCCGACCTTGTTGAGGGCATATTCGAGCTCGGTCAGCCGGTAGGCCGGGTTGATGTTGACCAGGATCAGGCCGATGCGAGCGGTGGCGAATTGGGTGACCAGCCATTCCCAGCGGTTGGGCGACCAGATGCCGACACGGTCGCCTTTTTCGAGGCCGAGCGCCAGGAAGCCGGCGGCGAGCGTATCGACCGTGTCCGACAATTCGCTCCAGGTGAAGCGCTTGTCCTGGCCGACGAAGACGGCAGCATCCTGCGTGGCGTATCTGCCGACCGTGTCGGAGAAAAGCTGAGGGATCGTCTTGTCGAGCAGCGGCACCGAACGGTCGCCCGACACATGTGCCCGGCCGTCGAGCGGAGCGATGAACGCCCTGCCGCGCCCGCGCAGATTGGTGGCGTTCTTGAGCTCGTCGAGATTAATCGCCATCGCCGTTTCCTCCCGATGAGTGAGCCTAGCAGCCTGATGGGGTGGTGGAAAGTACAGGCGGTTCCCCTCCCCCTCGAGGGGAGGGTGCCTCGCGAAGCGAGGCGGGTGGGGTCCTCGGCGAAGTGCTCGACTTCCTTGCTCACGGTCGACCCGGCTTGGGTCGTCTCGCGTCGAGCACTGCCGGAGCGACCCCACCCGTCCATCCGCCTTTGGCGGCTGTCCACCCTCCCCTCAAGGGGGAGGGAGCGCGCTCATCTTCGCGGCTATTTCCCGCACTAGCGCCTCATCCGCAGCAGCACGATCTTTCCTGGCAGCCACGAGGCAGGCCTGCGACTTCAGCACAACCCCATCGGCCAGCACCTTGAGATGGTTGGCGCGTAGGGTCGAGCCGGTGGTGGTGATGTCGACGATGACATCGGCAAGGCCTGCCGCCGGCGCGCCTTCGGTAGCGCCGAGGCTTTCGACGATGCGGTAAACCTGGATGCCGTGCTTTTGCGAGAAGAATTGTTGCGTCAGCCGCCAGTATTTGGTTGCGATCCTCAGCCGCCTGCCGTGGCGCTGGCGGAAATCGGCGGCGACATCGTCGAGATCGGCCATGGTATCGACGTCGAGCCAGATGCCGGGCACCGCGACCACGACATCGGCATGGCCGAAGCCGAGGCGAGCGACGATTTCGGCGCGCGCTTCCCAGTCGGCGAGGTTTTCGCGCAGCAGATCCTCGCCGGTAATGCCGAGGTCGACCGAACCTTGCCCAATCTCGCCGGCGATTTCGGACGCCGACAGGAACGCCACCTCGATGCCCTCAGTGCCGTCGATGCGGGCGCGGTACTGGCGCTCATCGCCGGGCAGGCTGACGGCAAGCCCGGCCCTGGCCAGTACCTCCAAGGCCTGCTCCTTGAGCCGGCCTTTCGATGGGATCGCCAGCGTGATCATTGCGGCTCTCCCCGCAGCGCTTCGATGCGGTCGAGCCAGACGGAGAAGCCGACGCCGGGGATCGGCGTCTTGGCGCCGAGCAGGGTCAGCAGCCGGTCGTAGCGACCGCCGCCGGCCAGCGGCCGCTCGCCACCAAGTGCTGCGATCTCGAAGACGATGCCGGTGTAGTAATCCAGCGGACGGCCGAAGGCAGCGTCGTAGCGGATCGTCTTTGCAGGCAGGCCATGTGCCTCGATGGCTTTGGCGCGGGCGGCGAATTTTTCCAGCGCCGCGCCCAGCGAAAGCCCGGCAGAGGCCGCAAAACTTTCGAGCGCAGCACTCGCGCCGTCGAGCGGCACGTCGATGGCGAGAAAATCCCTGAGCGCCGCAAACGCTTCGTTCGACAACCGCACGCTGCGCAGTTCGGCCTTTTCGATCAGCCGCCGGGCAATGTCCGCCGGCGCGCGCCCGCCGGAGCCCGACAGGCCGGCCCCTTCCATGCCGCCGGCGATGTGGGCGGAAAGCGCTTCGAGATCGCCATCGAGCACAAGGGCCGCGACATCGCCGTCAAGCTGACCGTTGCGCGGCGGGTTGGCGAGATCGGCGAGTGCTGCCTGCAGCATCGGCGCCGAGCCGAAGGCGCGCGCAAGCCGCATGCGCCAGCCGCGCGGCAAGCCGAGTGCTGCCAGCACCGCCTCGAAGATGGTCTGGTCGCCGAGCGTGATCGCAAGAGGTTGCGCCGGCAGCACCAGCTGCAGCAGCGCGTGCGCATCGGCCAGCGAACGCGCATCGGCCTCGGCTGTATCGCGGTCGCCGAGATCCTCGATGCCGGCCTGAAAGAACTCGTTGCCGCCCTCGCGGCGCTGGCGGAACACTTCGCCGAGATAGGAATAGCGGCGCGGCGTGCCGGCCTGCGAGGCGATGTGGTCGAGGCAGACGGGGATGGTGAATTCGGGCCGCAGACACAGCGTCTTGCCGGTCTCGCTTTCGGTGAGAAAGATGCGGCGGCGCAGATCCTCGCCGGCCATATCGAGGAATGGGTCGGCCGGCTGCAGCACCGCGACCTCAACCGCATGGGTGTTGCGGGTGGCGAAGAGCTTGGTGATTTCGGATGCGATGGCGGGATAGCGGGAGGTCATGCGTGGCGCGAGGCACCCCCCTCTGGCCTGCCGGCCATCTCCCCCTCAAGGGGGGAGATTGGCAGCTCGGAGCGCAGCGCCTCTTCTTCAACGCCGGAGATTGGCGAAACCATGCGCGACATCCAATCTCCCCCCTTGAGGGGGAGATGGCCGGCAGGCCAGAGGGGGGCGTTCAAGCGCCACCCTTCGCACGGTCAGCGGCCTGCACCGCCAAAATCTTCCTCACCTCGGCGACCAGCTCTCCCTCCGCCACCGTCACCTGCGCCGGGCGGGCAGCCCGCCATTCAGCGTTGTCGGCGATTTCAGCGGACATGCGCGCGCCTTCGATCAGATCCTTGATCTGCAACTCGCCCTTGGCGCGCTCATCGCCGCCCTGGATGATCGCGACCGGGCTACCGCGGCGGTCGGCGTATTTCAGCTGCGCCTTCATGCCGGCGCCGCCGAGATACATTTCGGAGCGGATGCCGGCCGCGCGCAGATCGGCCACCATCTTCTGGTAGCGACCGAGGCTTTCCGTATCCTTGTCCATCACCAGCACGACGACCGGCGCGATGACATCGGTGGTGTCCAGCTCGCCGAGGTTCTTCAGCGCCGTCATCAGGCGGGAGACGCCGATCGAAAAGCCGGTCGCCGGCACCGGCTCGCCACGGAAGCGCGAGACCAGCCCGTCATAGCGGCCGCCACCGCCGACCGAACCGAAGCGCACGATCTGGCCGTCTTCGTTGGGGATTTCGGCGAGCAATTCGGCTTCGAAGACCGGGCCGGTGTAGTATTCGAGGCCGCGCACGACGGAGCGGTCCATGGCGATGCGATCTTCGCCATATCCGGCCGCCCTGACCAGGGCTTCAATCGTCGCGAGCTCGCCGACGCCTTCTTGGTAAGTCGAGTTCGAGCTCGCTATGGAAACCTGGTCGACCTGTGCGTTCCTTGCCGTGGCGAGAAGAACTGCTTCAGCTTGCCCGTCGTCCAAACCAGCGCCCTTGGCGAAGTCGCCCTCGCCTTCCTTGCCGCCATCCCATCGGCCCGGCCCAAGCAGAAGCTTCACGCTTTCCGGCCCGAGCTTGTCCAGCTTGTCGATGGCGCGCAGCACGGTCAGCCGGCGGCCGGCATTGTTGTCACCGCCAAGGCCGATCGCCTCCAGCACGCCGTCAAGCACCTTGCGGTTGTTGACGCGAATGACGTAGTCGCCGCGCTTGATGCCGAGCGCTTGCATCACGTCGGCCATCATCATGGCCATCTCGGCGTCGGCTGCGACGCCCGGCGTACCGATCGTGTCGGCGTCGAACTGCATGAACTGGCGGAAGCGGCCCGGGCCGGGCTTTTCGTTGCGGAACACCCAGCCGGAGCGGTAGCTGCGATAGGGTTTCGGCAGCTTCTCAAAATTCTCGGCGACGTAGCGCGCTGTCGGCGCAGTCAAATCGTAGCGCAGCGACAGCCACTGCTCGTCATCGTCCTGGAAAGAAAATACGCCCTCATTAGGCCGGTCCTGGTCGGGCAGGAACTTGCCGAGCGCATCGGTGTATTCGATCAGCGGCTGGTCGGCCGGCTCGAAACCGCAGAGCTCATAGACCGAACGGATCGTCGCCATCATCTTCTCGACGGCGCGGATATCGTCGGCGCTGCGGTCGGCAAAGCCGCGCGGCAGCCGCGCTTTCGTCTTTTCCGATTTGTCGGCCATGGGATGGGTCTTTTCGCTTAGTAATCGATGACTTGTTTGGAGTGGGCGTGTCCTAACCGAAGCGGCTTGGTGCGGCAAGGGTTTGCGCTCTTTCCTTCTCCTTCGAAACAAAACGCACCGAAAGGAAACAATTCCGCCATCGGCGCGGCATCGTGCCGACACAATCAGAGCCGATAAGCGCGCCGAAACAAAGGGTTGGGCCATGACTGCCGCACACAAGTTCGACATCAGAGACGACGGCTTGCATGAAGTCCGGTTGCGGCCGGCCGAGAACCGTGCGCCGGTGACGGCGAGCCCCGGTCCGTTTGAGGTCACCGCCGACGAGCGCAAGGGTTCCACCATACGCGAGGCGCTGATGACCGGATTGCTGGTGATTTATCCGGCCTTTGCGGCACTGGCGGCGATTGTGGCGGGATTGTTCCTGACTGGCGCCAGCGGGACGTGAGTTCCTTACCCTCCCCCTTGTGGGGAGGGTCGACGCGTAGCGTCGGGGTGGGGGTGCGGCGCCAAGATACCCCCACCCGCGCCTTCGGCGCGACCTCCCCACAAGGGGGAGGTAGGGGGACAGCGCCCTACTTCGGCCTCTTAAAGGCCTTGCGTTCCTTCTCCACCTGCTCCCGGCAAACACACCCCTCGAGATGGTCGTTGACCAGACCCATCGCTTGCATGAAGGCATAAACCGTCGTCGGTCCGACAAAGCTCCAGCCGCGCTTTTTCAACTCCTTCGAAATCCTGATCGAGACCGCTGTCGTCGGGTTGGCGCGTAGATGCGCCATGTCCACCACCGCCGGCCGCTCCTCCGGCCCCGGCTCGAACTTCCAGAACCAGGCGGCCAGCGAACCGAACTCGTCGACCATTTCGCACGCCCGTTTGGCGTTGTTGATGGTCGAGACGATCTTGCCGCGGTGACGGATGATGCCGGCATTGGCGACCAAGCGCTCGACATCCTCGTCGGTGAAGGCGGCGACCTTGTCGAAGTCGAAACCGGCGAAGGCCTCGCGGAAATTCTCGCGCTTGCGCAGAATGGTCAGCCAGGACAGGCCGGACTGAAAGCCTTCCAAGCAGATTTTTTCGAACAGCCTGCGGTCGTCGGCGACCGGCCGGCCCCATTCATGGTCGTGGTAGTGCAGATAGTCCGGCAGATTGCCGTGCCAGAAGCAGCGCGTGATCCCGTCGGAGCCGGTAAGCAGTCCGGTGTTGTCTTGCGCCATGGCCGATCCATCCGTTAACGCGCTTTCGCGCTGCATTTACCGCGGCTTTACCAGATTCCTGAACCCGGCGGTAACCACACCAAAAGGTTTACTGACAAAGCGGCATTTTACGCATTCCGATTCATGTTTCGGTTGCCGCTTCGCGCCAAGGATCGCGCAACCGGGGGCAAGTTCCGCCTCCGTCCGTTCGACGATCAAGGTGCGTTCCGATGAAGATCTTTTTGCGTTCCGTGCTCGGCGCCGTGGCCATTCTGGCCGCCGGCGTCACCTCGTCTGCCGCCAACGACCGCTATGCCGAAAGGCCGCCGGTGATGGTGAGCCCCGACCTTTCCGCACCCTGGGTGCTGCAGCTTGGCCGGGCGCCCGGCATCGTGCGGCAGAGCCGACAGGTGGTCCAACAGCCGCGCGTTCGCTATGCGCAGCCGGCGCGACCCGATCGGGTTCGCACTGCTTCCGTGCAGGCGCCGGTCAAGCGCGTGGTGATGCGGCCGCAGATCAATCCGCTCTATCTGCCGCAGGAAGTCGCCTATGACGGCCCACAGAAGCCGGGCACGATCGTCATCGATACGACGCAGAACTTCCTGTTCCTGGTCGAGAAGAACGGCAAGGCGCGGCGCTATGGCGTCGGCACCGGCAAGCCTGGCTTCGAATGGTCTGGCACGCACAAGATCACCAACAAGCGCGTCTGGCCGGACTGGCGCCCGCCAGCGGAGATGATCAAGCGCGAGGCCGCCAAGGGCCGCTACCTCCCGACCTATCTGGCCGGCGGCGAGGAAAACCCGCTTGGCGCCCGCGCGCTCTATCTCGGCACGACGGAATACCGCATCCACGGCACCAACCAGCCATGGACCATCGGCGGCTCGGTGTCTTCCGGCTGCATCCGCATGCGCAACGAGGACGTGGTTGACCTTTACGAGAGGGTCAATGTTGGAACGACCGTGGTCGTGATATAGTCGGCTACCGAATCATCTGGTCCAGAAGGTTAGACCTTCAGGATCGGGAAGAGTTTACGGGGGACGGGCCGTGTGGGGATGCGGCCAGTCAGGAAAGGGCAGCCCGGGAAACCGCGCTGCCCTTTCTCTTTGCGGCTATAGCTGAGCCAGGCTGCGCCAGAACGTCGCGCCAGGGGGATGACGGTTCGCTTTCACGCTGCCTTGCCGCATTTCCCCTGCTATAGGGACGGCCAAACTCCCCTGCGCCAAACTCGCTGCAAAGGTTCAGCCATGTCTCCGCCAGACGATAGCCGCTATCTCCGGGGCGGCCCGGTCGCCCAGCGCATCATGGCATCCGTGCGCGAGGATGCCGCCATCGCCACCGCCGAAGGTTTTCCGCCCAAGCTGGTGTCGATCACCGTCGGCGATACCGCTGCCGTCGATGTCTATGTGCGCAACCAGCGCGCCAAGGCCGCCCTTGCCGGCATCGGTTTCGAGGAGCGGCGGTTCCCCGCCGACATCAGCGCCGGCGAACTCGAGGCGGCGATCCACGGCCTGAACGCCGACCCGCGCGTCACCGGCATCATCATCCAGCGGCCGGTGCCGGCGCATATCCCGATCAAGACGCTGCAAGCGGCGGTGCATCCACTGAAGGACGTCGAGGGCATGCATCCGGCGTCGATCGGCAATATCGTCTACAATCAGCTCGACCTCGCGCCTTGCACGGCTGCGGCCTCGGTCGAGCTGCTCAAGGTAACCGGCCTCGACCTCAAGGGGCTCGAAGTCGTCGTCGTCGGCCATTCCGAGATCGTCGGCAAGCCGATTGCCTTCCTGCTGATGGGCGAAGGCGCAACGGTGACGGTGTGCCATCACATGACGCGCTCGGTGGCCGCCCATGCGCGCCGCGCCGACGCACTGTTCGTCGCCGTCGGCAAGCCCAGGCTGATCAAGGCCGACATGGTGAAGCCCGGTGCGGCCGTCATCGACATCGGCATCAATTCCGAGATCGGCCCGGACGGCACGAGCCGCATCGTCGGCGACGTCGACACCGAGAGCGTGAAGGAAGTCGCGTCCTGGATCACGCCGGTGCCCGGCGGCGTCGGTCCGATCACCGTGGCGATCCTGCTGCGCAACACAATGGTAGCTCTCAGCCGCCAGCGCGCGCGCTACCAGGCGACGTATGGCGTGGTGGACCGGCTGGCAGCGGAATAGCTGCTTACTCGGCGGCGACCAGGTTTCCTTCGGAGACGCCCTCCGGCTTCGGACCACCATAGGCCCAGTCGAGCAGCTTGATCGTGTGCACCACCGGCAGCTTCGCGGCGGAAGCGATCTGGGTGATGCAGCCGATGTTGCCGGTGGCGACGATTTCGGCGTCGGTCGCCTCGATGTTCTTCACCTTGCGGTCACGCAACCTTGCGGAAATCTCCGGCTGCAGGATGTTGTAGGTACCGGCGGAGCCGCAGCACAGATGCCCCTCGCGCGGTTCGCGCACGACGAAGCCGGCCCTGGCGAGCAATTCCTTCGGCTGGCGGGTGATCTTCTGGCCGTGCTGGATCGAGCAGGCGGAGTGATAGGCGACGACGGTGCCGGGTTTGCGCACCGGCTCGGGCAGGTCGAGGCTTGCGAGATATTCGGTAATGTCCCTGGCCAGCGCCGAGACCCGCGCGGCCTTGTCGGCATAGGCCGGATCGAGGCGCAGCATGAAGCCGTAGTCCTTGATCGTTGTGCCGCAGCCGGACGCGGTGATGACGATGGCATCGAGCCCGCCCTGGTCGATGGCACGCGTCCACGCATCGACATTCTGCCGGGCCGAGGCAAGGGCTGCTGCCTCGCGGCCCATATGATGGACCAGCGCGCCACAGCAGGCTTCGCCCTGCGGCACCACGACCTCGACGCCAAGCCTGGTCAGCAATGCAATCGTCGTCTCGTTGATGGCGGGGTCGAGTACCGATTGGGCGCAGCCGGTGAGGATGGCGACGCGGCCTCTCTTCGTCCCCTGCCCGGCATGAATGCCGGAAGAGGCCATTGGCGAGACCGTCGGGATCGAGGCCGGTGCCAGCTTCAGCATCGCGCCCAGCGGCCTCAGGGCCGGCAGCCTTTCGAACAGGCCGATGAATGGCTTGCCCAGTCTCGCCAATTTCAGCGCGGCGCGAAAGCGCGCGGGATAGGGCAGCACGAAGGCCAGCATGGCGCGGGTGAGCCGGTCGAGCAGCGGCCGCTTGTAAGTTTCCTCGATATGGGCGCGGGCATGGTCGACCAGATGCATGTAATTGACGCCCGACGGGCAGGTGGTCATGCAGGCCAGGCAGGACAGGCAGCGGTCGATATGGGTGACGATCTGCTTGTCGGCCGGGCGGCCGTTCTCCAGCATGTCCTTGATGAGATAGATGCGCCCGCGTGGCGAATCCAGCTCGTTGCCCAATGTCACATAGGTCGGGCAAGTGGCGGTGCAGAAGCCGCAATGCACGCATTTGCGCAGGATCTTCTCCGATTCCGCGACATGGGGATCGGCGAGCTGGGCAAGGGAGAAGTTAGTTTGCATTATCTTAGCCTTGGGCCATGCGGCCGGGATTGAGGATGGACTTGGGATCGAACTCGGCCTTGAGCCGCGCCGACAATGCGGCCTTATGCGGTGCCTGCGGCTCGAACACCGGAACGGCGGTGCGATGCGAAGGGGTGGCGCGCACCAGCGTCGCGTGGCCGCCGCCGTGCTTTTTGATCAGCCCGCGCAGCAGGGCGGCCTCGGGATCGCCCTCCTCCATGCGCAGCCAGACCAGCCCACCCTGCCAGTCGTAGAAGGCACTGACGCCGATCTGCATGCGCAGCGTCAGCACCATCTGGTGAGCCTGAGACGGCGCCATCGAAACGCGCCAGACCGGCTTTTCGCTACGGTCGGCGAGTGGCGTGCAGTCCCTTATGTCACGCCAGAGGGTATGCGATGTCTCACCTGCGATCTCCTGCAGCGGGCCGGCATTTTTCAGCAGGGTCTTCAGCGCCTCAATGCGATAGGCGACCGATGGGCCAAACCCTTCGACGCGCAGCAGCGTTGCAGCGTCAGTGCCTAGACTGCCCCCGGCAACGCGCGCGGCGATGCGTTCGGGCAGATGGGCCGCGCTCGACACTTCGGCGCTGGAGCCGAGCGCCAGCGCCATGGCGGCAGAGGCGGCATCGTCGAGTAGGCCGCGCATGGCAAGCGTCACCTCGGTCTCGGCCGCCGGCAGCACCTTGAAGGTGACATCGGTGAACACGGCCAGCATGCCCCAGCTGTTGGCCATCAGCTTCGACAGATCGTAGCCGGTGACATTCTTGACGACGCGGCCGCCGGACTTGAAGGCCTCGCCGCGTCCGGCAACCGCATTGATTCCCAGAATATGGTCTCGTGCACCCCCCGCCTTCAGCCGGCGCGGGCCGGACAGGTTCGCGGCGAGCACGCTGCCGATCGTGCCCTTGCCGGGCTCGCCGCCGAGTAAAGGACCGTAATCCATCGGTTCGAAGGCGAGTTGCTGGCCGCTTTCGGCGAGCAGGTTTTCGATCTCGGAAAGCGGCGTGCCGGCCTTGGCCGACAGTACCAACTCGGCCGGCTCGTAGAGCGTGACGCCGGTGAGCTTCGAAAGATCGAGCGTGTGTTCGCTCTGCTGTGGCCGGCCGATGCCGCGCTTGGAGCCGTGGCCGATGATTTCCAAAGGTGACTCTTCCGCCGCCGCCCATTGGACGGTGGAGAGGATCTCGGCCGATGTGGTGGGGGTGAAGGTCGTCATGGCGAAGATGGGTCGAGTTCCTTCGCGCCCCCCTCTGTCCTGCCGGACATCTCCCCCACTTGGGGGGAGATTAGCAGCTTTGGCGACCGCGCCTCTCTAGCAACGTCGAATATTGGCGAAGGCAGAGATGACTGGTGATCTCCCCCCAAGTGGGGGAGATGTCCGGCAGGACAGAGGGGGGCGCGAAGGATCGCCGACGTGAGACATTCCGCCCCCATCAAAACCTCGGAATGTCCGGAAACGCCACCTGGCCGCGATGCACATGCATGCGTCCAAGCTCCGCGCAGCGGCGCAGTTGCGGGAACACTTTTCCCGGGTTGAGCAGATGGTTGGGATCGAAGGCGCATTTGACGCGCATTTGTTGGTCGAGGTCGATCTGGTTGAACATTTCAGGCATCAAGTCGCGCTTCTCGACGCCGACGCCGTGCTCGCCGGTCAAGACGCCGCCGACCTTGACGCAGAGCCGCAAGATGTCGGCGCCAAAACTTTCCGCCTTGTCGAGTTCGCCCGGCACGTTGGCGTCGTAGAGGATCAGCGGATGCAGATTGCCGTCGCCGGCGTGGAAGACATTGGCGACGCCAAGGCCGTATTTTCCCGACAGTTCGCGCATGCCGGCGAGCACACGCGGCAATTCCTTGCGCGGGATGGTGCCATCCATGCAGTAATAGTCGGGTGAGATGCGGCCGACCGCCGGGAAGGCCGCCTTGCGGCCGGCCCAGAAACTCAGCCGCTCCTGTTCGGATTGCGAGATGCGGCAGGTGGTGGAGCCGTTCCTGTAGGCGATCGCTTCGACGAGACCGATCAGGTGATCGACCTCGACGCCCGGCCCGTCGAGTTCGACGATCAGCAGCGCCTCGACATCAAGGGGATAGCCGGCGTGGACGAAATCTTCCGCGGCATGGATCGCCGGCCGGTCCATCATCTCCATGCCGCCAGGGATAATGCCGGCGCCGATGATGTCGGCGACGCATTGGCCGCCCTGCTCGCTGGTCGGAAAGCCGATCAGCAGAGCGCGGGCCGTCTCCGGCTTTTTCAGGATGCGCACGGTGACCTCGGTGACGACGCCGAGCAGGCCTTCGGACCCCGTCATGACGCCGAGGAGATCATAGCCTTCCGAGTCCAGATGATTGCCGCCCAGGCGCACCACCTCGCCGTTCATCAGCACCATCTCGATGCCGAGCACATTGTTGGCGGTCAGGCCGTATTTCAGGCAGTGCACGCCGCCGGAATTTTCCGCGACATTGCCGCCAATCGAGCACGCGATCTGGGAGGATGGGTCAGGGGCGTAGTAAAAGCCCTCCTGCTCGACGGCAATGGTGATGCCAAGATTGGTAACGCCTGGCTGAGCGACGACGATGCGGTCGGGATAGTCGATGGCAAGGATGCGGTTGAAGCGGCTCATGACCAGCAGCACGGCATCCTCGAGCGGCAGCGCGCCGCCCGACAACGAGGTTCCGGAGCCGCGCGGCACGACACGGATGTTGCGGTCGTTGCAGTATTTCAAGATGCGCGACACCTGCGCCACCGTTTCCGGCAGCACCACGACCAGCGGCAATTGCCGGTAGGCGGTGAGGCCGTCGCTTTCGAAGGCGCGCATCTCATTGGTGGCGTCGACGACGCCCTCGCCCGGCACGATGATGCGCATGTCGGCGACGATCTCCGCCCGCCTTCGCATAGTGGCGTCGTCTGGCTTGGGCATGACAAGGCCGGACATCGGCGGCGTTCTCCGCTTGGCTGGTAAAAATCTTTTACCAATTACATTCGGATGTTGCAAACACCGCGTCGGGCAAAGAGCGTACTGCCCGCCTTCCGCAGCGGCAATCTGCCGCTATTCACCCTCCCCCTTGTGGGGAGGGTCGCGAACGCAGTGAGCGGGGTGGGGGTCCGCGCGACGAAAGCTCTTTACGAGCACCCCCACCCCGATCCGCTATGCGGATCGACCCTCCCCACAAGGGGGAGGGTAAAGTGCGCTCCTACTCCCCCGGATGTTTCGCCGGCTCGGAGTGCATCCGCCTCACTCGCCGCACCCCCCACCAGACCAGCACGATGGCGACCGGCACCGAGGCGGCGGTGACGACTTCGGGCGCAATGGCATGGCCGAAGATCGAGGCGCCCTTGGCAAGGTAGGAGATCAGACCGACGACATAGTAGGACACTGCTGCCACCGACAGGCCCTCGACCGTCTGCTGCAACCGCAGTTGCAGCCGGGCGCGGTTGTTCATCGACGCCAGCAGATCGCGGTTCTGCTTCTCGACCTCGACATCAACCCACGTGCGCAGCAGCGTCGTGGCGCGGGTTAGTTTGCGCGACAGGTTGGCCTGGCGCTCCTCGACCGAACGGCAGGTGCGCATGGCAGGCGCCACCCGCCGCTGCAGGAAGCCGCCCCAAGTGTCGTAGCCGGGCACGGCTTCTTCGTCCAGCGCCTCCAGCCGCTCGACAACGATGCCGTCATAGGCGCGGCTGGCGCCGAAGCGATAGAGGCTGGAGGCGGCATCGGCTTCCAGCTCGGCGGCAAGCTCGGTCAGGTCGGCGAGCAGCGTCTGGCTGTCGCGGGTTTCAGTGACCTTCATTTCCAGCGTGGTCTGCGCCAACCGGTCTTCGATGCGGCGGGCGCGGCTCGACAGGGTCAGCGCCAGCGGCAGGCCGAGCATGGCAAGCGTGCGGTAGGTCTCGACGTCGATCAGCCGCTGCGACAGCGCCCCGGTCCGCGCCGGCGTCAGGCCGCGATCAAGCACCAGGATGCGGGTCAGGCCGTCGCCGTCCTGGCGGAAATCGGTGACGATGGCCGCATTGCCGCGCTCGACCAGCGAATAGCAGAGGCTCGTCGGGTCGAAGGCCGCAATCAGCTTCTCGCTTGCCGGCGTCCATTTGCGGATCTCCAGCCTTATGCCTGAGATCACCGTTCCCGGCGGCGAGAACCCGTTGCCGAAAGGAGAATCCTCCTGCGCCCTGCCGCTTTCGGCAAGCGGCCCTTCCCAAAGATAGGTCGAGAATTCCGTATGCCGCTCCCAGCGCAGCGTGCCCTTGCCCCATTTCATGGCGTGGTGGCGGGCATGACGGTCGGGCGCCGCGATGCCGAGGCGCCGCGACAGTTCGGAGAGCACGGCCATGTCGACGCCGGAGCCGCCCTCGGTCATGAAGGCGAGTTGCACAAGCACGCGCGGCTTCTCGATCAGCGGATGCGGCCGGGCATGGACCTCGCCGATCGCGCCGGGCCGTCCCTCATGCGCGGGAAAGCCCATCACGCTGCCCTGGGCGCGCGGCTGGAATTCGAGGTTGGACGTCTCGTCCGACACGGTGGTCCCCCTGTTCTCGACCCTTCGTGTGATGGCGTCCTCTAAAGGCAATCCATGAGGCGCGTAAACACCAAAGTCTAGCATCGTAGGTCCTGCCGGCGCGACGCGCAGACCGACCCGATTGGGCAAATTGGATAAATAATTTGACCAGTTGGCGACGCTGGCTTTATCTTGCGCGACGCCGGTTCAATTTCCCAGGCCCCCGTTGAGCGATATTTTCTCAAGGATCGAGCATTCGCGCACCGCCGACGAGGTGGTGCAGCAGATCGAAAGCCTGATCCTTGAAGGCGTGCTGCGCACCGGCGACCGGCTGCCGGGCGAGCGCGAGCTGGCGCGCCAGTTCGACGTGTCGCGGCCGATCCTGCGCGATGCGCTGAAGGCGCTGGAAGGGCGCGGGCTGCTGATCACCAAGGCCGGCGGCGGCACCCATGTCGCCGACGTCATCGGCCAGTTGTTCACCAAGCCGGTGACCGACCTCATCTCGATGCACCGCAAGGCGGTGACCGACTATCTGGAATACCGCCGCGAGATCGAAGGTGTTGCGGCCGAATATGCGGCGCGGCGCGCGACAGCGGACGACATTGCGCTGCTCGACCGCATCATGGCGCGCATGGACGAGGCGCACCGCACCGGCGATTTCGACGACGAGGCGGAAATCGACGTCGAGTTCCACCATGCTGTGTGCGAATGCGCGCACAACATCATCCTCTTGCACACACTGCGCTCCTGCTACCGGCTGCTGTCTGAAGGCGTGTTCCAGAACCGGCTTCTGGTGTTCAGCGTGCCCGGAGCGCGCGAGGCGCTGCTGGCCCAGCACGGCGCGATCTACAAAGCCGTGAAGGCCGGCGATCCCTCAGCTGCCCGCCAAGCGGCGATGGACCATATCTCCTATGTCGAGCGCTCGATGCTCGAGGCCGAACGCAGCGGCGACTGGCAGCGCGTGTCGCGGCTCAGGCTTAAGCAGCGCTCCGACGCCGACGACGGCTTCAAGACGACTGGCTAACGAGGAACCACCATGAGCGACATCCTCACCATTGCCGATCTCAAGGACCTGGCGCGCCGGCGGGTGCCGAAGATGTTCTACGACTATGCCGATTCCGGCGCCTGGACCGAAAGCACCTACCGCGCCAACGAGGAGGACTTCCAGAAGATAAAATTCCGTCAGCGCGTGCTGGTCGACATGAGCAACCGCTCGCTGGAATCGACCATGATCGGCGAGAAAGTGGCGATACCGGTGGCGCTTGCCCCAACTGGAATGACCGGCATGCAGCATGCCGATGGCGAGATGCTGGCGGCGCAGGCGGCAGAGGAATTCGGCGTGCCGTTCACGCTGTCGACGATGAGCATCTGCTCGATCGAGGATGTCGCGTCGGTGACGAAGAAGCCGTTCTGGTTCCAGCTCTACGTGCTTCGCGACAAGGATTTCGTGCTCGACCTGATCGACAGGGCGAAGGCTGCAAAATGCTCGGCGCTGGTGTTGACGCTCGACCTGCAGATCCTGGGGCAGCGCCACAAGGATGTCCGCAACGGGCTGTCGGCGCCGCCCAAGATGACGCTGGCCAACATTGCCAACATCGCCATGCGGCCGCGCTGGCTGATGGGCATTGCCGGCACCAAGCGCCGCACCTTCCGCAACATTGTCGGCCATGCCAAGGGCGTCGGCGACGTCGCTTCGCTGGCATCGTGGACGACGGAGCAGTTCGACCCGCACCTGTCGTGGAAGGACGTCGCCTGGATCAAGGAGCGCTGGGGCGGCAAGCTGATCCTGAAAGGTATTCTCGACAAAGAGGACGCGCTGATGGCGGTCGAGACCGGCGCCGACGCCATCATCGTTTCCAACCATGGCGGGCGCCAGCTCGACGGCGCATCGTCGTCAATCATGGCGCTGGAAGAGATCGCCGATGCGGTCGGCGACAGGATCGAGGTGCATATGGACGGCGGCATCCGCTCGGGCCAGGACGTGCTGAAGGCGCTTTGCCTCGGCGCCAAGGGCACCTATATCGGCCGCCCGTTCCTGTACGGGTTGGGCGCCATGGGCAAGCAAGGCGTGACCCTGGCGCTGGACATCATCCGCAAGGAGATGGACATCACGCTGGCACTGTGCGGCAAACGGCTGGTGACCGAGATGGGCAAGGACCAGTTGCGGCGATAGGGTCTTGTTCACCGATTAGACCCTAGCCTCGCTGGATCACGGAGACGAAGCCGCCTTGATCGAGACCGGCATCCACTACCTCGACGCGCGCGCGCCCGATGGCATGCGCCTCTATGCGATCGGCGACGTGCATGGCCGGCTCGATCTGCTCGCCGCCATGCATCGCCGCATCGAGAGCGAACTCGAATACAAGCCGACCAGCGATTGGCGCGTCATCCACCTCGGCGACTATGTTGACCGCGGACCAGAGTCCAAGGGCGTCATAGACTTCCTGATCGAGGCACAGAAACGCAATCCACGGCATCTGATGCTCGCCGGCAACCACGATATCGGCTTCCTCGATTTTCTCGACGAGCCTGACCCGGAAGGGCTGTTCATCCGCTATGGCGGCGTGCAGACGGCACAATCCTATGGCGTCGACCTAGCGGGACACGCAAGCTGGTTCGGCAAGGCCGAGGCGTTACGGCGGGGACACCAGGCACTGGTCAATGCTGTACCGCAAGCCCATGTCGACTTCCTGCGGTCGCTGCAATTGTCACTGATATCAGGTGATTTCTTCTTCTGCCATGCTGGCGTCAGGCCTGACGTGCCGCTGGAGAGCCAGAGCCCGCAGGATCTGGTCTGGATACGCGACGTCTTCCACAACCATCCAGGGCTTTACCCGAAGGTGATCGTGCACGGCCACACACCGGTGCCGGAGGCGGAGGTGATGCCGAACCGCGTCAATGTCGACACGCTCGCCTGGCAGTCAGGCATGCTCAGCGCGCTCGCCGTGGACGGCGCGGACAAGCGTATCCTGACTGTGCAGGGAAAAGCGTTTTAGCGAAGCGCGGCGGTGACGCCGTAGCCGTCGACGGCCTGATGGTTGTTGGCCGCATCGGCGGAATAAATGCCGAGACCGCACAAAACGATGGCAGACAGCATGACAAAGGACAGAAGCGCTGCTTTCACGGACGTCATCTCTAGTTGAGCTTCCTGCATCTGGGCACGAGGCGGTTACCAATGGGTTGAAACCGAGAATTCGTCTCAAAGTTTCGACGATTTCGCGCTTGTAGGTCGATTCTGTATCGGCGGTGTGTCGCGCGGATCACACAGAAGGTTCATCGCGGTTGCATTGCCGATGCATAGCGCGCGCCTTGTAGGATGGCGTTCGGCCACAAACCAAGGACGAAAGAAGTTGTCCCCGGCAGATTCCCCGCCGCGTGCCAATTATGCAACGGCCGCGCGTTGGCTGGGTTCAGATCGTCGCCACCCAGGCGCGGGCAATGGCCAAGCCCGCGGCATCAGCCTCGGGGCCGTTGAGAGCCATTTCGCTGTCGAGGCGATCGTGCCAGTCGGGATGGCGATCGGCAATCAGCGGCGCGAAGGATGCGCTCCAGTCCCTCACAATCGGCCGGTCGGCCTCGAAATGGAACTGGAAGCCGTAGACGGCGCGGCCGATACGGAACGCCTGGTTCTCAGCAATTTCGCTGCCGGCAAGCCGCACCGCATTTGACGGCAGCGCGAAAGTGTCGTCGTGCCATTCGAAGATGGGGAAATCCTGGGGAAGTGCGCCAAGCACCGGATCGGTTCTGGCGTCCGGCGTCAGCGATACCTTGTGCCAGCCGAATTCCGAGGCGCCGCCGATCTGGTTCTCACCGCCGAAAGAGCGGGCAACCAACTGGCTGCCCAGGCAGATACCGAGAACCGAGCGATCCTTGGCGGCGAAATCGCGGGTCAGTTCGAGCAGCGCCGGGAAATACGGGTAGTCATCGTCGGCCAGCGCATTCTGACCGCCGCCAAGCATCACCATGGCATCGTGTCCGGTCGCGTCGTCCGGCAGCGCATCGCCCTTGTAAGGCCGGCGCAGGTCGAGATCGGCGCCGGCTTCGGCGAGCGCGGCACCAACCTGGCCAAGGCCGGTGTTGTCGTAGTTCTGGACCACCAGCACCCGCATCGCAAAACCCTGCTGACATGAAATGACGCGACGAGCGATATCATGTCGCCAGCATTGCAGCCAAGATGCATATTCGGGAGAGAGCTATGCCACTGCAGAACCGGGTCGATCCGTTCGGCGCCATCCATGCCATATCCGAGCGCGGCCTGTTCACCGGCAATCGCGGCATCATCCACGATCCTGAGACCAAGACGCTGCTGAAAAAGCGTTGGGCCTTGCCGGCCTGGATCATCTGCGTCTGCCAATTCCGCAATGTGCGGCGCGAGCCGATGGGCAGGAATCGGCCGGGCGGCAGGGCCGGCTGGACCGAGTTGTTCTTCCTCGACGAGGTGACGGCGCTGGCCGCCGGGCACCGTCCCTGTTTCTATTGCCGGCGTGAGCGAGCCACGGATTTTGTCGGGCGTTTCGGCAAAGTCTTCGGTGTAAACGAACCGCGCGCGCCAATGGTGGACAAGCGGCTGCACAAGGAGCGGCTGGCTTCGGGCGGCAAGCCACCTGATGTCACCATGGGAGAGCTTGCCGAATTGCCGGACGGAGCGATGATCGCGGATGGCGGCTCGGCCTATGCGCTGCGCGGCGGCAACGCGCTGCCCTGGTCGTTCGCAGGCTATGGCGATGCGGCGGCCTTCGACAGCCTTGCCGGCCGTTCGCTGCGCCTGCTCACACCGGCCACGACCGTTTCGGTGCTGCGGCACGGTTTTGAACCGGTGTGGCATCGTTCCGCCGAGACTTGACGCCAGGCACCGCCTCGCCCATTCCTCGGCGATGCGCGCCAATTACAAGATGCAGCGGCTGTTCTTGGCCGACGATCTCGCAGCCGACATCGAATTCGATGCCGGCCAGCAGCAAAGCCATTACCTCATGCATGTGCTGCGGCTCGGCGAAGGCGCCGAGATTCTGGTCTTCAACGGCCGCGACGGCGAGTGGTCGGCGGCGATCGCTTCGAAGTCGAAGAAGGCGGTGCGGCTGAGAGTGCTCAGCCAACAGCGGCCGCAACCGCCTTTGCCCGATCTAGTTTATTGCTTCGCGCCGCTGAAGCAGGGGCGGCTCGACTATCTCGTGCAGAAGGCGGTGGAGATGGGCGCCGGCATCCTGCAGCCGGTGATCACCCAGCACACGCAATTGGCAAAACCCTCCATCGACCGGCTGCGCGCCAATGTCGTCGAGGCGGCCGAGCAATGCGGCATACTGGCGGTGCCGGAAGTGCGAGAAGCCGAGAAATTCGAGCGTCTGCTCTCCGGCTGGGACAAGGAGCGGCGACTGATCTTCTGCGACGAGGACGCCTCGACCAACAACCCGCTGCCGGCATTGCAGGCAGTGCCGGAGAAGAAGCTGGCGCTGCTGGTCGGACCGGAAGGCGGCTTTTCCGACGACGAACGCAAGATGCTGCGGGCGCTCCCCTTCGTCACTGCCATCCCGCTCGGACCGCGCATCCTGCGCGCTGACACAGCAGCTGTAGCGGCGCTTGCGGTGATGCAGGCGACGGTCGGAGACTGGTAAGAAGCGTAAAGATCAATTCCTGTTGACCTGTGGCTCAGGATTTTTCGCTTGATCGGCTGCTGACATTTCGTCCATTTAGCGCCGGCGGGCTCCGAGAGCCGCAGAGGGGGCCCCATGGCGCGCGACACAACCGATTTCCGGCCAATCGAAGACATCGACGAACTGGTCGAGCATCTGGCCGAAGGCAACAAGCCGCGCGACAAGTGGCGCATCGGGACCGAGCACGAGAAGTTCCCCTTCTATGTCGACGGCAACGCGCCGGTGCCTTATGGCGGCGAGCGCGGCATCCGCGCCATCCTCGAAGGCATGCAGCAAAAGCTCGGCTGGGACCCGATCATCGATGACGGCCGCATCATCGGCCTGGTCGAGCCGACCGGCCAGGGCGCGATCTCGCTCGAGCCGGGCGGCCAGTTCGAGCTGTCGGGCGCGCCGCTGGAAACGATCCACCAGACCTGTCGCGAGGGCAATGCGCATCTGGCGCAGGTACGCGAGATCGCCGAGCCGATGGGCATCCGCTTTCTCGGCCTCGGCGGCAGCCCGAAATGGTCGCTGGCCGAGACGCCGAAAATGCCGAAATCGCGCTACGAAATCATGACCCGCTACATGCCCAAGGTCGGCACCAAGGGTCTCGACATGATGTATCGCACCTGCACCATCCAGGTGAACCTCGACTTCGAAAGCGAAGCCGACATGCGCCGCAAGATGCAGGTGTCGCTGAAGCTGCAGCCACTGTCGACGGCGCTGTTTGCCAACTCGCCCTTCACCGACAGCCGGCCGAACGGACTGCAGAGCTGGCGCGGCGACATCTGGCGCGACACCGACAACCAGCGCTCGGGCCTGCTCGAATTCTGCTTCTCGCCCGAGTTCGGCTTTGCCGACTATGTCGAATGGGCGCTCGACGTGCCGATGTATTTCGTCATCCGCGACGGCCACTATCACGACATGACGCACATCACCTTCCGCCAGTTCATGGCCGGCGTTGCCCGCAATGAAGTACCGGACGGACTGCCCACCATGGGCGACTGGGCGAACCATCTGTCGACCCTGTTCCCTGACGTCAGGCTGAAGCGCTTCCTCGAAATGCGCGGCGCCGATGGCGGGCCGTGGCGCCGCATCTGCGCGCTGCCGGCCTTCTGGGTCGGGCTGCTCTATGACGAGGCCGCGCTCGACGCCGCCGAGGCGCTGACTTCGAGCTGGACCTATGAAGAAACGCTGGCGATGCGCAATGCGGTGCCGGAACAAGGCATTTCCGCGCCGTTCCGCAACACGACGCTGCGTGAGATCGGCCGCGATGTAATGACGATTTCGCGCCTTGGGCTGAAAAATCGCGGCAGGAAGAACCGCGACGGCTATGACGAGACCTCGTTCCTCAACACGCTGGACGAAGTCGTGGCGCGCGGTACCACCAGTGCCGAGGAAATGCTGTCGGCCTACCACACGCGCTGGGGCGGCTCGATCGAGCCGGTGTTCATGGAATATGCGTATTAGCGTCGCGCCTTGAGCAGCGGCAAAAGCCGCTTCAATCGAACATCGAAACGAACTAGGTTCTCCCTCGAGGATTTCCCGGAGGAGAAACCGATGCCTACCTTGTTCGACATATTGGCGCAGGCGCAGAACGGCAACGGCATGCAGGCGCTTGCCCAGCAGTACGGGCTTTCCATGCAGCAGACGCAGGCGGCTGTCGCCGCTCTGCTGCCGGCCTTCTCGCAAGGGCTGCAACGCAACACCGCCGATCCCTATGGGCTAGGCGCCTTCATGACGGCGATGGCGAGCGGCCAGCACGCGAAATACTTCGAGGACGCGACCAGGGCTTTCTCACCGCAAGGCGTCAATGAGGGCAATGGCATTCTGGGTCATCTGTTCGGCTCGAAGGAGCTGTCGCGCGCGGTGGCCAGCCAGGCCGCGCAGGCGACCGGCGTCAGCCAGCAGATCCTGCAGCAGATGCTGCCGGCCATCGCTTCGATGGTGATGGGCGGATTGTTCAAGCAGACGACAAACCAGTTGACCGGGGGTCAGATGCAGGCCGCCGGTGGCTTCGGCGGCGGCAGCAATCCGCTCGGCGAGATCATCGAACAGATGATGCGGCAGGCGGGCGGCGGGGCACAGCCTGCGCCGCAGCCAGCACCCAATCCTTACGGTGAGAACCCGCTGGGCAAAGTGCTGCAGGACATGTTCGGCGGCGGCGCCCAACAGCCGCAAAGCCAGCCGCAACAGGCGCCCAACCCATATGGCGACAATCCGCTGGGCAAGGTGCTGCAGGATATGTTCGGCGGTGGCGCGGCACAGCAACCGCAGGGCCGGCCGCAGCAGCCAACACAGCCGCAACAGACGCAGAGCCCTTACGGCGACAACCCGCTGGGCAAGATTTTTGAAGAGATGATGCGGCAAGGCGGTGGTGGCGGCTTCGGCCTGCCCGGTGGGCAGCCGGCGCCGCAGCAGCCGCAAGCACCCCAGCCGCGACAGGCACCGCAGGAGCGCCAGGCGCCGCAACCGCAGGCCAATCCGAGCGGCAGGCCACGCAATCCGTTCGACGATATTTTCGGCAAGATGTTCGAGACCGGCGCCCAGCAGCGCGACGACTATCAGAAGGGCGTGGAAACGATCTTCGACCAGTTCAAGCGGGACATGGACCGGCGGTAGTTGGCGGTAGTTGGGCGCTGACCTTCGCGGCTTCGGAGCAAGGAACGAAGCGACGCGGCGCAGACCGCACGATGACGACGGAGCTTTAAAAGAAAAGCCCGGTCCTGGAGGAGGACCGGGCCAGTGTGCAGGCTGGCCGGCGGGGAACCGGCAGGGAGTGGGGAGCCTGCTATACTCGTTGGTCGCAGCGAGCCTGAGAAAGGTTCACGGCAGCCGAAACAATGCGCCCGATATCACGCTATCTGGCGGGCGAGATCTTCGATCGTATCGGCACGATCGCTCGCAATCGCACGCAGCTTCACGGTCGGATCGGCACCGAACGGCACATCGATGGCGACATGGAGATCCGCGCGCGTCAGGCCGATATCGGCGAGTTCGGCGTCCGACATCTCGCCGAGGCGATAGAAGGCCCGGCGATTTTTCCAGGCCTGGTAGGCATTGAGAAGGGTGTTGGCCACGCGCGTCGCAACGGCCGGACGCGAGGTTATGCGCGAGGTCTCGGTAGCGAAATCAAACGTGGTCATGTCGGTCTCCTTCAGACTCGAACTGGACAAGACCAGGCGGTCGGCGCTGGGGACAGCGGCCGTTCCGGTCTCGATTCACATGCCTTCATGTGGACAATGTGAATTTGCCACGCACCGATTGATTAATCCAACGAATGTTTCTAATCTTTAGCATCAACGCTAGTGATGGATTGGACCGATGAAAGCGCCACTCGATCTCGACCAGTTGCAGACCTTCATCTCGATTGCCGATACCGGCAGCTTCACCCGTGCGGCCGAGGAAGTGCTGCGCACGCAATCGGCGGTGTCGATGCAGATGCGCCGGCTGGAAGAGCGGATCGGCAAGCCGCTGTTCGAAAAGGACGGCCGCACCAACAGGCTGACCGAGGAAGGCGACAAGCTGCTCTCCTACGCGCGCCGCCTGCTCTATCTCAACCGCGAAACGCTGGCCGCCTTCGATGATCAGCGGCTCGAAGGCACCATCCGTATCGGCACCCCCGACGACTATGCCGACCGGTTCCTGCCCGAAATCATGGCACGCTTCACACGGTCAAATCCGCGCGTCGAACTGACTGTCATCTGCGAGCCGACACCAGGCTTGGTCGAGCATATCAAGCGCGGCAATCTCGATCTTGCGCTGGTGACGCACAATGATACGCGCGGCCAGTCGGAAGTGGTGCGGCGCGAGCCGCTGCTATGGGTGACCTCGGCCAACCATGCCACGCACGAACAGGAAGTGCTGCCGATGGCCTTCGGCCGGCCGAACTGCATCTGGCGGCGCGCCGCCGTCGATGTGCTCGACCGGCAAAGCCGCGACTATCGCATCCTCTTCACCAGCTTCTCGGCGACCGTCATCACCGCCGCGGTGCTGTCGGGGCTGGCGATCTCGGTGCTGCCGGAATGCGCGCTGCGGCCCGGCATGCGAGTGCTGGGCGAAGCCGACGGTTTTGGCGCGCTGCCCGACTGCCGCATCGGCATCATGCGCGGCCAGACCTCGCGGCCCGAAATCGTCGACGCGCTGGCCCGGCACATCTCGGAAAGCCTCGACAATATTTCCGTGCCGCTCGGCGAAGAAACGGGAAGCTTCGATTTCGCCTCGCTCGCCTTCGCCAAGATGAAGCGGAGCAAGCCGAACCAGATCCTGCCTGGCTGGTAGGAACGATCAGGCCGACGCTGCCGCCTCCGTCGTTGCGTTGGCCGACGACAGGCCGGGCAGCGCCACCAATTGCGCCGGCTCCAGCGGCGGCGACAAGAGGTAGCCCTGCAGCTGCTGGCAGCCCATGGCGACCAGCAGCGCCTTTTGCACCTCGGTCTCTACGCCCTCGGCGGTGACCTCGACCTTGAGCGCGCCGGCGAGATCGATCAGCGCCTTGACGATGGCGCCCGAATTGCCGTCGCCGTCGAGAAGCCGCACGAAGGAGCGGTCGATCTTGAGCTTGTCGATGGCATGGCGGCGCAGATAGCTCAGCGACGAATAGCCGGTGCCGAAATCGTCGAGCACAATGCCGACGCCCGACTGGCGCAAGGCTGCCAGAGCCGCTCTGGTGGTGTCGTTGTTTTCCAGGAGAACGTTTTCGGTGATCTCGAGCTGCAGGCGCTTCGGCGCCAGTCCCGTTTCGGCGAGGATCGAGGCAACCTCTTCGGCAAAGCCGGCGTCGCGCAATTGCAGCGGCGAGACATTGACGGCGAGCCACGGCAGTTTGGTCTTCAAGGCGAAGCGGCAGGCTTCCAGCAGGGCCCATGCGCCGAGCTGCCCGATCATGCCGCGTTCCTCGGCGATGGCGATGAACTGCGCCGCCGGCAGTGCGCCATGGACCTCATGCGCCCAGCGGATCAGCGCCTCGGCGCCGACAATGGTCTTGCCGTCGCTGGCAAAGACCGGCTGGTAGGCGAGCTTGATACCGGTGCCGCCATTCAGCGCGCTGCGCAGCTCGCTCTCGACCTTGCGCTTGCGCAGCAAAAGGTCGTCCATGTCGCCGGCGAAGACCTGGTAGCGGCCGCGGCCGTTCTTCTTGGCTTCGTAGAGCGCGATGTCGGCCTTGCGCAGCAGATCGTCTGCGTCGGCATCAGGGCCTGTCGACAAGGCTATGCCGATGCTGGCGCTGATAAAGACCTGATCGTCCATCAGCTTGAACGGCTCCTGCAGTTTCTGCAGCACCCTCTCGGAAATATCCTCGGCGTTCCTTACGTCGCGGACATCGATCAGGATCACCGCGAATTCGTCGCCACCCAGTCTTGCCACCGTGTCGACGTCGCGAACCGTATGCTGAAGCCTGGCCGCCGTCTGGCGCACGAGTTCGTCGCCTGCCGGGTGACCAAGCGTGTCGTTGACATGCTTGAAGCGATCTAGATCGAGATAAAGCAGCGCGACCTTGCTTTCATTGCCGGAGGTAAGCAAGGCACGCCGCAGCCTGTCCTCGAACAGTGCCCGGTTGGGCAGGCCGGTGAGCGTGTCGTGAAAGGCGAGATATTGCGCCTGGGCCTGGCTGGTCTGCAGCGCCGATGACGCACGGCGCAGACGCCGGAGCAGGAAGGCGAGCACGCTCGCCGCAACCAGCGCGGCCAGAGCCAGGGCCGGGCTGGCCTTGCCCACCAGCGTCAGGCCGGGCCGTTCCTGGTCCCAGGCAATATAGCCGAGGATGACACCCTGTTTGTCGATAAGCGGAATGGCAGCCGAGCCAAGCGGCTGAGCCATCGGCAGGAGATGCGCCCCCGCCAGCAGATATTTCTGCGCGATCTTGCCGATCACCGCGTCGTTGATGAACTCTATGGAGACATGCAGATATTCGCTGCCGGATGCCTGGGTGACGCGATCCGAACTCGGCACCAGAGGCATGACGCTGAGTATGGCAGGCTGACCGCCAAGCGAGACCAGATCGTCGGCAACGAATTTTGCGCCGGCCTGGCTTGCGTCCTTGCTCATCATCTGGCGCAACCTGGCGATGGTCGGCCGCAAAGCGGGTTCGTCCTCGCCAAAGACGGCAGGCGACACGACCTTGCCTTCGCGCATGGCGTGGACCGGCCGGTTGGCGTTGTCCAGCACATAGACCCGGTTGTGGCCGTAATACGAGTACATCCAGACGCTGAAATTCTCGGCCATCCAGGTCTGGTTGCCGGCCTTGGCGTTTATAACGGAATCATCCCAGACGGCGACGCTTTCCTGCTCGCGCTTTACCGCGGCGATCTGGTCCTGCAGGCCGTTGGCAAGGAAAACCTTCTCCCGCTCGAGCGAGACCCGGTCGGCCTGCATGGTGGCGTAAAGGCCGAAGCCGACAACGATGGCCAGTGCAAAAACGGCAAGCGTCAGCACCGTCAGGGTGACCTGGAACGTCAACGGGCTGCGTTGTTTGCGGGCGCTCATGCGTCCTCCTTGGCCCAGAGTCAATCAGGCCAGGCTTAAGATCAAGTTATGGAATCTTGACGCGGAGCGACAACAGCCGCTCAATCGGCCGATGAGCGACGCAGAATCCGAATCACGAACCAATGCCACCGAATACACGGTGAGCGAGATTTCCGGCGCGCTGAAGCGCACGGTCGAGGATGTCTTCGGCCATGTGCGGGTGCGCGGCGAAATTTCCGGCTATCGCGGGCCGCACTCTTCCGGCCATGCCTATTTCACGCTGAAGGACGACCGCGCGCGGCTCGATGCCGTGGTCTGGAAAGGCACGATGAGCCGGCTGAAATTCCGTCCCGAAGAGGGGATGGAGGTGATCGCCACCGGCAAACTCACCACCTATCCCGGCAAATCCAACTACCAGATCGTCATCGACAATCTAGAACCCGCCGGCGCCGGGGCGCTGATGGCGCTTTTGGAAGAGCGCAAGCGGCGACTGCAGGCCGAAGGACTTTTCGATGCCGGCCGCAAGCGGCGGCTGCCGTTCATGCCGCGC
The DNA here is from genome assembly GCF_040320205.1 of Mesorhizobium sp. M0761. Taxonomy (NCBI): domain Bacteria; kingdom Pseudomonadati; phylum Pseudomonadota; class Alphaproteobacteria; order Hyphomicrobiales; family Phyllobacteriaceae; genus Mesorhizobium; species Mesorhizobium sp. M0761. The sequence continues at coordinate 32,013 of NZ_JAMYPF010000013.1, forward strand.
ACCATCGGCGTCGTCACCTCGCCGACCGGATCGGTGATCCGTGACATCATCCATCGCATCAAGGACCGCTTTCCGCTGCATGTGCTGGTCTGGCCGGTAAGAGTCCAGGGCGAGACGGCGGGGGCGGAAGTGACGGCCGCCGTCAACGGCTTCAACGCGCTGGCCTGGGATGGCGCGATTGCCCAGCCCGACCTTCTGATCGTGGCGCGCGGCGGCGGCAGCCTCGAGGACCTCTGGGGGTTCAACGATGAAGGGCTGGCGCGCGCCGTCGCCGCCTCGCGCATTCCGGTGATTTCGGCCGTCGGGCACGAGACCGACTGGACCTTGATCGACCTCGTCGCCGACATGCGCGCACCGACGCCGACAGGTGCGGCGGAGATCGCGGTGCCGGTGAAAGCGGACCTCGAAGCGACACTAGCCAGTCTTGGCGCACGGCTCAAAGCAGCCACCTTGCGCAATTTCGAACGCAAGCGGCAGGCCTCGCGTGCGGCCGCCCGCGCGCTGCCCTCGCCCGACCAGTTGCTGGCGCTGCCGCGACGGCGGCTGGACGAGGCGGCCAGCCGGCTTAGCCGGGGGCTGATGGTCTCCACCGAAAGAAAGCAAGCTCGGTTCTTCGCCGTGAAGCTCACTCCGGCAACGCTGTCGCGGCGGATTGCCGAGGCGCGACGCACCAACGACCGCGACCTTTTGCGCGCCCAGGGGGCGCTGCGCGCATTGGCGAGAGCCCGGCGCGCGGAGTTGAATCGTGCGGCGGATCAGTTGCCAAAATGTGCGAAAGCATCCCTGCAACGGCACAGGCAGCAACTGGCTTTGCTGCAAGGCCGCATTACGATCGAGCCAACGGCACGGCGGCAAACCGTGCAGAGGGATCTTCTGACAGCTTTGACGAGACGAGGCACGCAAGCGGTACTGCTCAGGCTGGAGCGACTGCGCGGCCGCATCGTCCAATCCGAGAGGCTGATGGCAACGCTGTCGCACAAGGCTGTGCTGGCCCGCGGCTTCGCGCTGGTCAAGGATGCCGGCGGCGCGGTGATCAAACTGGCAGTTGATGTGGCGCCGGGCGCTGGCCTGCAGCTGGAGTTCGCCGACGGCATCGTAAATGCAGTCGCGACCGGCGACGCCGAGCGGGTGCAGGCCGTTGCCAAACCAGCGGCCACGCCGCCCGCCAGCAAACCCGCCGCAAAGCCGACGGCCAGCAAACCGAAAGAGCCGGGCAATCAGGGCTCGCTTTTTTAGAGGACCGCATGACCGGACATGACCCGCATCTTCAAACGCCGGCGGGCAAGCCGCGCGCGCGTGCTTTCGGCATTACCTTCGAGGGCACGCCGGGCGGCTTCAACGCCATCACCGATGTGCCCGGCGTATCGGTCGGCTATGCGACGCTGATTTCCGGCGAGGGTCTGCTCGAGGTTGGCACGGGGCCGGTGCGCACCGGCGTCACCGCCATCCTGCCGCGGCCGTTGGCTGAGCTCGCCACGCCGGTGCTTGCCGGTGTCTTCAGCCAGAACGGCAATGGCGAGTTGACGGGGTCGCACATTATCGAGGAAGTCGGCGCCTTCAACCTGCCCGTCACGATCACCAACACGCATTCCTGCGGCGTTACCCGCGACGGCACGCTGCGCTGGATGCAACGCGTGCTGCCGGCGGCGCTCGACAGCGGCTGGGGCCTGCCGGTTGCGGCGGAGACCTATGATGGTTTCCTCAACGACATCAACGGTCATCACGTCGGCTTCGAACATGTCGAAGCCGCGCTCGACGGTGCCGCCGGTGGAGCGATCGAGGAAGGCAGTGTCGGCGGTGGCGCTGGCATGATTGCCTTTGGCTTCAAGGCCGGCTCGGGCACGGCATCCCGCATCATCGAGTGGCAGGGTATCAGGCATACGGTCGGCGTATTCGTGCAGGCGAATTTCGGCAAGCGGCGCAATTTCACACTGCGCGGCGCCCGCGTCGGGCCCGATCTGGTAGAGCCGGCGATGCGCGAAGGCACGCCGCGTGCCGAAAAGGGCTCGATCATCGCCATCGTCGCCACCGATGCGCCATTTCTGCCGCACCAGATGAAGCGGCTGGCAAAGCGCGTGCCGCTCGGCATCGCCATGACAGGCGGCTTCGGCTACCACAGTTCGGGCGACATTTTTCTGGCCTTCACCACCGCCAATCCGCAAGCAGCACTTGCACCATCGGGACGAACCGCAAACGTCGCTTACATCCCGGACGTCGATATCGATCCGTTCTTCGATGCGGTGGCGCAAGGCGTAGAGGAGGCGATCCTCAATGCAATGGTCGCCAATGAGGATATGAGCGGACGCGACGGCAATTTCGTGCCGGCGCTGCCGAAGGCCTGGCTGAAAGATCGATTTGGATAGAGGACAAGGCCTGGCGGCGCCAGGCCTGTTGCGTCACGGCTTGGCCGCGTTGCTCTGGTCGGCCTCGGCCGCCTCTTCGAGCCGCGATGCGATCAGTTCCTGGATGTCGCCGACTTCTTCCTGGATATCTTCCAGCGGAATGCCGACCTCAGCGGCCTTCGCCGCGCACTCCTTGGCGAGGGTCTCGGCCTGCTTCTCGATCTTTACCGGCGAGTGCTGGCAGTGGACCTTTTCACCGATCCATCCGCGCAAGAACTCGATCGCATGTTCACTCATACTGCTTTTCCCTGGCGGCTATGCCGGTTGGTAACCGTAAACGTCCGCACCCGGTAAAGGATGCATGCTGCCATTCGAACCGAGTCGGCTTCGCCCGGCAAGTTGATCTTGTCGGAGGTCCGAAGAGCCGAATGAAGGGAAGGGTTCAATGAGCACGTTCTGATTGTTTGATAGAGTGGTACGTTGGCCGGGATCGGCTTCGGCTCTATGCTGTTGTTCTTACGATCTTTTCCTGCTGTCGACGGCCGATTTGTATCACAATAGGGATCACAACGCGTAACACATTTTCTGCTGCTTCGTGGTACACAGCCACAGCTACACGGTCGAAGCCGCCGCTATATAGTGACATCATTATGCGATGTCGACTCTATCAGCCATCCTGCTTCCTTCCGCCGCGCTGTGTCAAACGTCATCCCCGTCCAGTATGGAGATTGGATGGCCCCGGAGGGCGTATGAAGATGTTGATTTTATTGCGTTTCGTGAGCCAAAATCAGAAAGCTCTCGTCAGCGTCACCCCGCTCGACTGCCTCCGCCACACTCAGCGCCTCCGACGTCGATTCCTTGCACGTAACGCGCGGGCCGGATGAACGACAACATTGGCGCTTTGGCAGCGCGCTCCTGCTAAGGATGATGTCTCGATGCGACAAGCTCTGCCTTGCGCTGCGCCGTCTCCAGCCCGATTGAGATGAAGGCGCGCGCATGCCGGGCCAGTTCCATATTGTCGGCCCACAGATTGCGCCAGATCGCGGTCTTCCGTGAGAGGTTCTCGTCGACGATCTTCGACGAGAAGGATTCAAAGCTGAGGTCGTCCCTATAGCCGATTGCGGTCAGCGCATCGAAGATGGCGGCAAAGTCGATATTGCCGGTGCCGAGGAAACCGCGATGGCTCTCGCCGATATGGACATAGCCGATCTTGTCAGCGGCATGGCGGATAGCCAGTCCGACATCGGCCTCCTCGATGTTCATGTGGAAGGTATCGAGATGCAGGAAGATGTTGTCGGAGCCGGTGTCCGCGATGAAGGCCAGGCCTTGTGAAGCGGTGTTGAGCAGATTGCTTTCGAAGCGGTTGACGATCTCCAGATTGAGCGTGACGCCGGCGGCCTTGGCCGTCTCCGCAACCTTCGCAAGTGTACCCGCGCTGCGGTTCCACTGATCGCGCGTCGGCGCCTGCGTCTGCAAGCCGTGGCTGGTACTGAGGATGCCGCCAATCTTCTGGCCGCCGAGATCGCGGGTGAGCGCGATCGTCTCGTTGAGGATCTCGACGCCGCGCGCGGCAACCGCCTTGTCGGCACTCGAAATGTCGCCGTCGGCCGGCAGGCCGATGCTGATCGCGACGCCGAGCTTGAGGTCGGCGATGCGCCTGGCCAACCCGCCAACGTCGACATTGGCGGGGTCAAGATAGGAGAACTCGATCAGGTCGAAACCGGCCTCCTTGGTGTTGGCCAGCGTCCGTTCGAGGTCGCCTTGCGCCGAACTCGCCGACCAGACGAAGGAATGAATACCGATGCGCGACATGATCGTCTCCCGTTTCTGAATTGAGATGCGGCCGGGTTGCCCCGGCCGCATCGGCCTTGGGAGGCTTAGCGGGCTGCGGTCCAGCCCTTGTAGTCTTTCAGGTTCTCGGCCGTGATCAGCTTCGGGTCGAGCAGCACGGTCGGCTCCGCCGGCTTCTTGCCGGCAAGCAGCTCAGCCGCCATCGTCAGCGACTGGCCAGCCATCACGTAGGGATCCTGCGAAGCCGAGGCCTTGATCATCGAGGTGCCGGAAGCGAGTTCCTTCTCGATATCGGGAGCGCCATCCACTGCGGTGAAGATGAACTCCGAGCGATTGAGCTGCTTGGCCGCAAGCTGGGCGCCGATCGCCGTCGGATCGTTGATGGCAAACACCGCATCGATCTTGTCGAAGCGGGTCAGCAGCGACTGAAAGACCTTCAGGCCGCCGTCGCGCGAGCCTTCGGCATTCTGGTCGTCGGAGAGGATCTTGATGTCGGGGTGTTTTGCAAGGACGTCCTTGCAGCCCTTGACCCGCTCCAGGATCGACGACGACGCCGGGCCGTTGAGGATGACGTAGTCGCCCTTGCCGCCGGTGTGGTCGACCAGATACTGGCAGGCCTCTTCGCCGGCCTTGACGTTGTTGGTCATGACGGTGACGTCGGCGCCTGGCGCCGAAACGTCGAAGGCGGCAACGACGATGCCCGCTGCTTGCGCCTTCTTCACCGCCGGGCCGATCGCCTTGGCATCGACCGCATTGAGCATGATGACGTCGACGCCGGCGGCGATGAAGGAATCGACCTGAGAGACCTGCTTATTGAGGTCGTAGTCGGCCGACACTGACGTCACCTCGACCTTCGGGTTGATCTTCTTGGCCGCGTCCTCGATGCCCTTGATGGTGGCGACGAAGAAGGGGTTGCCGAGCAGGCCGACCGAGATGCCGACCTTGTTGAGGTCCTTGGCCGATGCGGGCGCGATGGCGGCAGCCGCGAGTGCGACGCCGCAGAGCAGTTTAGCGATGGTCTTCATTGCTTTCCTCCAATTGCCCCGCGCCTCTCACGGTGCGTTACACAAACCGGTCGTTTACGCCGGCGACCAAGGTCAATCACGTTCTCGCTCCTGCCTGGAGCCTGTAGCGGTCGAGGGCGACTGCCACGATGATGACCAATCCCTTGATGATGTACTGCCAGATGTCCGAGACACCGGCCAAGATAAGCCCGTTGGAGAGCACCGCTATGATCAGGCCACCGATCAGCGTACCCCAGATCGAGCCGACGCCGCCGACGAAGCTGGTGCCGCCGAGAATGACCGCGGCAATGGCGTCGAGTTCGTAAGACTGCCCAAGCTGCAGCCCGTTGGCCGCATAGAGCCGGGCCGCTGACATGGCGCCGCCAAGGCCGGCCAGCAGGCCGGAAACGCCATAGACAAAGAGCAGCACCAGCGGCACCTTGATGCCGGTCAGCCGCGCCGCTTCGGCATTGCCGCCAACGGCATAGATCCAGGTGCCGAGCACGGTGCGCTTGAGCACCAGCCAGGACAGCACCACGACCGACAAGGCGATGATGACCAGCCACGGAATGCCGAACAGCGAACCGTTGCCGATGAAGTCGAACGGCAGGTCCGAGTTGAACACCGTGGTGTCCTGGCCGAGCAGGCGGGCGACGCCGCGCACAGCGGTCAGCGACCCCAGCGTGACGATGAAGGGCGGCAGTCTGATATAGGCGATCAGCAGCCCGTTGATGACGCCGAAGCCGAGGCCGACGAGAATGGCCGCCGGCACGCCCAGCAGTCCCCAATCGGGCACCAGCGACACCATCACCGCCACCATCGCCGAGGCGGCAAGTATCGAGCCGACGGACAGGTCGATCCCGCCGGTCAGGATGACGAAGGTCATGCCCGCTGCCAGCACAATGTTGATCGACGATTGCTGCATGACGATCAGCAAATTGGTCTGGGTGAAGAAGCGCGCGTTCATCAACTGAAAGCCGACCGCCAGCAGGATCAGGATCGGCAGCATGCCAAGGGCGGCGAAGGCGGTGCGCAACCGCCGGCTCCTGCCGACAACCTGGCCACTGATCTCGGTCGCCTTGTCGGTCATCCCTTGGCCGCTCCCGTTGCAAGTTCCATGATTGCTTCCTGGCGCAGCGGCTGGTCTTTGGACGCCGTAACCTCGCCGGCAATCGTGCCGTCGCGCATTACCAGCACGCGGTCGGCAACGCCGATCACCTCCGGCAGTTCGCTGGAGATCATCAGGATGGCGATGCCCTTTTTGGCGAGATTGTCGATCAGCCGGTAGATTTCCGACTTCGCTCCGACATCGACGCCGCGCGTCGGTTCATCCAGGATGACCACTTGCGGCTCGGTCTCGAGCAGGCGGGCAAGCAACACTTTCTGCTGGTTGCCGCCCGACAGCGAACCGGCATTGGCCTGTACCGACCTGGTGCGGATGGAGAGATCCGAAACGGCAGTGGCAGCACGTCTCTCGGCGGCTTTGAAATCGCGCAAGCCGCCGGGCCGCGCATCCCTGGCCAGCACGCCCATGCTGATGTTGTCGGAGATCGACATGTCGAGAAAGAGGCCGAGCTCCTTGCGGTCCTCGGTGAGATAGGCGATGCCGGCATTCAGTGCCTCGCTTGGCGAGCCGATGGTTACGGGCTTGCCGTCGAGTTCCAGCGTGCCGGCGATGCGTCTGTCGGCACCGAAGATCAGTCGCGCGAGTTCGGTGCGGCCCGAGCCGACAAGGCCAGCCAGAGCCAGCACCTCGCCCTTGTACAGTTCGAAGGAGCAGTTCTTCAGGAGATTGCCGTCCGCCATGCCGCGCACCGACAAGGCGACCGCGCGCTTGTTGTCCGGCGGGCGATGATCCTTCCTGTAAAAAGCGGACAGGTCGCGGCCAACCATCATCGAGACGAGGCGCGAGGCGTTCAGCTCGGCACGCTCGAGTGTGCCGACATAGCCGCTGTCGCGCAGCACGCTGACACGGTCGGCCAACTGGTAGACCTCTTCCATGCGGTGGCTGATGTAGATGATGGCGATGCCTTGCGACTTCAGCGTCGCGATGACCTCGAAGAGACGGTCGGTCTCGCGCGAGGTCAGCGAGGTGGTTGGCTCGTCCATGACGATGATGCGCGCGCTGGTCGAAAGCGCGCGGGCGATTTCGACCAGCTGACGCTCGCCGAGCGATAGGCTGGAAACCTGGGCCCGTGCGGAGAAGGACACGCCGAGACGCTTGATGATCTCATTGCTGCGCCGGTAGCATTGGTCGCGGTCGACGATGCCGAAACGCCTCGGCTCATTGCCGAGGAAGATGTTCTGCGCGACCGTCAGGTTGGGCGCCAGCGACAGTTCCTGATAGATAACCGCAATGCCGTGAGCCCGCGCCTTGATCGGGTCGCCGGTGGCGACCGGCACGCCGTCAATCAGTATCTCGCCGCCGGCATCAGGCCGATAGGCGCCGGACAGCACCTTCATCAAAGTCGACTTGCCGGCACCGTTTTCACCCATCAGCGCATGGACTTCGCCGGCATGGACGGTCAGCGACACGTCCTGCAAGGCGCGGACTGGCCCGAACGTCTTCGAGATGTGCCGCATTTCCAGCACTGGCTGGCGCGTGACTTCGGCCTGAGCAGCGACGATCACCGTGCGCCTCCCGCTGCCGCGCGGGGGATGCCCTGCTCGCCGATGAGGCCACGCCATGTGTCGCGATATCGGGCAAGTCCGGTGAAGCTTGCGGCACGCACGGGCTCCGGCACTTCCGCGGCAAATTCGCGGCCGACGGTCTCGAAGGCCAGCGCCGCCGCCCCGGTGGCGCTGCCCTCCAGTGTGGCCCCTTGCAGGAAGGCCTGGCTGGGACGCAGTTGCGCCACTAGCCCAGCGAGCAGGCCGCCAGCGTTCAGTCCGCCATCGACGATCACGGTGTTGTCCGAATGGATCTGGTCGAGGCAGAGGTCGACCATCAGCGCGACGTAGAGCAGCGCCACGGCTGCGCGTTCCTCGGCGCTTGGCATGCGGCCGACCAATTTGCCGGCGCGGCCGGGCATTGGGCCGCCCGGCGCGAAGCTCGGCAGCGCCATGCTGCCGGCGTTGATCACCCGCTGCACTGTCGCCAGCGCGATCGCGCCTTGCCAGCCGTCGCTGATCGTGGCGAATTCGCGCCCGCCCATAAAGCGGATGGTCGGCACAGGGCCGCCGTCGACATCGACATTGACCAGCATGTCGCGCTGGCCATCGAGCGCGTCAAGCAGGCAATCCGGATTAAGCACGACCACCCAGGTGCCGGTCGAGACGACGGTGACCGGGCCAAGCTCCTGCCGGCGATAGGCATGGAGCGCGGCATTGCTGTCATGGACACCATTGTGGATGGCGATCCGCCGCTTCGTATCGCCGAGGCGTTGCTCGCCGACAACCGAGCCCGCCCGCTCGAAAGCGGGCATCCGGTCGCGCCAGCCCTCAATGTCGACCAGCGAACTGAAGTCGCGCTTGCGCGGCGCCCATAAATGCGAGTGGCAGCCGAGATAGGACACTTCCGAGACCGCCCGGCCGCCAAACCGCCAGCTCCAGTATTGTGGATAGCCGAGGATCGATTTCGCGGCCGTGAATGCACCGGGTTGCACCGCCTGTAGCCACAGCATGTGGCGACCGTAGTTGAAGCCGAGCGGCAATCGCGGCGAGAAGGTCTCGGTGAAATCCGGAACGAGGCGATCGATTTGCGCGGCAATATCAGCCGGCGGCTCTTGCTCGTAGTCGAGTATCGGATGCGTCAGCGCCGCCTCGTCGATCAGGGCAAAGGTGCAGCCATGGCCCGACACCATCACGCCCTCTACGCCATGGATGTCGGCGGCCTCGCTAACGGCGCGAACCGCCCAATTGTGAAGTGCTGCCTCATCAAGCACGCTGAAGCCATCTTTGCGCATCCAGTTCGGCCGGGTCCGGCGCTCGTCGACGATGCGCCCGTCCTGAGCGAAGACGAACAGCTTCGAATTGGTCTTGCCGAAATCGAGGACGGCCATCTTCACTGGATGGCTCCCGAAGCCGAAGCGATGCGCACCATGACGCCCGCGTCTTCCAGCATGCGCGCGTCGACGTCGGACAGGCCGTCATCGGTCACCAGCGTGCCGATGCGCGACAAGGGCAGCGCGATGTTACGGGCGTGGATCGACAGTTTACGGCTGTCGGCCAGCACCACGATCTGGTCGGCACACAGGCTGAGATCGGCGATGGAGCGGACCAGCAGCGGGTGCGATTCCAGCACGCCCTCCTGGCCAAGGCCTTGCGCGCCGAGAAAGAACTTCGATGCGTAGAACGGCTCCGCCTGTGTCGGTGAATGGATGATGCCCGGCTCACGATGCAGATCGCCGCCGGCAACGGTCAGGCTGCAATGGCCGTGGTCGCTCAGATAGGCCGCGAGCGGCATCGAATTGGTATAGAGACGGATGCTGCGCTCAGCCAGCTTGACCCCAAGATGGAAGCAGGTCGAACCGCCATGCACGATGACCGCATCGCCGTCGCGCACCATCGTGGCCGCGAGAGCGGCGATCTGCCGCTTGGCCTCGACCGCGAGGTCGCGGTTCTCGTCATAGGGTCTGGCATAGGCAACACCCGCCTGTGAAGCGCCGTCGAGCGCCGAGATGCCGCCATAGACCTTCCGTGCTTCACCGGCCTCGTCGATCTTGTCGATGTCGCGCCGCACCGTCGCCGCCGACACGCCGAGCTGCTCCTGCAGTTCGCGCACCGACGCGAAGGGACGATCCCGCAGCAACTCGACGATCTGACGCTGGCGGCCGGAGTCGCTCAATCGTTTTCCTCCCGGAAGCCGTTTTTGCCACGGCATTTGACGTAACTTACTCAACATCTTTCCGATTGCAAGAACCTTTGATGAAATTAGATCACTATTGACGTAAGTCGCTCGCATCTGCGATACACATCAACATCCCACGACGGGTATCCGAAGCTGCGAGGCTGGCGGGGCTGATAGAGGAAATGCGCCATGGCGACCTATGCGGATGCGCAGGAAATGGCTGCCTTGCGGGCGCTTTCGGCCAGCATCGGGCGCAGCCCAAACCTGACCCAGGCCGCCGGCGGCAACACCTCGCTGAAAGCCGGCGACACGCTGTGGATCAAGGCTTCCGGCACATGGCTGAAGGATGCGCTCTCCGAAGATATCATGGTGCCGGTGGCCATGGCGCCGCTGCTCAGGGCTGTCGAACAGCGCGACAGCGCCGCCGACCAGCCGCAGATCTTCGCCATCGAGACGCTCAACGCCCGGCGCCTGCGCCCTTCGATTGAAACCACCGTTCACGCGCTGATGCCGCAGCGCGTCGTCCTGCATGTCCATTGCGTCGAAACCATTTCGCTGGCGGTACAGGCCAATTGCGAGGTGGAAGCCGCCAGACGCCTTGATGGTCTCAAATGGGCGTATGTTCCTTATTTCCGACCAGGCCTGCCGCTTGCCCAGGGTATTGCCGAGCGGCTTCAGGCTGGGGTCGACGTGCTGATCCTTGCCAATCACGGGCTGGTCGTCGCGGCCGATACCGTCGCCGAGGCCGAAGTGCTGCTGCGCCGCGTCACGCTGCTTCTGGCGCGGCCGGCGCGCCAAGTGGCGGAACCGGATGTTGCGGGATTGGCGGCGCTGGCCGGGAAAACCGGTTACAGGCTGCCGGCGGAAATCGAGGCGCACGCGGTCGCCATCGATCCCGAAAGCCGCCGCATGGCGTCCGGGGGCAGCCTCTACCCCGATCACGTCATCTTTCTGGGTCGGGGGTCGGTGGTGGCAAAGCCCGGTGAGGATGTGCCGCGCGTCATCGAGCGGTGCGGTGCAAACCCCGTGGCGATCCTGTTTCCCGGGCTGGGCGTGCTGATGCGCGGCGATGCCAGTGCGGGCGCCGACGCCATGCAACGCTGCCTTGCCGACGTGACGGCACGCATCGACATTGCAGCGCGGCTGAACTACCTCACCGCCGCGGAGAACGATGAACTGGTCAACTGGGACGCCGAGAAGTATCGCCAGAAACTCAATGCCGCCAGCCGCTGACACGCCGCTTGCCATAGGCATCGACATCGGCACGTCCGGCGCGCGCGCGGTCGCCATGCGTCCAGATTTTTCCATTGCCGCGCGTTCCGCCGTTTCGCTCGAGTTGTTTGGCCGGAATGCCCGCGACCCTGCAGTGTGGTGGTCAGCGGTCGGCGCAGCGCTGGCGGAACTGCTTTCGGGCATCGACCGAACAGCGGTCCGGTCGATCGCTGTTGACGGCACTTCAGGTACGTTGCTGCCGGTCGACGGCGCCGGGCGGCCGCTGGCCGAGCCGCTGATGTACAACGATACGGTCGCCGACAACGCCATTCTGGTCGCGATCGCTCGCGAAGCCCCAGCGACCAGTGCCGCACTTGGGGCGACGTCCGGTCTCGCCAAGGCGCTCTGGTTCCAGCGCACGCCCGGTGTTGCCGCGGTGCTGCATCAGGCGGACTGGATCGCGGGACAATTCTCCGGTCGCTTCGATGTCAGCGACGAGAACAATGCCTTGAAAACCGGTTACGACATCACGGCCCGCTGCTGGCCGGACTGGATTGCGGCCACCGAAATGCGCATGGAGTTGCTGCCCGGTATCGTCAGGCCGGGCGATGTCGTCGGCAAGCTCACCGCGGATGCCGCGGATATGTTCGGCTTACCGCGCGAAATCGCCGTCGTCGCCGGAACGACCGATGGCTGCGCCTCGTTCCTGGCGACAGGTGCCGCGGCAATAGGCGACGGCGTCACCGCGCTGGGGTCGTCGTTGACCGTCAAGATCCTGTCCGACCGGCCTATCTCGGCGCCACGCTTCGGCATCTACAGCCATCGGCTTGGAGATGTCTGGCTGGCGGGCGGCGCATCGAACTCCGGCGGCAAGGTGCTGACACAGCATTTCCCTCTGGCGCGCATCGTCGAGCTGAGCATGGCGATCGACCCGATGACCGAGACCGGCCTCGACTACTATCCTCTTGCCACTGCAGGCGAACGCTTTCCGATCGCCGATCCAGCACTGCCGCCGCGTCTTGTGCCGCGACCGGTGGAGGACGCCGACTATCTGAAAGCCATGTTGGAGGGTATCGCCGCGATCGAGGCGCTCGGCTATGACAGGCTCGCTGAGCTCGGCGCGCCGCGGCTGACGTCGGTCAGAAGCGTCGGCGGCGGTGCGGCGAATGCCGCCTGGACGGCGATCCGGCAGCGCAGACTTGGTGTTGATTTCCTGCCGGCGCTTTCGCACGAAGCCGCCGCCGGCACGGCGCGGCTGGCGCTGATGGGCGCAAGCCTGGCGGGGCTTCTATGAGCGCGAAAACAGTCGAACACCTCAACGGAATCAGTCAGCTGGCCGAGCGCTATGATGTTTTCCTGCTCGATCAGTTCGGCGTGCTGCATGACGGCGCCAGCCCCTATCCAGGGGCGGTGGAAGCACTATCGGCGCTGAAGCGCGCCGGCAAGACCACTGTGCTGATTTCGAACTCCGGCAAGCGGGCGGGGCCCAACGAGACCCGGCTGCTAAAGCTCGGCTTCGAACCGGGAAGCTGGGACCATTTTGTTTCTTCCGGCGAGGTCGCGTGGGAGTTCTTCCACGACATGGCGATATCCGGAAAGCTACTGCCAAACACGAAATGCCTGTTGATGAGCCGCGACGATGACCGCTCGGCGATCGAAGGTCTGCCGTTCGCATTGACCAAGGACGGTGACGATGCCGGGCTGGTGCTGATTTCGGCCAGCGAGGGCGACCGCTATGATCTTGAGCACTACCGCCGACTTCTTGCGCCGGCTGCGGTGCGGCAGGTGCCATGCTTCTGCACCAACCCTGACACGATCATGCTGACGGCAGTGGGGCCGCGCTTCGGCGCCGGCCGGCTGGCGGATCTCTACGAGGACCTCGGTGGTAGCGTCACGCGTATCGGCAAGCCTTACCCCGCCATATTCGGCGCCGCACTAGCGATGGCAGGCAATCCAGACCGCGGCACTGTGGTCTGCGTCGGCGACAGTGTCGAACACGACATCGCCGGCGGACTTGCTGCCGGCGTGGCCACGGTGCTGGTTCTGTCAGGAATATTGGCGGAGACCCCTGACCTGTTCGATCTGTTCGACACGATGGACGCCTACCCGAATTACACCATGGATGGCTTCAGGTTTCGCTGATTTGATTAACCCGGCAGCGCTCGCGCCCGAATCCGGCCTCAACGCCTCGTGGCCACGAGCATTGGCCGGCTGGCTCAAGACTGCCGAACAGCGCGGATCCAGTCGAGCCGCGCGGCTGGAATGAGGCCGTAATTGTAGAAATTGACGCCGTCCACACCGGGCGCCAGCGCCGGCTTCACCTTGGCCGCGAGGATGTCGGGGCGGGCCATTTCCGGATAGAACAGCCGGTAGCCGGCGCCGAGGAATTTGTCCGCGCCCAGTGCCGCACGGCCGGCCGCCATCAGGCTGGCGACATCGCCGGCCTGCATGTCGTAGGCGCACAGGATCGCCCCGTCGCACACCTTGCCCAGCGCTGCCAGATCGCAACCGCCAAGCCAGCCGTCTTTCAGATCGATAATGACGACCCGCGTCGTGGGATCGGCTACCTCGCGCAGTTCGGCGACCAGGCTGGTCACTGGCTCGAATCGCCACAAGAGATAGGCATGGAGCTCCGGCCACGGCGCAAAGGCGTCGAGGCCGCAGGCGGGGAAATCGGGAAAGCGCCGCTCAGGCACCGCACGCTCGCAGGTCTCGACGATCCATTGCCTGGTGAGCTTACGCGCCGCCTCGGCATCGATGCCGGCTTTTGCCGCACGGGCGACGCAGGACGGACAGAAGCACAGAGACAAAAGAAAATCGTCTTCCGGCGTCAGCCCGACACCGTCCTTCTCGTGATGGTATTCATGGGCAAAGCCCATGAAGGACGGGCTTTCAAGTTCTATCCGGTCCGGCCGATAGCTGTGCGAGATGTCGGCGATCAGCGCGCGGACATAGGCGCGCGCATCGGGATGGGACGGGCAGAGATTGTAGTAGTTGGCGTCGCCGAAGGCGTTGCGGGTGACGGCCTGCGGATGCAGCATGCCCAGGCGGGTGTTATGCAGGCAGACCGTCCAGCACGAAACGCCTAGCCCGCCCGCGTCGCGACGGCGGATGAGCTGACCGAGCACGTCGCCGCCCTCGGTGATCACGTCAGCCACCTTGGGTTGGATGGCTAGACTTCCCCAGCGCGCAGCGGTCGGCTTGAAATAGATGGTGCCGTCCTCAGGGAAATAGGCCTTGCGGCGCGGACTGCGCGGCTGCAGGAAGCGCCCGGCATGATAGGATGTCGCCAGGCTGATCATGTTGAGCCCGGCGCGCTCGACAAGATCACGTTCGACTGTCTCCAGGCCGAGATCCTGGATGTCCCAGGGATAGGTCCACATGGACAGTTGCTGCATGGAATATCTCTGCCTTTGGCTCAGCCGTCGACCGGCTCTGCGACCTGCATTAGGCAGTCGCCCGCCTCACACATCGTGTGCAGCCGGCGCGACAGCACCAAGCCGCTTTCGGCGAAATGCAGGGCCTCCTCGGCAACATCGAGCCGCTCGAGATCGTGGTACCAGCCGGCCAATTGTCCTGAAGTGACACTGTCGCCGAGCCTGGCGGCGGGCTCGAACCAGCCGCGGCGGGTGGCATAGAGGCCCTGGCTGTGCCTGGACAGGGACAGCAGCCTTGTCGGCGCCGAAGGCTTTTCGCCTGCGCCAAGGACCGGCGCGCCGACCACACCCATTGCTATCATCAGACGGTCGAGTGCGCGGGCCGTGATCGCCATCGAATCGACCGTTGCGGTGCCACCGCCGCCGAACTCGCCGCTGACGCCGATGGCGCCGGCGCGGCGCGCTGCGCCCATCGAGGTTGGCGAGGCCTGGCCGTTGTCAGCGATAAAGCCGTAGGGCATGCCGAGCATGCGCATCAGCTCGACGCCACGCCGGTGGCGCTCGGGATCGGCGTTGCGTTCAACCAGCGCGGTCGGCAGATGCTCCATCGACGTGCCGCCCGAATGGATATCGAAGACGACGTCGTGACGGGGGAACAGCTCCGTCTCAAGGAAATTGGCGAGCCGGCTTGTCGGCGTTCCCGAGGGATCGCCGGGAAAGGCCCGGTTGAGATTGCCGCCGTCGAGCGGCGAGCAGCGCTTGGCGGCCATCACCGCAGGGGCGTTGGCCATCGGCATGATGGTGATGCGGCCCTTGATCCGCTTCGGATCGAGCCGGCGCGCCAGTTTTGCCAGCGACAGCTCGCCCTCATATTCGTCGCCGTGATTGCCGGCCATCAAAAGCAGTGACGGGCCGTCGCCATTGCGGATGAGGCAGATCGGCACCTTGACCTGAAAGTAGGGCGAGCGATCGATCGAGAACGGAATGCTTAGATGGCTGAGCGTCTTGCCGTCGCGGTCGAAATCGAGCGTGTGGGCGAGGCCGGTGTGCATGGTCAGACCGCCGCGACCGCGGTGATTTCGATGCGCAGATCAGGGTCGGCAAGCCGCGCCTCGACGCAGGCCCGCGCCGGCAGGCGGGCAGGATCGATCCAGGCATCGTAGATGCTGTTCATGGCCTCGAAATCACCGATCTGCGGCAGGAAGATGTTGACCGCCACCAACTTCGACTTGCTGCTGCCGGCCTCGACCAGCAGCGCCTCGACTTTGGCCAGCACGTCGCTGGTCTGGCCTTCGATGCCGGCCTTGCGATCGTTGGCCACCTGGCCGGCTATGTGAACGAGGCCGCCATAGACGACTGCCTGCGACATGCGCGAGCCGGACTGAAAATACTTGATCATATCGGATCCTTTCGACGTTCTCTTTTTGGGGGATCTGGTCAGCCGAACCAGGTGGGAAAAGCGTGGCGGACGTGGCCGGTGGCGTCGACCCCGAAGATCACGCGATAACGGTCGAGGCAGGTGCAGGGATGCGAGATGCCGAATTCGACGACGTCGCCGACGGCGATGTCGTCGCTCGGCGCAATCGACAGGAAGGAATGCTGGTCGTTGAGCTTGACCACCTCGGCGCGCGCCGCCGGCATCGGCAGCGGCTTGCGGGCACGAAAGACGGTGAGCGGCGTTGGAAAGCCCTGGTCGAACGACACGTCGCGCATGCCCATGCCGCAGATGGCAAGGCCCGGCTCCGGCCGCGACAGCACTTCGGCCCACAGGCGTAGCGCAGGGCGAAAGGAATGCCGCGCCGAAGCGCTGATGCCGCCTATGGCAAAACCCTTGCGGGCATCGAGGGCGCCGAGCGAACGGTCATAGGTGCCGTGGTCGTGGAAGAAGATGGCGCCGCTGCGCAGCACCAGCGTTGCGTTGCCGTCGCTGGAAACGAGGGGTGCAAGCGCCGCGACCGCCTGGTCGAAGAAGGCGGAGCCGCCGGCTGTGACGATCAGCGGTGCGTCGCCGCCGACGCGGGCACGCAGCCGCAGGAACATGTCGGCGGTCATTGCCAGCAGGCCGGATATCACCTCATCGGTGCGACCGGGCTCGGGTTGCGCCGCCGCCCCTTCATAGGTCGCAACGCCGGCGATCAGCAGCCGCCCGCCGGCAGCCGTGATCGCATCGGCGATGGCCTCGGCTTGCGCCGTGGTGCGGGCGCCCGCCCTGCCCGCACCAAGTTCGACCAGCACGCGCAGCAGCGGCAGCGCCGCATTGGCGCGCCAGGCCTCGGCAAGCGCGTTCACGGCGTCGACCGAGTCGGCAAAGACATAGACCTCGGCATCCGGCCAGGCACCAGCAAGCACCGCCAGCCGGTTGGCGCCGCCGGCTCCGCCAACCTCATTGGCGATGATCAGCCGTGTCAAGCCGGCCTTCAGCATCACTGTCGCTTGCCTGATGTCGGCGACCGTCGTGCCCCATGCGCCGGCCTCGACCAGCGACCGGGCAAGGTCGGGCGCCATCGGCGTCTTGGCATGCGGAGCGATCTCAACATTGTGTTCGCGCGCATAGCGCAGGAACAGGTCGCGATTGGCGGAGAAGGCCGCCTCGTCGAGGGTCAGCACCGGAAGCGCCATGCGTCCATCCGCGGGATGCCAGTGCTCGGCCGCGACAAGGCTGCTGTCAAGCCCGGTTGTGCCGGGAGGCACGCCGCGGATGCGGTCGTCGAGCCGAAAATTTTCGTGCACCGAAAGGGCTGGAACCGGTGAGTTTTCAGTCATCCGATGCTAACCCTTTCACCGTCGCAGAACGAAGCCAGAATCGATCGCCGGTCACAGCCTGAGAGAGATACGTGCCAGAACCTTACGCCGGACCGATCATCGACGCCCATCATCATCTTTGGGATCTCAGCCTGGGACGGCATCCCTGGCTCGGCGCCACGGCCGGCGAGCGCGGCGGCCTGGGCGAGCTTGGCCCCTTGCGGCGGAACTATCTGCCCGGGGATTATGCGCGCGATGCCATAGGGCATAATGTCGTCGCCACCCTCCATGTCGAAGCCGGCTGGGCGAGTGGCGACTGCATCGGAGAAACGCGCTGGCTTGAAGCACTCGACAAATCGCGCGGCGTCGCCGCCCGCTATGTCGTTCACGTGCCGCTCGCCGATCGCCAGGCGCCTGCGCTGATCGAAGCGCAAGCCGCGTTCGAGCGCGTCGCCGGCGTGCGCGACATATTGAGCTGGGATCCCGACCCTGCCCGCCGTTTTGCGGCCCGTGACGGCATCATGGACGATCCGGCCTGGCGCGCCGGGCTTGCCTTGCTTGGCCAGCATCGGCTGGCCTTCGACCTGATGGTGTTTCCGCGCCAGCTCGCCGGCGCGGCTCGCCTTGCGGCTGCCTTCCCCGATCAGCAATTCGTGCTCAACCATTGCGGCAGTCCGATCGACCGCGACGCCGACGGCATGCAGAGATGGCGCGACGGGCTGCGGCTTCTGTCGCAATGCGACAACGTCGCCATCAAAATATCGGATCTGGTCGCCTACGATCATGACTGGACGCTCGACAGCCTGAAGCCCGTCGTCCTGCATTGCATCGATTGTTTCGGCACCGGTCGCGCCATGTTCGGCAGCGACTTTCCGGTCGCCGGCCTGCATGCCTCGTTCGATGACATATATGACGGCTTCAAAACCATCACAGCGGACTTTTCCGCCGACGAGCAGACGGCGCTGTTCTTCGGCAACGCAAGGCGCATCTATCGGCTCGACGATGTGTCATCGGCGCGCCTGCTCCCGGCCTGAGAGCAGCAGCAGGCCGAGGATCAGCGAGCCGAACAGGATGCTGCGCCAGCCGGGCGATGCGTTGACGACGGTGATCAGCGCGGTGATGGTGACCAGCAGGATGGCGCCGGGGATGGTGCCGGCATAGGTGCCAAGCCCGCCGAGGATCGAGGTGCCTCCGAGGACCACAGCGGCAATCGAGGCGAGCAGATAGGGATCGCCGATGCCGACATAGCCCTGTCCGTTCATGCCCAACACGAGCACGCCGGCAAGTCCCGAGCAGAAGCCGCTGATGCCGTAGACCGCAAGCGTCGTGGACGTGACCGGAACACCGGACAATGCCGCGGCAAGTGGGTTGGCGCCCATGGCGAAAATCCGGGCGCCGAGCGATGTCGCATGCATCGTGGTCAGCACGATCACCGAGACGACCACCCACAACAATACGCCAGCGGGAATGCCGGCCGGCCGGCCATTGCCGAGCCAGTGGACCAGCGGGTTCTCGGCGGTCACGGCGCTGCCGCCGGCGATGATGATCAACAGACCCTGCAAGAATGTCGCCATGGCCAATGTCATGATCATCGGGTGGACGCGCAGCAAAGCGACGCCGAGCCCGTTGACCAGGCCGATTGCCGTGGTCAGCACCAGAACGGCAAGAATGGCGGTGATGCCGGTCGGATCCACCTGCCACGACAGCAGCGGCAGGCTGACGGCGCTGACCGTGACGATGGCCGCGACGGAAAGGTCGATGCCGCCGGCGATCACCACAAAAGTCTGGCCCGCGGCAACCAGGCCGATGACGGCGCCGAGCTCCACCAGATAGCGCAGATGGCCATAAGCGCCGAAGCCGCGCGAAACGAAGCTCGCCACGATCCAGACCGCGGCAACGATGGCAACGGTGAGAAACGGCCGGCTGCGCAGGACCGTCAGGGCGCGTTTGCCGCCCGCGCTGTCATTCCATGCTGTCATTGCTGTGCCTTGCGGAATTGCGGGATGGCGACCGCGCCGATGATGATCAGGCCCTGGGCCACATATTGTGCGACCGGCGTGAAGCCGAGGAAGAACATGACGCTGATCATCAGGCTGAGCAGCAGGCTGCCGGCAAGCGCGCCGCGCATCGTGCCCTGGCCGCCGAGGAAGCCGATGCCGCCGAGCACCGCAGCGGCAATCGAGTTCAGGGTAAAGGCGGCGCCGATGACCGGGTCGCCCGAACCGGTCTGTGCGGCGACGAACAAGCCGGCGCCGGTGGAGAGCAGACCGCTGATCGCATAGGCCGCAATGCGCGCGCCGTCGACCGGCACGCCGGAGCGATAGGCGCCGACCGGATTCTCGCCGGCGGCATAGAGGCTCAAGCCAAGCGGCGTGGCGAGATAGAGCTTCCACAGGAGAATGATGACCACCAGCAGCACGAATGCCGCCGGTGTGTTGCCGGCAAGCAGGTCGGACAGCCACGCCGGGATTGCGCCGCCGGGCCGCGGCAGGATCAGCAGTGCGGCGCCGCCGATGATGAACGACCCGGCAAGCGTCACCACGATGGCCGGCAGCCGAAGCCGTACCACGATGAAGCCGGTCGCCGCCCCGATGCCGAGGCCCGTCAGCGCCACTGCGGCAGTGCCCCCGGCGACGCCCAGCGGCCCGGCCATCGTCGTCGCGGCGATGACCGCGCCCAAGCTGACCGTCGCGCCGATGGCCAGGCTGATGCCGCCGGTGAGCATCAGGATCGCCTGCGCCATGGCGACCAGCGCCAATGGAAACCAGCTCTGGGTGAATTTGGCGAAGCCGGACGCCGTGAACAGGCCCGGAAAGAGGACGCCATAGGCGATGAGAAACACCAGGACGACGGCAAACAGGCTGCGCACGCCGACATTGCGACGCATCTGCACCGGCCAGTAGAGCGCATCGGTCTGCCGGGCGGAGGAAGATGTGTTCATGCCGCAACCTTCCGCTGTTCGGCGCCCATCGCCGCGGAGACGATGGCTTCCTCGCTCAGCGCTCCACGCGCCAGCATGGCGACGATGCGGCCTTCGCGGACGATGGCTACACGGTCGCAAAGGTGCACGAGTTCGGGCGTGTCGGAACTGAGCAGCACGACCGCCTTGCCGGCGGCGGCGAAATTGCGAAGCATCATGTAGATCTCACGTTTTGTTTCGACGTCGACGCCGCGCGTCGGATCGTTGAGCAGAAGCACCAGCGGGTCGTGCGGCATCCATTTCGCCAGCGCCACCTTCTGCTGGTTGCCGCCCGATAGAGCCTGCGCCGCCCGCCCGAGGTGACCCTTGATGCCGAGTTGGGCGGCAAGGCTTTTGGCCGTCTCGCCCTCTGCGCGGCGGCTGCGCAGCTTCAGCGCCGGCAGCCTGGCAAAGGCGGGCAGCATCATGTTGGTGATGATGGGATGGATCAGGTGCAGGCCCTCGCGCTTGCGATCCGCGGGCACATAGGCCAACCCCAGCGCGTTGGCTTTCGGCACGCCGCCGGGCAGGCCGGAGGCGCCGTTGACGGTCGCCGACGCCGTCCGTGCCGGAATGGCGCCGTAGAGACCGAGCAGCAGATCTTCCTGCCCTTGCCCGACCAGACCGCCAATGCCAAGCACTTCGCCCGTTTTGATATCTAGATCGACGTCGCGCATCAGGCCGGCCGAAAGATTTCGGACGGAGATAGCGTCGGCAGGCAAACTGGAAGGCTGCCATTGCGGAAAAAGATCACCGGGATCGCGGCCGACCATCAGCCGAACCAACCCGGCGGCGTCGGTGCCTTCCAGGGTGCGGTCGGCCGTGCAGGTGCCGTCCTTCAGCACGGTGACGTGCTGGCATAGCGCCATGACTTCGTTCAGTCGGTGCGAGATGTAGAGAATGGCGATGCCTTCGCCGCGCAACCGCTGCAGCAGATCGGTGAGGATTTTGGTTTCGGTTGCCGATAGCGACGATGTCGGTTCGTCGAGAATGAGCACGCGCGGCCGGCGGTAGAGCGCCTTGGCGATCTCCACCATTTGGCGGCGGCCGAGCGACAGATGCCCGACCGGCGTCGACAGCGGCTCGTGCAGCCCGACAAGTTCGCATGCGGTCCTCGCCCGCGCAGCGAGTTCGCGGTAGTCAATCAGGCCGAACCGTTTGGGATAGGCGCCGAGACCAATATTTTCGGCGATGGAAAGACTGGCCGTCAGGCTGAGTTCCTGCTGGACGACGGCGATGCCGGCCTGCCGCGCAACAGCCGGCGTCATGCGTGAGACCGCGCGTCCATCGACCTCGATCGTCCCGCCATCCGGTCTCAAGGCGCCGGACAAAAGGTTGATCAAGGTCGACTTTCCGGCGCCGTTCTCGCCGAGCAGCGCATGCACGCGGCCCGGCTGGAGAGCGATTGAAACGTCGCGCAGGACGGGGTTGCCGAAGAAAGACTTCGACACACCCCGCGCCGCGAGCAGCGGAGCCATGGTTGTCAACGCTACAACCCTTCAGGCTTATTTCTGAGCCAGCAGCTTCTTGAACAGCTCCTCATCGTAAGGAGAAAAGATGTAGCCGTCAGCCGGGAAGTCCTTGGCCCGGGCGAGGTATTCGTCGATGTTGGAATTGTCGATTACCGGCAGCGGAATCTTGACGAAAGCCGGCACATCCTTGCCTTGCAGCGCCTGGACGGCAGTGTAGGTGGCGAAGGCGCCGAGCCAGTTCGGCTGCATCGTCGCCCAGCTCTTCAAGCCCTTTTCTTTCCAGAGTTCCAAAAACTGCCGGGCGTTCTCACCGGTGATCGGCACCTGTTCACGGCCCTGCTTGTCGAGGGCCAGCACGGCGCCTGCCGACAGAGCGCCGCCGAGCGACAGGATGCCGTCGATCTCGGGGTTGGCGAAGAGGAGGCTGGTGACGGCTTCCTGTGCCGGCGCGACGTTGTAGGGCGTGTTGGTCTCGGCAAGCACCGTCACGTCGGGATGGGCCTTGAGCTCAGCGTCGGCGCCTTTGCGCCTGTCATCGCTGACCGAAACCCCGGCGGGGCCATTGAGGATCAGGATCTTGCCCTTGCCGCCGATGGCGCCGATCAGGAACTTGGCGGCCTGGTCCCCCCATTGCGAAGAATCGGTGTTGACCTTGGCGGTGACCTTGTCGGTGTCGACGAGGCTGTCGAAGTTGATGATGGCGATGCCCTTGGCGCAGGCGTCGGCCAGAACGCGTGCCGGTGCGGTCGACGAACCGGCGATCAGGATGATGGCGTCGACATCGGAATCGATCATCGACTGAATCTGCTGGATCTGGACGTTGGCATCGCCCTGAGCGTCGGTGACGACGAGCTTGTCGACCAGTCCCTGCTTCTTCAGGGTCTCGACTTCGGCTTCGATCGTGCCTTGGGTCTGCTTCATCCAGGTCGGCACGGAATAGATGTTGGCCCAGCCGATCGTGTACGGCGCCTTGCGGTCGCCCTTGATGCAGTTGGCGGCGGCATTGGCCTGCGAGGCGACGCCAAAGCTCAGCACGAGACCGAGGCAAAGCGCGCTGGCGGATGCGAAAAACGGTGATTTCATCATGACTGTTCCCTTCAGAGGTTGTGGCCTCGACGTGCAGAACAAGGGCGAGGAAACCCGTCGGTCGCCGGGTCTTGGAAACCGTGTGTCCTCTCGGGATTTGTCTGCGTCAGGCTCGTTAGTTTGTCTGGTATTTCAGACAATGTGTCTGTATATCGGACAAATTGGATGCTAGACCGAGCCTTGACATCTTTCAAGCGCCTTGAGACGAGAACCGAAATGATTTTGGCGGATGGTCATGAGCGACGGCACTAACGATGCGATCGGGAAGGAAGCCGGCGCGGAGCCGCGCAACGGCGAACGACGACGCGGCATTGACCGCGTCATCATGCTGCTCGAGGCGTTGCTGCGGCACCGCGCGCCAATGCGCGTCGGCGACATCGCCAAAATGATCGGCGCGCCGCGTTCGACCACCTACGAGATCGTCAACAGCCTGCTCGACGCCGAAATGCTCGAAAACGTCGGCGGTGAAGGTTACGTCTATTTCGGACGCGCCATGCATCTGTTCGGCTGGGCCTACTCACATCACAATGCCCATTACCGTCGCATCATCGAGACCTTGGATAAGTTGGCCGCCGAGACAGGCGAGACGGTCCAGCTATGCGGCCTGCGTGGCAACAAATACGTCGTTCTTGACTGCCGAGATTCCCCAGGCCCGTTCCGGATCTCAAGCGATGTTGGGGTTGAGGTGCCGATCCCATGGACGGCATCCGGACGGCTGCTCCTCGGCCATATGAACGAGCAAGAGTTGAGGGATTTCATCCCATCTGGCGACTACAGGCTTCCCGACGGCCGCATCATTGCACCAGCCGAATTCTTTGCCGATGTTGCCTTGGCCCACCGGCAGGGTTTCAGCGAGACCACAGCCTTGGCCGACCGTTTCACCTGGTGCATGGCGGCCCCCATCCGTGACGGCCACGGCGCCATCAAAAGGACCTTGTGTTTGGTGTTACCCGTCGACACGCCGGAGCCACGGCGCGACGAACTGCTTGCGTTGCTGCGCGAGCGCGCCCGTGGACTGTCTCTGGCGGGAGGCTGACGATCAGCCGTCGTGCCCTCAGGTTGAAGCCTCTTAAAGGCACATGGATTCCGCTCTTCCCCATTGGTTCCATTTAGGTTCCGGACCTTAGTCCCATAGTCGGTGGATAAGGTCCAAACCAGGGAACACGCAACCGGAAGCCACATTAGGAGAAGACCGTCGATCAAAGTCCCTTCATCGCCGGTTGAGGATCCCGCCGCTCTTACTGTCGAGAGCGCGGCGGGATCCTTACGCGCGGAGCGAGCACATGAGATTTGTCGAGATTTTCACAGATGTGCTTACGGCCCTGCTTCTCGCTTTATTCGTGTGCGGGATATTCGCTGTTTTCGGAGGCCATCTGGTTCCTCCACGCTACGCAAAGATGGTGTTGCTGCCGGACCTCGATAAGATGACGACTGCATCATCTACACCCAGCTTGCCCGATTCCATCGACTTGCAAGTTCAAAAGCGCCCAGAGGTGCAAAGGTCTGCCGGCGTGACACAGCGCGCAGTCGGTCTGGAGCCGCCAGTGCCATCCAGCAAGCGGTAAGAATCAGCGGAGGTTTTGTGGCTCCCCAGCTATCAGAGAGCGCCGGCGATTATTGACAGACCCGGCTCTTGAAATTGGCTGAAATCGCCGCTCCACATTTCCGCATCTGCTGTTGGATGTGTTCATCAACAGGTCCGAACGCTATGGCGAAGCAGGTTGAGTTGGCGGTGTCCCTGGCTGATCCCCGCCAGTGCTTGATCGCGGCGTTGGATCCTTGTCGAGCTTGGGATTTCGGTCCACCGGTTCACCATTCACATCATCGGCCTTGGAGTTTGCCGGGTCCGTTTCGCCTGGATTTGGGCTGTAAGTATCTGGCGATGGAACCCGGCTGTTTTGTTGTGTCGCCGGTGTCTTAGCCTGCTCGCCATAGATTTCAGCGATCCCCCAGGCAACGAGCGCCAAGACAAGGCCGGCCAAGAGCACGCCAAGGACCGGTCGCCCCAAGCCACCCTGCCTGGCCCGCTTTTCCGGAATGTTTCTGCTCATGATCGCAACCTTGGGCTAAGAGGAGTGGCCCGCGCTCCAGGAGCGAAGACGCGAGACGGTCAAGAGTTCCGGACGTTGGCCATGCGGCGAACAGGGAACTCGCTGCACATACCGAACTCGCTGGCGCTGTTGATGTTCCCACGGAATACAAACAGCGCGCCGCCTGGAGCCGGACTGGCAATTTGGGTTGGAGTGGCTGGAACGAGCCAGCTCAAGGTCAACGAGCGGCGGTGTGCGTAAGCAGGCATTGCGAGCCAGACTGGAACTTTGCCGAATGCGATTCCGCCCGATGGAACATCCTGATCCGCTCGCGGTTGGGGAAGCCCGGGCCAGCGGCAGGAGCATCATCATGAACGTCGAACGTAACCCGGCCGAAGACAGAGGCGATATTCAGTCTGGGGTGACAGAGGACAAGACGCCGGGATTCGACCCGGCGGCGGCGCCTATGGAAACCGATGCCGAAGCGGCAGACACCGGCGCCGTGCCGGTTCCCGCAGCGACGGGCACGCCGGCTTTCGCTAATCAAGCAAGCTTCGCCAATGCAATGCGGCGGCCGGACGACGAGCGCGCTCCGGCCCCGAGTAAAAACGGCCCGGTGCTGGCCATTGTCGCGCTTGTCGTCGTTGCCGCCGTCGTGTTCGTTGTCGCCGCGATGCTGGCGCGATAGCAGATCCTGCGCTTGCGCCAAACCTCTGCCCTGCGAAGCGATCAGGGATGCGGTCGTGGCAGCAGGCGATCAGCGGCTGGAAAAACAAGCTGCAGGTTGCAGCGGCGCATGGAACGCCGGCCGGCACCCTGGCCGAGCAGCATTGCGGCATGGCCGAACCCGGCTCGGCCGCCAAGGGTTGAGGCCGGATGCTCGTTCGAAGCGGGAACATTTCACATCAAGCCAAGTTCGGGCTTGCAGAGCTTGTCGTCAAGGAACAGCACATGCAGGCCCTCACATGGCACGGCAAAGGCGACATACGCTGCGATCAGGTGGCCGATCCGACGATCCAGGATGAACGCGACATCGCTGCAGAAAGTTCACAACAGCGATATCGACCCGTCATTCGTGATCACCCATCCGGCTGGCCTCGAGGCCGGGCCCGAGCTTTACAAAACCTTCCGCGACAAGGAGGACGGCTGCATCAAAGTGGTGATGCGCCCGCACGGCTGACCGTTCTATCCAATGGCCCGACTTTGTTGTCCGGCCGTCTGCATGCTGAAAAGGCGAGAGTTGAAAATGGCCAAGGATAAACCCGCATCGACAAACCCGGCCGCCACACCCCCGGTCAGGTCGCCTGACGCCGCCGGCCTGCCACATCCCCGTCGCGATGCTGAAGACAGCGATTCCGGCGCCAAGCCGACGGCACCCAAGACCGCTGGCGCCCAGCAAGCGTCCAGATCGCCGCTCGACAGCCGTATTGCAAATCGCAATGCCGGCCGTCCTCGTCAGGCAGGCACGACGCCTCGGCCGACCGACGAACCGCTGGAGTAAGATGAAACCTAAGCTGCGGCGCGGGTATCCGCACCGCGGTGTGTGTGCGCAGTCAGGGTCTTCCTGCCCTGCCGAAAGGGCCATACAGGTGTCTTGATCTCTCGTGGATCGTCGGGATCGGCAATCAATACTTTAGCGGGAAATTCGATGGTACCGTTGGCTGGGATCGAACCAGCGACCTCCGGATCCACAATCCGGCGCTCTAACCATCTGAGCTACAACGGCACGTTCGCCTGAGCCAGATCGTGGTGAAAATTCATTCTCCGAGATCCGCTCTGTCGTTCGGCGATGCGTCCAATACGGTCTATCAGAGACTAATTCAAGGCCTTTGATAAGGCAAAGCCGGTCTGCCAACAGACGCCGGTTTCTTCGGCAAAAGAAAAAGGCCGGCGGGAGGAGGTGCCGGCCTTTTCCTGTTACGAGCCAGCGGGAGAAGGTGCTGGCTGGTCACCCCGGAGAGCAGAGGGAGGAGGTTCCACTCGCCGGGTATTCATTTGGACAACTCTATCGCACACCTATTTGTCTGACGAAATGCGACGTTTTGATGCATCGCGGAGTTGTGCGCAATTATTAGGCGGCCTTGATGTCCTTCAGGGCCTTCTCGAAAGCGGTCTTGACCGGCTTGGAGACGTCTTCGGCAGCCTTCGAAGCAACAGCCTGGAAGTCCTTGGCCTGCTCGACCGTGGTCTCGACGCGCTTGCGCAGGAAGGCGGTCTGCAGTTCGACCACTTCCGACAGCGACTTGGCGCCGATGAGGGCCTCGAGATGCAAGAAGCCGGCTTCGGCATTGGCGCGCAGAGCGGCGATGGTCTTGAGCGACAGGTCGCTGGAAACGGTCTTGGCAGTCTCGAAGGTCGATTCCAGGACTTTCTGGGTCTCTTCGGCGCCGGTCTTCAGCTTGGAGTAGGCTTCCTTCGACTGCTCGACGCCCTTTTCGGCGAAAGCGCGGATCTGGTCGGTTGCCTTGGAAGCGTCGAAGCTCGGGAATTCGACGTTTTCGATGGTCTCAGCGGTCTTGGCCTTGGTCATTTTCCATCCTTTCGTGGTAGCGGCTTTGACAAAAAGCCGTCTCGTTCATGTATGATGGCAATATAGCGGTTTTTTTGTGCGATGCAATATCTTTGTTGCAGTGCACCATAAATTTCTTCCCATGCGTCACCCAAGAGGTTATCCAGGGACATTCCGAGAGCTGTTAACCAAGTGGCCAGAGATTCCACCTGCTTCCCGCCATGGCTTGTGGACCTTCGCCGCGCGGGCTTTTATTAACAAAGCGTTAACTGCAAATTGCCCGCCTTGTAGGTTCGCCAAGAGGGGTTCGCCAAGAGGTTTCACCGAAAGGGTCCGCCAAGCGCATGCCTTCCGAGAACTACTCTTTCCTCGATGTCGCCGTGCTTGATGCGGTTCGCCAGCGCTTCGCCGCCGGCGACGCGATCGCGATTCTGTCGGCCGACCTCGAACAGGTGATCTGGGCCAACGGCCCGGGCGCTGCGGTGTTCGGCTATCCCGATATCGAGGCCATCATCGGCGCCTCGGCTCAGCTGCCGCTGATCGCCAGGCGCCAGATCATGGCGACCGCGGGCTTCCCGCAGATCGGCAGCGACCGCGCCATTACGGTACGGCTGGCGACCGGCATCACCAGCCGCGCCGTCGGCTTCCTGGCCAGTGCGGTGACTATGCCGGACGGCGAAAGCGCCATTATGCTGGTGGTGCCGGCAGCGCAGGCCGGCTCGCGCAGTGCTGCCGACATTGCGGCCCGCGCCATCAGCGGCTTTACCGAAGACGGCCATTTCATCGCCTTTGTCGACGCCGCCGGCACTGTCGAGGCGGCTTCGGATGGCTTTGGCGCGCTCGCCATCCGGCCTGAGACGCTGGCCGCGCTTGTCGCCGACGTGGCGAGCCAGGACGACCGCATCGTCAAGCGGCTGGTCCCCGGCGGCGCCACGTCCTATCCGGCCGGCTTCGCGCGCCTGACCGAGTCCAGGCATCTGCTGGTGGTCATCGACGAGGATCAGCTCGGTGAGGAAAATCCTGTCGGCGAGCTGGATGCCGAACCTGCTGCAGCGCAGGTCGACGATGGCCCGGCGCAAGCCGCCGCGGAGAACGCGGTAACGGTGGATGCGGTGGCTGACCACCCCACCGCAAGCGGGAATCAGGGCGCCCCACTCGCGGCCGCGCCTGATGTCGGGGAGACAGGTCCGGCTGCCACCGAGCATGATGCTTCGGCGTCAACCGATACAAAGGCGGACCATCGCGAGCAGACGACCGGCCGCGAGCAGGCGGCGAATGACAGCGCGCCGGCGCAACATGATCATTGGTACTTCCATGCCGGCGAAGAGCCGCAGGCGGGCGAGCCGGACAGCCCGGCGCAGGCCGAGCCGGACTCTGTTTCCCCGGCCGAGAGTGCGCAGTTGGACAGCAGTGCCGCTGCGCCCGCCCTGCCGTCCGACGCAGCCCCACCGGCTGCGCCTCCCGCCAAACGTGAGGTCGACCGCTCGGCGCCGCCGCTGCGCTTCGTCTGGCGCACCGACGCCGAGGGCAAGTTCAGCGCGCTGTCGCCGGAATTCGGCGACATTGTCGGCAAAGCCGCCGCCGACGTGATCGGCCGCCGCTTCAAGGACGTCGCGACAACTTTCGGCCTCGACGCCTCGGGCGAGATCGCGGGCCTGCTTGAACGGCGCGACACCTGGTCGGGCCGCTCGGTACTGTGGCCGGTTGCCGGCTCCGACCTGAAGATACCGGTCGATCTGGCAGCACTGCCTGTCTATGGCCGCAGCCGCGCCTTCGAAGGTTTTCGTGGTTTCGGCGTCGCCCGCGCCGGCGATGCGGTGGTCGATCCGGAAGCAATCGGCATGGCGCTGGTCCCCAATGGCGCGCCAGCGGCAGCAGCTGAGCCGGCCCCGGAACAGCCCGTGGCGGAAGCTCCCAAGGCGGCCGATCCGTTCGAGGGCGAAGTGCCGGCACTGACCATCGTGCCGAAGCAGGAACGTCGTTTTGCCGACAAGGTCATCCGGCTGGCCGAGCATCGGCAGCCCGCCAACGACAAGCAGCCGACAAGCGAGAGGGGCCTGTCGACGCTGGAGCGCAGCGCTTTCCGCGAAATCGGCGAGCGGCTGAAGAAGGACAATCCCCCGCCGGAGCAGCCGGAGACTGCCAAGCAGGCCGAACCGGCCAATCCGGATCAGGTAATGCCAGACCAGGCCAAGGCAGATGAGCCCAAGCCGGATCATGTCGAGGCGGACCAGCCTGAAACAGCCGCGCCAGCCCGACAACCCGCCGAGGTCTCGAGTCCGGACGAAGCCGGCCCGGCTGCCGTGGCTGAACCATCGGCAGCCGCACCCGAAAGCGAAACGGCTGAGGCCGAACCGCCGGAAAGCGATGCCGAGGACGAAAAGGACCTGACGCGGCTTGACGGCGAGCAGCCGGACGACGGCCTTGCGGACAGCGAAGCAGGCGAGGCGAAGGCGCCGACAGTGTCGCGCTCCCTGCTCGACTATGCCGATCCCGAACCAGGCTCCGTCACCGAAGACAGTACGGAAGCAACGTCGTCCAACGACGAACTTGCGCCGGCTTCCGAACCGGATGATACGCAAGCCCAAGAGATCGTCGAGGCCGCAGAGCCACAGCCGGTTGTTGCCGAGACGCCGGCCAATGCCGGTGAAGACGACAGCATGACGTCGGCCGACTTCCGCGATGCCGAGGACAATGAGGATTGGGCGCCGTCCGACGAGGCGACCGATTCCGCCGTGGAAGACGGGGACACGGCCGGCGATGCGGACACAGTGCCGGCAGAACCACAGCGCCTGAAAGTGCCGCCGCTCAAGCTTGAGGGGTTCATGCCTTCGGCATTCTCGGCCGGAGATGAACACAAGGCCCCTGACACGTCGATCCTCGGCAAGCTGCCGGTGCCGCTGCTCATCCATTCGGGCGACGAGCTTCATTACGCCAATGAGGAATTCCTCGGCCTGACCGGCTATGACACGCTTGAGGACCTGAGCGACGCCGGCGGGCTCGACGCGCTGTTTGCCGATCCCTATTCAGAAATGGCCGGCGAAAGCGACCACACACTCAAACTGAAGACGCGCGAGGGCCAGGAATTTCCGATCGAAGCCATTTTGCGTTCGGTGCCGTGGCGCGCCGGCAAGGCGCTGATGCTGGTGGTGCGACGTACCGGCGATAACGAGCCGCCGATGGTTGCGCATCTCGCAGCCGAGGAGCAGACGCAGCCCGATGTCTCCGAACTCAAAGCGCGCATTGCCGAGATGCGCACCATCATCGACACCGCGACCGATGGTGTGGTGTTGATCGGCCGCGACGGCGACATCCGCTCGATCAGCCGGCCGGCCGAGGCGCTGTTCGGCTTCGACAGCGACGACGTCACCGGTAAACCGTTCGCCTCGCTGTTTGCCATCGAAAGCCAGCGCGCGGCGCGCGACTATCTGAACGGCCTGTCCGAGCCCGGCGTGGCGAGTGTGATGAACGATGGCCGCGAGGTGATCGGGCGCGAGGCGCAAGGGCGCTTCATCCCGCTGTTCATGACCATCGGCAGGCTGCCCAATGACAGCGGCTTCTGCGCCGTGGTGCGCGACATCACGCAGTGGAAGCGGGCCGAAGAGGATCTGACCCAGGCGCGCGCGGTGGCCGAGCGCGCCTCCTCGCAGAAGACCGATTTCCTCGCCCGCATCAGCCACGAGATCCGCACGCCGCTCAACGCCATTATCGGCTTTTCCGAGCTGATGGTGGACGAGAAGTTCGGCCCGGTAGCCAATGACCGCTACCGCGACTATCTCAGAGACATCAACCGCTCGGGCAACCATGTGCTCGATCTCGTCAATGACCTCCTCGACATTTCGAAGATCGAGGCCGGCCAGCAGGAAATGGACTACGAGGCGGTGTCGCTCAACGATACGCTGGCCGAGACGGTGGCGATGATGCAGCCGCAGGCCAACCGCGAGCGTGTCATCATTCGCTCCAGCTTCGCCTCGCGACTGCCGGAAGTCGTCGCCGACCTCAGAAGCGTGCGCCAGATCGCGCTCAACATCCTGTCCAACGCCATTCGCTATACGCAAGCCGGCGGACAGGTGATCGTGTCGACCGCCTATGAAACCTCCGGCGACGTTGTCATGCGGGTGCGCGATACCGGCATTGGCATGAGCCATGCCGAGATCGAGCAGGCGCTGAAGCCGTTCAAGCAGATCAATGCGCTGAAGCGCGGGCGTGGCGACGGCACCGGTCTCGGCCTGCCGCTGACCAAGGCGATGGTGGAAGCCAACCGCGCCCGCTTCACCATCACCTCGACGCCGGGCGAAGGGACGCTGGTCGAGGTCGCCTTCCCGTCGACGCGGGTGCTGGCCGAATAGGGCCGGCCATTCCCGGGCGAGAATCCCGGACAAAGAAAAGGCGTCCAACAGGACGCCTTAAATGGGATTTGCTGTCACAACGGGGGCTTGAGCGAATCTGATCCTCAGGGGACGAGGAACGGGATTTCTCCCTCAAGTTACGTGCGACTATCAACGCCGTGCCTTAACAAATCCTTACCGGCCGTCCAAAAAATTTACGAATGTGTACCACTCATGAAATCTAGGTAAATTCGACCGACATATCTGGTTAACCATCCCGGCCGCGTCACTCAGCCAGCTGCGGCAGGTTCGTGAACAGCTCCAGCGCCTCTGGATTGGCCAACGCTTCCTTGTTCTTGATGGCGCGGCCATGCACCACGTCGCGCACTGCAAGCTCGGTGATCTTGCCCGATTTGGTGCGCGGAATGTCGCTGACGGCGACGATCCTTGCCGGCACGTGGCGCGGGCTGGCGCCGCTGCGGATCTTGGAACGAATGCGCTTTTCCAGATCCTCGTCCAGCGTCACGCCGGCGGCCAGCCGCACGAACAGCACGACGCGCACGTCATTGTCGAAATCCTGGCCGATGCACAGCGCCTCAAGGATTTCCGGCATCTGTTCGACCTGATTGTAGATCTCCGCCGTGCCGATGCGCACACCGCCCGGATTGAGCGTCGCGTCGGAACGGCCGTGGATGATCATGCCGCCATGCGCGGTCCATTCGGCGAAGTCGCCGTGGCACCAGACATTGTCGAAGCGCTCGAAATAGGCCGCATGGTATTTCTTGCCCTCAGGATCGTTCCAGAAGCCGATCGGCATCGACGGAAACGCCTTGGTGCAAACCAGCTCACCCTTTTGCTCGCGGATCGGCTTGCCGTCATCGTCCCATACATCGACAGCAAGGCCGAGGCCGGGACCCTGGATCTCGCCGGTCCAGACCGGTTGCGTCGGTACGCCGAGCACGAAACAGGAGACGATGTCGGTGCCGCCGGAAACCGAGGCCAGATGTACGTCCTTCTTGATGCCGTCAAAGACGAAGCGGAAATCCTCCGGCGACAACGGTGAGCCGGTCGAGGAAATCGCCCGCACACTCGACAGATCATGGCTGCGGATAGGCTTGAGCCCGGCCTTGCGCACGGAATCGATGAATTTGGCTGAGGTGCCGAAAAAGGTCATCTTCTCGGCATCGGCGAAGCTGAACAGCACATTGCCGTCGGGGTGGAAGGGTGAGCCGTCATAGAGCAGCAGCGTGGCGCCCGAGGCCAGGCCCGACACCAGCCAGTTCCACATCATCCAGCCGCAGGTGGTGAAGTAGAAGAAGCGGTCGCCTTCGATGAGTCCGGCATGCAGCCGGTGTTCCTTGACATGCTGGACCAGCGTGCCGCCGGCCGAATGGACGATGCATTTGGGAATGCCGGTGGTACCTGACGAGAACAGGATGTAGAGCGGGTGCGCGAACGGCAGCCGCTCGAACGTGACCGCTTTGGCGGTAAAGGGTAACAGCGCCTCTTCGAGCGCCACGGCCTTGTCGATGATCGCTGCGATATCGCGCGAGGTACCGAGATAGTCGACGATCAGGACCTTGCGGACGGTTTCGAGCTTCGCCGCAACGGCAGCGATCTTGTCGGCTACCTCGATTGCCTTGCCATTGTACCAATAGCCGTCCGGCGCAATGAATATGACCGGCTCGATCTGGCCGAAACGGTCGAGCACGCCCTGCTCGCCGAAATCGGGGGAACAGGACGACCAGACCGCGCCGATGGAGGCGGCCGCCAGCATGGCGGCGACGGTTTCCGGCATGTTGGGCATCATCGCCGCGATGCGGTCGCCCTTTTTAACCTTGAGCGACAGGAAAAGCTGCTGAAAGCGCGAGGTCAGCTGGTGCAGTTCGCTCCACGACAGCCGCCGCTCGATCTTGTCCTCGCCGCGAAAGACGATCGCGTCACCGGAACCGGTCTTCTTCAGCAGGTTCTCGGCGAAGTTCAGCGTCGCTTCGGGAAAGAACGATGCGCCGGGCATCTTGTCGCCATCGACGAGCACGGGCTCGCCCGCATCGGTCCCTTTGTCGCCGACAATGCCGCAAAAGTCCCACAGCAGGCTCCAGAAGCCCTCGCGATCCTCGACCGACCAGCGGTGCAGTTCGGCGTAGGAGGCGAAGGATGTGCCGCTTTTGGCCGCTGCTGCCTTCATGAACGCGGTCAGTGGTGCTGCGTCGATCTGGTCTTGCGTCGGAGTCCAGAGCGGTGCTTCGGCAGCCATGATCGATCCTCCTTGAAGCCCGTCGCGTCGCAAGATAGATATGCTTTTGTTTGATGCACGTCGTTGTCCCGGAACCGCTGCACTCTTCCGGGCGACATGCACTAGCCTCAGCTTTACAGGCGCCGCTGTCCCAAAAACGCCGCGCCTCGTAACAGGCTGAAGCTGCATCGCTTATGCCTACCACCGTGCGGCAGAGCAAGATTTTGTTCCGCTAAACTCGGCCATATGTGCGCAATTGCCATCGCCGGGCCATAAAGACTTGAAATGCCTCAGCCCTAAGTCGTAGTGACGGCTGGAAGGCGTGGTGACGACTGGCGGTTACACCCGTCAGGCGTTTATCGGAATGAAAGCAACCGGGGCAATATGCCATCACCTTTGATCCGGCGCGGAATATGGGCGATCGGCGTTGCCGTGCTCGTCATCGCGCTGGTCGTCGCCGCTCTGCCGCTGTTTGCCTCGACCCGGATCGTGCGCGATCGCATCGCCTGGGAGATGAGCGCGTGGAGCGGTTTCAGGGTCACCATCGCCGGTTCGCCGCGCATCGAGGTGTGGCCGAAGTTCCGCGCCATATTGAGCGACGTCACGCTGTCCCAGTGGACCGAGACCGACGCGCCGCCGGTGATCGAGGCCGAACGGGTCGAGGTCGACCTTTCGGCCATGGCGGCGCTGCAGGGCGATGTGGTGTTTTCGACGGCGCGGCTGGTGCGGCCGACGATCCGGGTCCAGCGCGCCGCAAACGGCATATTCCTGCCCGCCATACCAACGGGCGGACGCATCACCCGCTCCATCGACACGGCGCGCGGCGTGGTCAACGCCGATCCGACGAAGCCGGATCTGAGCAAGCTGCCCGCCGATCCGTTCGGCACCGTGGAATTCAGGGACGGCCGCATGGTCGCCTCCGTCGGCGGCAAGGACGTCGAATTGCTGACCAGCCTGTCCGGCCAGGCGAGCTGGGCAGCGATGAACAGCAACGCGACCTTGTCGGCGACCGGAATCTGGCGCGGCGAGAGCGTCACCGTCGATGCCGCCTCGCCCAAGCCGCTGGTGCTGTTTGCCGGCGGCGCCGCACCGGTCACGTTTTCGTTCAAGGCAGCGCCGGCCAGCTTCTCGTTCGACGGCACGGCCAGCATGTCGCAAAACGCCTATTTCGATGGCCAGGCGAAATTCGCCGCGCCCTCGCTGCGGCGCGTGCTGGAATGGTCGCAGGCCGGCATTGCTCCTGGTACGGCGATCGGTTCGGTCTCGATTTCGAGCAAGATCACGGCGACCGCCGGCCGCGTCAAATTCGAAAACACCGCGGTGACGCTCGACAACAACCCGGGAATGGGGGCGCTGGATTTTTCGTTCGGCGACGCCTTGCCGGTGATATCAGGCACACTCGCCTTCGATACGCTCGACCTCAGGTCGCTGTTTTCGGCCTTCACGCCGCTGGCGCCGACCGGCGAGACCGGTCCCGGCGAAATCGACACCAGCTTCGCCGACCGGATCAATCTCGATCTGAGGCTGTCAGCGGCACATGCCTCGGCCGGCGCAATCCAGCTTGCCGACGTCGCCGCTACGGCGCAGGTGAAGAACGGGCTTGCCGTCTTCGATATCTCCGATGCGTCGGCCTTTGGCGGCAACGTGCAAAGTAGCCTGCGTTTCGACCGCAAACCGGAGGGCTCGCAGGTCGAGATCCGGCTGCTCGCCTCCGACATTGACGGCGCCGCTTTCGGCACCGCGGCCGGAATGACGCGGCTGGTGCCGGCCAGCACCGGCACTGTCTCGGTCATTCTCAAAGGGCCGGGCAAATCCTGGGACTCGATCTTCGAGAACGCGGACGGCTCGGTCTCTGCGACGTTCGGGCCGGGCGCGCTGAGCGGGCTCAATTTGCCGGCATTTCTGAAGCACACGGAACAGGGCGGCTTCTTCGCGCTCGACGACGTCTCGGACGGGACACTGCCGATGGACGGCGCCGAGCTCAAGGCCACCATCTCGAAGGGTGTGGCAAGGCTGGACAAGGCCGAGGCCAATTCGGCGAAATACAAGGTCTGGCTGTCCGGCATCGCCTCTTACGGCGGACGCGGGCTGGCGCTTTCGGGGGGTGTCACCCAGGCCGACCCGGCAGCGGCACCGGTCAATGGCCAGCAGGGATCCAACCAGTCGTCATTCTTCGTCGGCGGCACCTGGAGCACGCCGTTCATCTCGCCGATCAGCCGCGGCGTCTCAGGCGAATAGGCGGACCCTTACCGGGACCGCCCTATCCCTCGTTTGACGCAATCAACCGCGCTGCGCGGCCTGTTCGTCGAGCTGGCGCTGCACCTCACGCCGCTTGTTGGCGACCGAAGCGATGATGACGCCTACCGCCACGACGGCGATCAGGATGGTGCAGGCGGCGTTGATTTCCGGCGTCACGCCGAGACGCACCTGGCTGTAGATCTTCATCGGCAGCGTGGTGGCGCCAGGCCCGGAGGTGAAGGAGGCGATCACCAGATCGTCAAGCGACAAGGTGAAGGCCAGCATCCAGCCGGAGACGATGGCCGGCATGATCACCGGCAGCGTGATCTGAAAGAAGGTCTTTACCGGCGTTGCGCCGAGGTCCAAGGCAGCTTCTTCCAGCGAACTATCGAACGACACCAGGCGCGACTGCACGACGACAGCCACGAAGCACATGGTCAAGGTGATGTGAGCAAGCGTCACGGTCAGGAAGCCACGGTCGAGACCGACGGCAACGAACAGCAGCAACAGCGACAGGCCGGTGATGACTTCCGGCATGACCAGCGGCGCAAACACCATGCCGGAAAACAGGATGCGGCCGCGGAAGCGGGTGTAGCGGGTCAAGGTCAGTGCCGCCAGCGTGCCGAGCACGGTTGCCACAGTGGCGGAGATGACAGCCACACGCGCGGTCACCCAGGTGGCGTCCATCAGCCCCTGATTGTGGAACAGCGAGGCATACCATTTGGTCGAGAAGCCGCCCCAGACGGTGACCAGCTTCGACTCGTTGAAGGAGAAGACGATGAGCAGCACGATCGGCAGATAGAGAAAGGCAAAGCCCAGCACGACCGAGGTGACGTTGAAGCGGCTCCAGGTGGCGTTCATTTGTCCTGCTCCTGGGCGCGTGCCTGGGCCTGCTGGAAGAGCATGATCGGCACGATCAGGAGCAGCAGCAGGATGACGGCGACGGCCGACGACACCGGCCAGTCACGGTTGGCGAAGAATTCATTCCACAAGGTCTTGCCGATCATCAGCGTCTGCGAGCCACCGAGCAGATCGGGAATGACGAACTCGCCAACCGCTGGAATGAACACCAGCAGGCAGCCGGCGATGACCCCGGGCAGCGACAGCGGGAACGTGATCTTCCAGAAGGCTGATGTCGGCGGGCAGCCGAGATCCTTTGCCGCCTCGATCAGCGAGTAATCCATCTTTTCCAGCGACGAATAGAGCGGCAGCACCATGAATGGCAGGTAGGAATAGACGATGCCGATGAAGATCGCCGTGTAAGTGTTGAGGATGATCAGCGGCTGATCGATGATGTTCAGCGACAGCAGCAGCTGATTGAGCAGACCCTCGGGCTTGAGGATGCCGATCCAGGCATAGACGCGGATCAGGAACGACGTCCAGAACGGCAGGATAACCAGCATCAGCAAGGTCGGACGGATCGTCGCCGGCGCGCGGGCCATGCCGTAGGCGATCGGGAAGCCGACGAGCAAGGTCAGGATCGTCGAGACAGCAGCGATGATAACACTGGTCACGTAGGCTTTGAAGTAAAGCGCGTCCTGCGTTAGCCAGACATAATTGTCGACGCTGAGTTCGCGGAAGCGGACAAAGAACCCGGACATGCCGTCCCTGAAATCGAGCGCCGGCGTGTAGGGCGGCATGGCGATCGCCGACTGCGACAGCGAAATCTTGAAGACGATGATGAACGGGATGAAGAAGAAGAACAGCAGCCAGAGATAAGGCACGATGATGACGAGCCGGCTGACAAAGCCGGCACCGAGCCGCATCAGGAACGGTTTGGCCGCGGCCGATGGACCGGCGTCGGTGAGTGCAATGTTGGACATGGCCGCCCCCTACCGTGTCAGCACGACGCCGGCATCCGGCCGGAAGGAGACCCAGGCGCGGTCGTTCCAGGTCAGCGGGTCCTCGGTGACTCGCGCCGCGTTGAGCGCGCTTGCCCTGATGATCTGCCCGTCATCCAGCCGGATGTGGTAGACGGTCATGTCGCCGAGATAGGCAACGTCGTAGACCTCGCCCTCAAGCGCATTGACGGCGTCGGCCGGTTTCGTCGACGACACCTTGATCTTCTCCGGCCTGATGGCGAAGACGATGTCGGAACCGGCCTTTGTATCGGTGCTGTTTTCGACGACGATCTGGGCCCCTGTCGCGCCGGTAATGCGCGTGGTGTTTGCCGCACGCTCGGCGACCTTGCCCTCGAACATGTTCACATTGCCGACGAAGTGGGCAACGAAGCGCGAACTGGGGGCTTCATAGACTTCCGCCGGCGTCGCCACCTGCATCACCTCGCCCTTGTCGATGATGGCGATGCGGTCGGCCATGGTCATCGCCTCTTCCTGGTCGTGGGTGACGACGACGAAGGTAAGGCCGAGATTTTGCTGCAGGTCCATCAGCTCGAACTGCGTTTCCTCGCGCAGCTTCTTGTCGAGCGCGCCGAGCGGCTCATCGAGCAGCAAGACTTTTGGCCGCTTGGCAACCGAGCGGGCGAGCGCGACGCGCTGGCGCTGGCCGCCCGACAATTGGTGCGGCTTGCGCTTGGCGAACTGCTCTAGCTTCACCAGCTTCAGCATCTCGGCGACGCGCTTTTCGATATCCGGTCCCGGCATGCCTTCCTGCTTGAGGCCGAAGGCAATGTTCTTTTCCACGCTCATATGCGGGAACAGCGCATAGGACTGGAACATCATGTTGACCGGGCGGCGGTAAGGCGGGATGCCGCGCAAGTCCTGGCCGTCGAGAAGGATACGGCCGGCGGTGGGCTCCTCGAAGCCGGCAAGCATCCGCAGCAACGTCGACTTTCCGCAGCCCGACGCGCCGAGCAGGGCGAAGAACTCGCGCTCGAAAATGGTCAGCGACAGATTGTTGACGGCGGTGAAGTCACCGAAGTTCTTGGTGACGTTCTCGAACTGGATATATGGCTTGGCGTTCGGGTCGTTCCATGGCGCGAAATCCCTGCGGATGCTGCCAAGCGATTTCATGTCCCACTCCGTCCTATTTTTTTGCTTCTTGCCCCAGAGAAGAATGGTCCCGGCAGGTGGCTGCCGGGACCATGTCGCATTGCTTACTGGCCGGTGACGATCTTGGTCCAGCTGCGCGTGATCAGGCGCTGGGTCTTGGGATCGTAGGGCTGGACCGTATAGAGCTTTTTCAAGGTCTCGGCGTCCGGATAGACCGCCGGATCATCCAGCAGTGCCTTGTCGACGAACTGCTGCGAAGCCTTGTTGCCGTTGGCGTACAGCACATAGTTGGACGACTTGGCGATCACTTCGGGCTTCATTATGTAGTTGAGAAATTCGAGTGCCTCGGCGGTATGCGGCGCATCGGCGGGAATCGCCATCTGGTCGAACCACATCTGGGCGCCTTCCTTGGGCACGGAATAGCCGATCTCGACGCCTTGCTTGGCCTCGACCGCGCGGTTGCGTGCCTGGAAGACGTCACCCGACCAGCCGACCGCCAAACAGATATCGCCGTTGGCGAGCGCGTTGATGTATTCGGACGAATGGAATTTGCGGATATACGGCCGCACCTTCAGCAACGTCTCCTCGGCCTTGGCGATGTCGTCAGGTGAGGTGCTGTTCGGATCGAGGCCGAGGTATTTGAGCGCCGCCGGGATGATGTCGGCCGGCGAGTCCAGCACATAGACGCCGCAGTCCTTCAGCTTGGCCAGGCTGTCGGGATTGAAGAACACATCCCAGCTGTCGATCTTGTCGGTGCCGAGTGCAGCCTTCACCTTCTTGATGTTGTAGCCGATGCCGACCGTGCCCCACATGTAGTTGATCGAATATTCGTTGCCCGGATCGTATTTGGCGGTGCGCTCCGAAACCGTGTCCCACATGTTGGAAATGTTGGGCAGCTTCGACTTGTCGAGCTTCTGGAACACGCCGGCCTGGATCTGGCGGGCCAGGAAGTTGCCGCTGGG
Organism: Mesorhizobium sp. M0761; assembly: GCF_040320205.1. Classification (NCBI taxonomy): domain Bacteria; kingdom Pseudomonadati; phylum Pseudomonadota; class Alphaproteobacteria; order Hyphomicrobiales; family Phyllobacteriaceae; genus Mesorhizobium; species Mesorhizobium sp. M0761. The sequence continues at coordinate 72,041 of NZ_JAMYPF010000013.1, forward strand.
CACGACGACGTCATAGCCGCTGCCGCCGGCAAGCAGCTTGGTCTCGAGGATTTCATTGGAATCGAAGGTGTCGTAGACGACCTTGATGCCGGTCTCCTTGGTGAAGTCGTCAATGATCGAACTGTCGATGTAATCCGACCAGTTGAAGACGTTGACGACGCGGTCCTCGGCATGGCCGCCGACGGCGAAAAGCGTCAGAAATGCCGAGGTTGCCGAAAGCCAGAGCGCTTTGCGGATCATGCTGTTCTCCTTTGATGAGTGTTCCTTCGCCAAGTCGTCGCTGTTCGAGCGCGATTGGGCATTTGCTTCAGAGTATTGAGCTTTCCGGGCAGCCACAAGCATGAACTGCCAGCCCCGTCCGGGCGGTTCGCCGAGCGGCAGATGATGGCTCTGTGTGCCCGCATGGCGGGCGCGCTGACGCCGTCAGAGGCTTTCGCCGCGGCGCGGGCAGGGATACGACGCTGTGGTCCGGTCTTGGTCCGACCGGCGGGGACACTTGGCAAGATAAGCCTGTCTTGTTGTTGCCGTGCCCCCAGCCTGCCCGTGCCGCAGCAAGGTTGTCAATGGCCCGTGCGGGGAAGCTCGGTCAATAGGGCGTGCGGCTTCGCTAATTGGGGAAAGACGGGCGTAATTAGGGAAGACGGGCTCAACTAAGGGAAAGGCGGGTCAATTAGGCGATGGCAGGCCGGTGGTCCCCGGCCGTGCAGGCCTCGCCTGGCGCTTGAATTCAAGCGCGATATGGACGAGCAGCGCGGCGACCACCACCGCGCCGCCGATGATGGTGCGCACCGAGGGCACCTCGCCATGAACGAGCCAGACCCAGATCGGTCCGAGGATCGGCTCGAACGTGCCGAGGAGTGCTGCGATCGCCGCCGGAACCAGCCTCGCGCCGGTGGCGAAGAAGGCAAGGCCCAGGCCGAGATTAATGACGCCGAAGGCAAACAGGAAAGCCATGTCGTGGGCCGACGTGGCAAACTGCGTGGCTTGCGATGCGGCGAAAGCCGCTGCCAGCATCGTGCCGAGGCACGTCGCCGGCGTCATGCGCACATGGGCGAAGCGCCGGGTGATGACGGTGGCAATCGAGAACATGACGGCGATCAGCAGCGACAGCCCGTCGCCGATGGGCGATACGGCGCCGTCGAGCGATTCCGACACCATGATGGCGACGCCGGCGATGACGGCGGCGATCGCCACCCAGGTCGCGACGGCGACGCGTTCGCGAAACAGCACCCAGGCAAGCAATGCCGCCAGCAGCGGCACACCGGCCTGCATCAACAGGATATTGGCAACGGTGGTGTAGGCGAGCGCGACAACGAAGCACGTCGACGCCGTGGCGAAACAGACGGCCACGGAAAGGCCGGGCAGGCCCATGTCGCGAAACAGCCGCAACATGCCGCGCCAGCCGTCGCGCCAGGCCATGAAGCAAATCAGGAACACAGCCGCCCACAGCGCGCGCCAGAACACCACCGTCCAACTGTCAGCGGTGTCGATGAAGCGGGCGATGGTGCCGCCAAAGCTCCACATCAGCGCCGACAGGAACACCAGCAGCAAGCCGACCCGCTCTTCGCGCGGCGAGACGATCGGCGGTGCGGCGATTGGAGAAGATGCGGTATCGGTCATGGGGTGCGACTGTCGGCTATCTCGGGGTGGCATGATGCACAATGGACGACAGAAACGTGCCGTATTCGCCTAGCGCATAGGCTACCGCCGGACGTGACCCAGCCCGGCATTCCCTTTGGCGCACCGCCAACCGGCAGCCATACGGGCAAACACCGCCGTTTCTAGGACATGCCCTTGTTGCCGCGGATAAAGCGCCAGAGACCGGCCAACGGTACCAGCAGCAGAATGCCGAACTTTTTCAGGGCGATGAGCGCGACTGCAATCAGGCCGGCCTTTGCCGCGAGTTTTCCGGCGATGAGGCCGCCAATGCCAACCGCGGCGACCGTGTCGGTGCCTGGCAGAAAATCGGTGTATTTCTTGCCGGTGTTGAAGTCCGCCACGCCCAGCACTTCGTCCAGGCTCTGCTTGATCTCCGGCAATTGTTCGACCGTAGCGATGTAGCTCATCACGAAGACGCCTTCCCGGCCGAGGAAACGGACGTCGTAATTGAGCGTGTGGACGGTATCGTCTCCGAACTGCAGTTCCTTGGCCCAGTGCAGCCGTTTGTGGACGAAATCATAGACCGGCGGCGAGGCCCAGCCGATCAGCTTGATCGGGGGAAAGCCGTCCTTCACCCGCTGATCGTTGGCCGACAATGTGTCCGCCTGCATGCTGCTCAGCAATTCGGTGTAGTCGATGGATGCGGCGTCGGCGTCATCGACATGGCCGATCTTTTCATAGCGCAATTCGATGCCCCAACCGTTGCCGGCGATGGGCTCGTACTTGGCCGGGAAGATCATGCCGATTGCTTCGGACGCGGTATCAGCCGGATTGCCCCAGGCCTCGGTCAGGACGGACGTCGCGTCCTTCTTGCCCAGAAAATAGAACTTGTCCTTGAAATCGAGATGGATGCCTTCGGGAAGGTCGACCGCGCCGGTCTTTGGATCGATCTTGTCCAGGAATGCCTTGCCGTCGTCACTATACTGTTGATAGTCCTTGAAGAATTCCGAGGATTTTTCCGCCAGAGCTGGCCCTGCCGAAACGGCAAGCGCCACGCCAAGCCACAAAGCTTTCCTGTTCATAAGCCGTCCCCCCCTTGGCTGCCCTGCGGCTCACCTTTCGATAGCGCAGCGCCGATGCTTAATCAATATTTGGTTCGGCGGTGGTTCGGGCCGCACTCTATTGCTTAAGGCCAATAGCTCCAGTCTTCCGGGACGGCCAGCTCGAGAGCATCACTGGAAATCGAAAGCGCTCAGGCCCGTCACCATCTCGTCGAGGCCCAGCGGACGGGTCACCGGCGGCTCGGCGCGGGCGAGGCAGCCGATGCGTTCGCACAGCCGGCAAGCAGGACCGACCGGCGTGGCGGCGCCCTGTCCGGCCTTTGCCGGCAGCCCGGCGCCATAGACGATCTCGTCGCGAAAGCCGATATCGCAGCCCAACAGCAGCGCGGTGCGGCGCGGACGCTCGGAGAACGAACCCTGCGGCCCTTCGAGCGTGCGTGCGATGCAGAGGAACTCGGCGCCGTCGGGCATTTCCACCGCCTCCACCAGGATTTGGCCAGGCGAAGCGAAAGCGGCATGGACCGGCAGTTTCGGGCAGCCGCCGCCAAAGCGGCTTTGCGGAAAGCCCTGGCCGCCGGCCTTGCGGAAGCGGTTGCCGGCATTGTCGACCTCGAGCATGAAGAACGGGACTCCGGACAAGCCAGGACGCTGCAGCATGGTCAGGCGGTTCGCCGCCTGTTCGAAGGAGACGCCGAAACGCGAGCGCAGCACATCGATGTCGTAACGAGCCCGCACGGCGGCGGCATGAAAGGCCTGATAGGGCATCATCAAGGCATGGGCGGCGTAGCGGCCGAACTCGAAGCGGGCGAGCCGGCGGGCTTCGTCCGTACCGAGCTTCAGCGCCTGAATTTCGCCGGCGATCGCGACCGTCATGCGGATCAGGCAGGCCTCCATGGCGACTTCGCGCAACTGGTCGAACGGCGACAGCCGCTCCGATAGAAAAAGACGCTGCGAATGACGGTCATAACGGCGGCGCCAGTTCGGCATGGTGGCGACCGGCAGAACCTTGACGACGATGCCATACTCGCGCTTCAGCCACGCCTTCAGCGCGCCGAACAGATCGTCGCCGGGGTCGAGCATCGAGGTGAAGGCCTCGGCCTCTTCCTCCAGTGCTGCAAAATGGTTCGGCCGGCGCTCGAAAATCTCGTGCACTTCGTCGATCGGCAGCCGCGCACCGGACAGCGCCGTGGCGCGGCCCTCGCGCGCCAGAAGCTCGTTGAGATCGGACAGCCGCTCGGCCTGCTCGCGGTAAGCGCGAAACAGTTTTATCATCGCAGCCGATGCGTTGGGGGCTGCCTCGGCCAGTTCGATCAGTTCCTGGTCGCCCGGCAGCTCACCGGCAAGCAGCGGGTCGCCGAACACTTCCTTCAAGTCCGAGATCGACCCTCTCGCCTCACCCTGCAATTCATGCGGGTCGACCTTGTAGACAGAGGCCAGCTTCAGGATCAGTTGCACCGTCAGCGGCCGCTGGTTGCGCTCGATCAGGTTGAGATAGGACGGCGAGATGCCGAGCCCCTCGGCCATCGCCGTCTGGGTCAGGCCTTTGGCGATGCGGATGCGGCGGATGCGCGGCCCGGCGAATATCTTCTGGTCGGCCACCGGCTTTCCTTGACAGGAATTTACACGACTTGCGAGCGATGAACGGCGCACTATCTTTTTACAATCATGACAGATTTACAGCGGCAAGCAGTCAAACACAACACAGGTTTTCTCTTATTTTCTACCGGAAATGGCGGTTTTCCTCGCTCTCGTCACGGCGCAATGTAAATGATGTCACACACAGACGACGCACACCATCCCAGGGGCGCGGCGTTTCAAGACACTGGCATCGATTGATCTGGAGTGACCAATGACTGATTTTTACAATCTTGTCCCATCCGCGCCCGAAGGCCGCTTCGACGGCATCGAACGAGCCTATTCGCCGGACGATGTGAAGCGGCTGCGCGGGTCGGTCCAGATACGCCAGAGTCTTGCCGAAATGGGCGCCAACCGGCTGTGGAAGCTCATCCACGAGGAAGACTTCGTCAATGCACTCGGCGCCATGTCGGGCAACCAGGCGATGCAGCAGGTGCGTGCCGGGCTGAAGGCAATCTATCTCTCGGGCTGGCAGGTCGCCGCCGACGCCAACACCGCGTCGGCCATGTATCCGGACCAGTCGCTCTATCCCGCCAATGCGGCGCCCGAACTGGTCAAGCGCATCAACCGCACGCTGCAGCGCGCCGATCAGATCGAGACCTCGGAAGGCAACGGCCTGTCGGTCGACACCTGGTTCGCGCCGATCGTCGCCGATGCCGAGGCCGGCTTCGGCGGACCGCTCAACGCCTTCGAGATCATGAAGGCGTTCATCGAGGCGGGCGCTGCCGGCGTCCACTATGAGGACCAGCTGGCCTCTGAGAAGAAGTGCGGCCATCTCGGCGGCAAAGTGCTGATCCCGACCGCCGCGCATATCCGCAACCTCAACGCGGCGCGTCTGGCGGCCGACGTGATGGGCACGCCGACGCTAGTCGTGGCACGCACCGATGCGGAAGCGGCAAAGCTTCTGACCTCCGACATTGACGAGCGCGACCAGCCTTTCGTCGACTACGATGCCGGCCGCACGGTTGAAGGCTTCTACCAGGTCAGGAACGGCATCGAACCGTGCATCGCGCGCGCCATTGCCTATGCGCCGCATGCCGACCTGATCTGGTGCGAAACATCCAACCCCGATCTGGCGCAGGCCAAGAAATTCGCCGAAGGCGTGCGCAGGCATCATCCGGGCAAGCTGCTCGCCTATAATTGCTCGCCGTCGTTCAACTGGAAGAAGAACCTCGACGACGCGACGATCGCCAAGTTCCAGCGCGAGCTCGGCGCCATGGGCTACAAGTTCCAGTTCATCACATTGGCCGGGTTCCACCAGCTCAACTTCGGCATGTTCGAACTGGCCCGCGGCTACAAGGCGCGGCAAATGGCGGCTTACTCCGAACTGCAGGAAGCCGAGTTCGCGGCGGAAGTCCACGGCTACACCGCGACCAAGCACCAGCGCGAGGTCGGCACCGGCTATTTCGACGCCGTGTCGATGGCGATCAGCGGCGGCCAGTCCTCGACCACCGCCATGCATGAATCCACCGAGCACGCCCAGTTCAAGCCGGCAGCGGAATGAACCGATCGACATAACCAACAGAGGAAACGCCCGAAGGGCAAGGGAGAAGAAAATGGCATCGATAAGCCGCGTCAAGGAACGTGCAGACGAGCAGTCCACCACGATGAGTGTCGACCAACAGGCGACCATCCGCATGCTGGCCAACGACCTGCACAGGCTCAATCAATCGGTGATGAAGGCAGTCGAGGCCGGCGTCTCGGTGGAACTGGTGCGCTCGGCCCGGCATCATGGCGGCGACGGCAATTGGGGCGACCTGCTGATCCCGGTGATCGTCACGCAGAAGAGTCACGGCTGATCTTTCCCTTACGGAAGCTTTGTGCTTGTGGAACTTATGGGCCCCGCCGCTCACTGGCCGATTTCAACGTCACCCGCGGGTTTTCAGCGCGGGTGACTTTCGCTTTTGAGCGTAAACTTAACTACAGTTCGAAAACAGACTTTGTCTCCGGGGTTTAATATTTCCGGCTATATTTCGCAGGTCCGTCATTTCAGCTTGACATGGCGGGCGATCTCACGCCAATTGGCTCTCGGATTTCAACCCTGCATTGAAGCAGCGCCGAGTGCCCGCCCCGCCCATGTGCCCTGTGAACCGCGAGACCGACACCGCCAAACATCTGAATTCGTCAAGCAGGGACGCGAACTCCGAGATATCAACGGATTTCTCCCACGTGCTGGTCGTTGGAAAATCGCCGATCAACCGGGTGGTGGTGTCGAAGATCGTCGAGAAGTCCGGACTGAAGCCGATCTCCGAGTCGCCCGAAATGGCGGCCAAGACATTGCGAACCCTCATTCCGGGCGCCGTCGTTCTCGATGGCGGCCCCGACAACGAGGACTGCCGCGCGCTGATGGCGGCCATCGACGCCTTGCGGCGGACATCTGGGCGGTCGCTCCCCAAGGTGATCCTGCTTTCAACCAACACCGGCACGCCCGACAGCCTGGGCCTGTCGAGCGTGGTAGATGTGGTGGTAACCAAGCCGATCACCACCGAAAGGCTGCAGCCGGTGGTCGACCGGCTGATCAGTCTCGGGCGCGGCTGATCGCAATCCGCCCGAACGCGTGCGGGGCGGTCAGCCTTCCTTGCCGATGCTCTCGATCAAAGCCGGCAGTTCGCCAAGATCGACAAGCTGACGAAATCGCGGTGCCTCGACCGGCGGCTCGACGTGTTCGAGCACCCAGGTCAGCTCGTGCGGCACATACACACCCCAACTCCCGGCCTCGATGGCCGGCACCACGTCCGACTTGAGCGAATTGCCGACCATCATGCTGTCCTGCGGGCTGCCGTGGCGGCCAAAGATCCTGGCATAGGTGGCGGCGCTCTTGTCGCTGACGATCTCGACGGCATCGAACAGGTCGCCAAGGCCGGACGCCGCCAGCTTGCGCTCCTGGTCGAACAGATCGCCCTTGGTGATCAGCACCAGATGGTAGGCGCCGGCAAGCCTTTCCACGGTCTCACGCGCATGCGGCAAAGCCTCGACCGGATGTCCCAGCATGTCGCGGCCGGCGGCAAGGATTTCGGCAATGGTCGACCCCGGCACACGGCCCTCGGTCACTTCTATTGCCGTCTCGATCATCGACAAGGTAAAGCCCTTGATGCCGAAGCCGTAGACGGCAAGGTTGCGCTTCTCGGCCTCCAGCAGCCGTGCCGAAATGTGCTCGGTATCGCCATGGTCGGCGAGCAGGGTTGCAAAATGCTTCTCGGTCAGGCGGAAGAACTGTTCGTTCTGCCATAGGGTATCGTCGGCGTCGAAGCCGATCGTGGTCAATTTGCCTGGCATACGGTGTCTTCTGCTGCTCGATCTGCGGGAGGTTGACCCTAATCTGCGTGGCGCGATTTTCAACCAGGAAGGCGAAGACAGGCAGCTCCCCTTCCCTTCCATCACCGGCAACAGCTATACTGTGATAATTGCAACCCAAACTGGTGAATGATGCCGCCTGCGAAAAAGGAAGTCCGTCCGTCGACCCGCGGAGGACGCGTCCGAACGCCTGCCTTCGTGAAAAATCAACGCGGCGTGAAGAACTGGAAGGAAGTCAGCGCCTGGCTGGAATGGCGCGGCATCGAAGACATAGAATGCATCACGCCTGATCAGGCTGGCGTCGCGCGCGGCAAGATGATGCCGTCAAAGAAATTCACTTCCAACACCTCGCTGGCGCTGCCATCGGCAGTGTTCATGACGACGATTTCGGGCGGCTATCCCGAGGACGGCAACGGTTTCCACTATCCGGAGGATGATGGCGACCTGAAGCTGATGCCGGATCTGTCGACGTTGACCGTGGTGCCGTGGGAAGAAGACCCGACGGCCGCCGTCATCTGCGACCTCGTCCATCAGGATGGCCGTTCGGTCGAGTTCACGCCGCGCAACGTCCTGAAGCGCGTGGTAGCAGCCTATGACAAGCGCGGGCTGAAGCCGGTGGTGGCGCCCGAGATCGAATTCTACCTGGTGCGCAAGAACCCCGACCCGGATTACCCATTGACGCCACCAGTCGGGCGTTCCGGGCGGCCAATCGGCGGCGGAGCCGGCTATTCGATCGCCGGCGTCAACGAGTTCGACGAACTGATCGACGACATCTACCATTTCTCCGAAAGCCAGGGCCTGGAGATCGACACGCTGATCCACGAGGAAGGCGCCGGCCAGCTCGAGATCAATCTGCGTCACGGCGATCCGGTCGAGCTCGCCGATCAGGTGTTCATGTTCAAACGCACCATTCGCGAGGCAGCGCTGAAGCATGAGATCTATGCCACCTTCATGGCCAAGCCGATCCAGGGCCAGCCAGGTTCTGCCATGCACATCCACCAGTCGATCATCGACAAGAAGACCGGGCTGAATATCTTTTCGGCGAAGGACGGCTCGGAAACCGACGACTTCTTCCATTTCATCGGCGGCATGCAGAAGCATGTGCCGAACGCACTGGTGATGTTTGCTCCCTACGTCAATTCCTACCGCCGGCTGACGCAGTCGGCCTCGGCGCCGGTCAACAACAAATGGGGCTATGACAACCGCACCACGGCGTTCCGCGTGCCGCGCTCGGATCCGGCGGCGCGGCGTGTCGAAAACCGCATCCCGTCTTCCGACGCCAACCCCTATCTGGCGCTGGCGGCCTCACTTGCCTGCGGGCTGATCGGCATCACCAACAAGATCAAGGCCGAGCCTCCGGTGCTGACCACCGCAAACGCCGATGAGATCGACCTGCCGCGCGGCCTGCTCGAAGCCGTCGACCTGTTCGAGGGCGACGAGGAGCTGTGCGCCCTTTTGGGCAAGTCCTTTGCCGCAACCTATGCAGCGATCAAGCGGGCGGAGTTCGAGACCTTCATGGAAGTGATCAGCCCGTGGGAGCGGGAGTATCTGTTGCTCAACGTGTGAGCGGCGACTTCGTCGTGTGAATGGTGAATAGTGAATGGTGAGTAGTTTCATATTGGATGGATGAGCGCAGACGTCGTGCGTCTCGCAGCCATTCACCATTCACCATTGGCTGGTGTCCCCATGCCTTACCAATCACCTATCTCCCCCGGTCGCTCCTGGTACGAAGACACAGCCGGACCACGCCCTGAGTACCCTGCCCTGGACGGCGACCGCAGCTGCGACGTCGTCGTCGTCGGCGGTGGCTTCACCGGGCTGTCGGCGGCCGCTCATTTGGCGAAGGCGGGAGCCGACGTCGTTCTGATCGAGGCGCATCGCTTCGGCGACGGCGCTTCAGGGCGCAATGGCGGCCAGCTCGGCACGGGCCAGCGCGCCTGGGCCGAAGAGATGGAGGCCGAATACGGCTTCTCCCGCGCCAAGGCGCTGTTCGACCTTGCCGAGGAGGCGAAAGCGCACCTGCTCGAATTCGCCGCCGTTAACCAGATCGACATCGACTATATGCCCGGCCAGTTGTCCGTGGCGCACAAGCCGCGTTATCTCGACGACTACAAGGCGCATGCCGAGATCATGGCCGGCCGCTTCAATTATCCGCACATCGCCTTCATGGATGCCAGGGAAACGGCCGAACGGCTGGGCTCCACACGCTACTTCGGCGGCACCCGCGACACCGGCACCGGACACATCCACCCGATGAAGCTGGTGATCGGCACGGCAAAGGTCGCGGCAGCGGCCGGCGCGCACCTGTTCGAGCAGACACTATCGACCGGTGTTACCTCCAGCGGCGGCAAGGTCAGGGTGACGACTTCGAGAGGCACCATCACCGCCCAGAAATGCCTGATCGGTGTAAATGCCTATGGCGGCACGCTCGAGCCGGTGAGTGCCGCGCACATCATGCCCATCGGTTCCTTCATCGGCGCGACGGTGCCGCTGGGCGTGGACTCGAAAGTGCTGCCGGGCGGCGAGGCGGTCGACGATTCGCGTTTCGTCGTGCGTTATTTCCGCAAATCCAGGGATGGAAGGCTGCTGTTCGGCGGGCGCGAGGTCTATGGCGTCAACGATCCGAAGGACATCCATGTCCATATCCGCCGGCAGATAGCCGAGCTTTATCCGGAGCTGAGCGATGTCGAGATCACCCATGGCTGGGGCGGCTATGTCGGCATCACCATGCCCAGGAAACCGTTCGTGCGCGAGGTGATGCCCAATGTGATCTCGGCCGGAGGCTATTCCGGCCACGGCGTGATGCTGTCGAACTTCTTCGGCAAGCTCTATGCCCAGGCCGTCGCCGGCAACCGCGACAGACTGAAGCTGATCGAGGACCTGAACATCCCGGCTTTTCCAGGTGGCCGGCGCTTTAGAACGCCATTATTGTTCCTCGCACTGAACTGGTTTGCCCTGAGGGACCGAATATAGGGAAAGTATCTCATATCAGCCGGGGCTGGTACTGAGCTGATTCTATTGAGCTGTTGGTTGCCGCAGCGAGACGTTGCAGAATCCTTAACAAGGGCGCACAATTCCCCTGAGGGCGCACTGATGCCACAATCAAGGGCAAAGGATGCCGGTTCTGGGCGATTGAACGGGGATTTCTGCGGGCCTGCCCGCTTTGTTGTTGGGACCGATGCCGATCGAATGCCGGGCTGCCGGCGCCGATCGAAAGAACACCGGCCCATCTTTTGGAGGTGGCAAGAGTGAACGAGCCCTTCAGTTTCGGCGCGCCGGAACGTCGGCGCTTCGCCATGCAATTCGGTTATGACATGCGGCCCTCCTTCTGGCAGGGGGTGCGCACGAATTCGCATCTGGTGATCGCCGCGGTCGGCACCGCAGCGCTGCTTGGCGTGGCGGGCATAGCGCTTTGGCTGGCATTGCCGGCCACCGACCGGCAAGCGATCGCCAGCACACAGCAGAACGTTCCGACTTTTCCGGTCAAGACGACCAAGATTGCCCCGGTCGCAGCGACGGCTGCAGCGGTAGCGGCGCCACAAGCCGCGCGCAAGGGCGACGCGGTTTCATCGACGGTCGCTGTGGGTGGGGCTGCGATGCCGCCGCTGTCGGCCAACGATCCGCGCTGGACTGCGGCGCAATCCAACAGCGACCCTGCCGCGACGCCATCCGATCAGGCGCCTACCGAGCAGGCTGCCGCCAAACCGTCCGATGCCGCGGCATTCGAAGAACCGGCGGCCCAGGGCGACGCCACGACGCAGTTGTCAAAGGTCGCTGCTCCCGCCAATGACGACGACGCGGAAACCGCCGCCATACCGACGCCAAAACCGCAACTTCCAGACGAGCAATCTTCCGCCGCAACGAACGATACCCAGGCCAAGGCCAAGCCACAGAAGGTGGCTGCTGCCGCCGGCACCGGACGCATCCTCAGGACGGTGACAATGCGCAGCGGTCCGCAGAAAAACGCCGCCGCCATGGGCACCGTGCCCGCCAAGTCGTCGGTGCAGGTGGTGAGTTGCAAGAAATGGTGCCAGATCGTCTACAACGGCAAGCGCGGCTGGATCTACAAGAGCTACATCAAGACCGGGGCTTGAGACACAAGCCGCCAGATCTGGTCAGCCGCCGAGCAACCACCTGAAACGGTGTCTCCTGCGAGCAAGTTTGCGCTTCGCCAGGAAATCCCGGTGTTCCTCGAACGGCACCTCATAGAGGCCGCACATTTGGCAGCTTTCTGACCTGCCGCATAGCGGGGTCCAGCATTTCACATCGTGCGTCCAGGCGAGCGCGATCCTTTCCAGATGAAGGTTGGACGAACTTTTCAGCAGAATCAGTTCTCCTGGGACTGCCGTCTGTTTGATGTGATCCGAAACTTCCTTGGGACTGCGAAGCTCAATGAACCGGCCGCTGTCGCGGTCGGCCTGGCTGGCGCGCGAGCGATGCGCATTGTCGCCCGTGTAGATGACCTCATCGGCGATTTCGCGAGCGATCTTGTACGCACTGCCGTATTTCCTCGACGAGCCGGCGTAGTCGGATATCTGCCCAAGCACAATGCGCTTGCGAGCGGCCTTGGCCTTTGCAATCATCTCCAGAGCAATGTTGAGCGAATGCCAGGGCGCTTTGGCCGTATCGACCAGGAATTTCGGACCCGCGGATACCTCTTGCACCGTAGAGCGGTTGGGCAGTGGTGCAAACGATGCCGTTCTTGCTACGACTTGCTCTGGCGGGACGCCAAGTTCCAAGGCGGCGGCCATGGCCGCTGCAGTCGGCAGCCAGAATTGCTCGCCGGGAAAAGGCGCTTGAATATTCAGGCTGCCACCGCGCCAATGAAGGGTGAACCGCAGCAATTCCGGATACGCGGCATGCACGTCACTCACGCGGTAGTCTGCCTCGCCGGACTGGCCGAAGGTCGCAATCCGGCATTTCGCGCCAGACGCCATGCCGATCACCAGTGGGTCATCGCAATTGAGAACCGCAAGTCCATCGGGTTGGAGTGCCTCGACCAGCGCCCGCTTCTCTCCCGCCACAGCTTCCAGAGTCCTGAACTTGCCGAAATGCTCCAGACGGATCATCGTAACCACCGCCACACTCGGCTTCAGCATCTGCGCCATGGCGCTGATCGTGCCGAAGTCGGAAGCGCCGGCTTCGAAAACGACGTAATCGACTTTGCCGGCCTTCCTCAGGCGCTTGTAAAGCGTTCGGATGAGCGCAGGCATTGTATTGGCCTGGGCCTGTAGATGCACCTTGCCTTGGGCGCCCAGTATGTGTGCAAGCAGGCTGGTGGATGTGGATTTACCGGAGCTGCCGGTAATGCCGATGAACGTCGCCTTGTTACGCGCCCGCACCCAGCGCGCCTGCAGCCGTCGCAGCGCCCAGCCCAAGTCCTTGCGAATTTTCAGCGATTCCAGTTTCACACCCCGCCAGCTTTTAGCCCAGCCTAATATGCGTCGTGCCAAGTTCCAGAGTCAAACGGGCGCTGGCGTGCTTGAGCCAAAGAGTTCTAGCGACCGAGGAGCCGCAGCAGTCTGTGCTTGCGGCGCTTCGATTTTCTCTGCGCCACAAACTCACGGTGCTGCTCAAACGGCACTTCATAGAGGCCGCATTGCTCGCATCCCTCGGTTTTGCCGCATACCGAAACCCAGCACTGGACGTTGTGGGTCCAGGCAAGTGCGACACGCTCGAGGTGCAGATTGGACGAGCTCTTGAGCAGGATCAACTCGTCAGGCTGCGCGGTTTGGGCGATGTAGTCCGACACTTCCCTCGCCGTGCGCAATTCGATGAAGCGGCCGCTGTCGCGATCTGCCTGGTTCGCCTTGGAGCGATGGGCATGATCGCCGGCATAAATCACCTGGTCTGCAATCTCGCGCGCGCTGCTGTAAGCTTGGGCATATCTGTTATTCGAGCCGGAAAAATCCGATAGCTGGCCAAGAACGATACGTTTTCGCCCAAATGTCGATCCGGCTACCATGTCGAAGGCAAGGCTCAGCGAATGCCAGGGCGCCTTTGCGGCATCCACGATGAAGTGGGGGCCACCCGCGGGGACGAGCACCTGGCCGCGATTTTCCAGAGGCTGGAACGTCGCGATCCTGTGCTTGACCATCTGCGCAGGCACGCCCAGCTCAAGAGCGGTTGCCACCGCCGCTGAAGTCGGCAGCCAGAAATGCTCGCCGGGGAACGACGTCTCGATATCGAGCACACCGCCGCGCCAGTGGAGCGAGAACCGCAACGGCTTGGGATAGGAGGCCTCGATATCGCTGACGCGATAATCCGCCTGCTCCGATGTGCCGAATGTGACGGAACGGCAATCGCTCGCCGAGGCCATGCCCATCACAAGAGGGTCATCGGCATTGAGCATCGCGAAGCCGCCCGGCTCCAGCGCCGCGACCAGGGCGCTTTTTTCTCGTGCGACGTTTTCGACAGTCTTGAAACTGGCGCGATGCTCCAGCCGGACCATTGTGACAACAGCCACGTTGGGGCGAAGCAATTCGGCCATGGGCTTCATTGTATCCGGGCCGAATGCAGCAGCCTCGAAGACGACGTAGTCGGTTTTGCCGCCCTTTCCCATTCGCCTGGATAGCGTCGAGACCAACAGTTTCATCGTGTTGGCCAGAACCTGTGTATGGACCGAACCATGACCGGCCAGGATGTGTCCAAGCAGGCTTCCCGCCGTGGTCTTGCCGGAGCTTCCGGTAATGCCGATGAAAATTGCCTTGCTTCGCGCCCGCGCACGCGTGGCCAGGTAAAGCCGCAGCCGCCATCCCAGATCATAGCGACTTTTCTGCTGCCTGATCTTCATCACCCGCCAACACTATCCACGATCCCGTTATGCCTTTCGGGTGATCGAGAAGTCAAACTGGGGTCCGGCGTGACGACGTCAACTGTTCGTTCCTCGGCCGGCCGGCGCACCGATGCGAACTTTTGCCGACGTTGCTCTGTCTGCCGTGCATTGCGAACAGCGAGGGACTTCCCGAATTGCTCAAATGCAGCGGCCGCCGTCGACCTCCAGCGCCACGCCGGTGATGAAGGCGGCTTCGTCCGACGCAAGCCAAAGCGCAGCGTTGGCGATATCGAGCGGCGTCGACAGACGGCCGAGCGGTATCGAGGCACGGAATTTCTCGCGGATCTCGGGCGTGTCAGTGCCCATGAATTTCTCCAGCATGCCGGTCTCGCCGGCGACCGGGCAAAGGCAGTTCACGCGGATGTTCTTGGGCGCGAGTTCGACCGCCATCGACTTGGTCGCGGTGATCGCCCAGCCCTTCGAGGCATTGTACCAGGTGAGCCCCGGACGCGGCCGCAGACCGGCGGTCGAAGCCGTGGTCAGGATGACGCCGCCGCCCTGCCGCTCCATGATCGGCACCACGGCAAGTGCGGCGTGGTAGATCGCCTTCATGTTGACTGAAGTGATCAGGTCGAAGGTCGCCTCGTCGACGTCGAGCATGTCGCCATTGCGATGGGTGTAGCCGGCATTGTTGACCATGATATCGATGCGGCCGAAGGCGCTTTTTGCGGCATAGACCATCTCGTCGAATTCGGAACGCTGCGAAACGTCGGTCTGGGTCCAGATCGCGGCCTGGCCGATCTCTGCTGCAACGCGCTCCGCGCCCTTGGCGTTGAGGTCGGCGACGACGACCTTGGCGCCCTCTTCGGCAAAGCGCCTGGCCATGCCTTCGCCGAAACCTGACGCAGCACCCGTGATGACGGCAACCTTGTTTTCCAGACGCATGCTTTTTCCGCTCATTGAAGACCCACCTCGCAAGCGCATTTTTCCTTTTTGTTTGATGCGTGTCTGTCTCCCAGAACCGCTTCGCACTTCTGGGCGACACGCATTAGCTTTCGTCACATTCCCGCTTTATGTTGCAGGCGCGAAAGCCCCGGGACCATCGCTTGACGAAAAGCCTCCGGGTGGCAGCCAGTGTCAAGGCACATTTGGAGCGAATCAATATGCAGTGATTTGGCCTTGATGTGACACCATGGCACTGGATAGTTTAAATCGATTAGATTATATCCTGCCGCGTCACAGCGAGCGGCGTCAAAGCGGACAGACCATGACCAGCCAGATCATTCCCGTCGAGCCTTTCGACTTCATCATTTTCGGTGGCACCGGCGACCTGTCGGAACGCAAGCTGCTGCCCTCGCTCTACCACCGCCAGCGCGACCACCAGTTTTCCGAGCCGACCCGCATCATCGGCACCTCGCGCTCCAAGATGAGCGACGAGGAATTCCAGGCTTTCGCCAAGCAGGCGATTTCCCAGCATGTGAAGCCGGCCGACATCGACGCCGAGGAACTCAAGACATTTCTTGCCCGGCTGTCCTACGTATCGGCCGACGCGACGACGGGTGCCGGCTTCGACAAGCTGAAAAAGGCGATCGGCGAAAGCGACCGCATTCGCGCTTTCTATCTGGCGGTTGCGCCGGCGCTGTTCGGCGACATCTCGCACCAGCTGAAAGCCCACAATCTCATCACGCCGAATTCACGCATCGTGCTGGAGAAGCCGATCGGCCGCGACCTCGATTCGGCGCGCAAGCTCAACGACGTGGTTGGAGACGACTTCCACGAAAGCCAGATCTTCCGCATCGACCACTATCTCGGAAAGGAGACGGTGCAGAACCTGATGGCGCTGCGCTTTGCCAACGCGCTCTATGAGCCGCTTTGGAATTCTGCCCATATCGACCATGTGCAGATCACGGTGGCCGAGACCGTCGGTCTTGAAGACCGCGTCACCTACTACGACAAGGCCGGCGCGCTGCGCGACATGGTGCAGAACCACATGCTGCAGCTGCTCTGCCTGGTTGCCATGGAGGCGCCATCGTCGATGGATGCCGATGCCGTGCGCGACGAGAAGCTGAAGGTGCTGCGGGCGCTGAAGCGCATCAACGGCAATGAGGCACCCAAGCACACCGTGCGCGGGCAGTACCGCGCCGGCGCCTCTGCAGGCGGCGCGGTGAAAGGCTATGTCGAGGAACTCGGCAAAGACAGCTCCACCGAGACCTTCGTCGCCATCAAGGCCGAGATCGGCAATTGGCGCTGGGCCGGCGTGCCGTTCTATCTCCGGACCGGCAAAAGGCTGGCGACCCGCGTTTCGGAAATCGTCATCGAGTTCAAGCCGATCCCGCATTCGATCTTCGGCGACAGCGCCGGGCCGATCTCAGCCAACCAACTGGTGATCCGGCTGCAGCCCGACGAAGGCGTCAAGCAGTTCATCATGATCAAGGATCCAGGCCCGGGCGGCATGCGGCTGCGCCAGATCCCGCTCGACATGAGCTTTGCAACATCTTTCGACGGTCGCGCGCCGGACGCCTATGAACGGCTGATCATGGATGTTATCCGCGGCAACCAGACGCTGTTCATGCGCCGCGACGAAGTCGAGGCGGCATGGAAGTGGATCGACCCGATCCAGAACGCCTGGGAAAGCGCCAGGCAGGAGGCGCAAGGCTATACGGCCGGCACATGGGGTCCCTCGGCCTCGATTGCGCTGATCGAACGCGACGGGCGGACATGGCACGAAAGCAATTGAGCGAGCCCGTCTATAACTGGAACGGCTTTGCCGGGCGCCAGGATCTGGCGGCAGCCCTTGCCGGCAATGTCGCGGCGCGCCTGACCAAGGCCATCGACGAGCGCGGCACGGCCCTGCTTGCCGTTTCCGGCGGCACCACGCCGGCAAAGTTCTTTGCAGCACTTTCGGCCATTCCGATCGCCTGGAACAAGGTGACGGTGACGCTGGTCGACGAACGGTTCGTGCCGGCCTCCTCGCCGCGCTCGAATGCGGGGCTGGTGGCGGCCAACCTGCTGCAGAACAAGGCGGCTGCCGCGCACTTCGTGCCGCTCTACCATGAGGCGGCAAGCATCGAGACCGCCGCGGCGGCCGACGATGCGGCGCTGAAGGCTCTGCCCTGGCCCCTCGATGTCGTCGTGCTCGGCATGGGCGGCGACGGCCACACCGCCTCGTTCTTTCCCGACGCCGAGAATCTCGGCGATTTGCTCGACCCAGCCTCATCAAGGATCGTGCTGCCGGTTCACGCGGCAAGCGCCGGCGAACCCCGGTTGACGCTGCCGCTGGCGCGGATCGTCGACGCCGGCTTCATCGCGCTGCATATAGAAGGCGAGGACAAGCGCACCGCCTTCGACGATGCGATGGGACCGGGCGCGAAAAAGCCCATCCGCAAAGTGCTCGAAGCGGCACCCACCCCGGTAGAGGTGTTCTGGGCACCCTGATTTCACGCAAAGTAGTCCCGGCAGACGGTGGAGGACGTTCTTCCGGGGCTCGAAAGGACCGACCATGACAGCCAGACGCGACATCGAAGCCATCACGGAACGCATCCGCCAACGCTCGAAAGCCGGCCGCGAGCGCTATCTCGGCCGCATCGCCGAGGCCTCCAGCCGCACCGCCAACCGCGGCGTCCTGTCTTGCGGCAACCTCGCGCATGGCTTTGCCGTCTGCAGCCCGTCTGAAAAGCTGGCGCTCGGCGCCGACAAGGTGCCGAACCTCGGCGTCATCACCTCCTACAATGACATGCTGTCGGCGCATCAGCCCTTCGAAACCTTCCCGGCGCTGATCAAGGAAGCCGCGAAGGAAGTTGGCGGCATCGCGCAAGTGGCCGGCGGCGTGCCCGCCATGTGCGACGGCGTGACCCAGGGACAGCCCGGCATGGAGCTGTCGCTGTTTTCGCGCGACGTCATCGCCATGTCGGCGGCGATCGGCCTGTCGCACAACATGTTCGACGCCGCCGTCTATCTCGGCGTCTGCGACAAGATCGTGCCGGGGCTGGTGATCGCGGCTCTCACCTTCGGCCATCTGCCGGCGGTGTTCGTGCCGGCCGGGCCGATGACGACGGGCCTGCCCAACGACGAGAAGGCCAAGGTTCGCCAGCTCTATGCCGAGGGCAAGGCCGGACGCGCAGAACTGCTCGAAGCGGAGTCCAAATCCTATCACGGGCCGGGCACCTGCACGTTCTATGGCACCGCCAATTCCAACCAGATGCTGATGGAGATCATGGGCCTGCATACGCCCGGCGCGTCCTTCGTCAATCCAGGCACGCCGCTGCGCGACGCGCTGACGCGCGAGGCGACCAGGCGAGCCCTGGCGATCACCGCGCTCGGCAACGCCTACACGCCGGTCGGCCGCATGATCGACGAGCGCTCTTTCGTCAATGGCGTCGTCGGCCTGCACGCCACCGGCGGCTCTACCAACCACACCATCCATCTCATCGCCATGGCCGCGGCGGCCGGCATCACGCTTACCTGGCAGGACATTTCCGACCTGTCGGAAGCGGTGCCGCTTCTCGCGCGCGTCTATCCGAACGGGCTTGCCGACGTGAACCATTTCCATGCCGCCGGCGGGCTCGGCTTCCTGATCCGCGAATTGCTCGACGAAGGCATCCTGCATGAGGATGTGCAGACGGTATGGGGCGAAGGCCTGAGGCCCTATGCGGTCGAGGCCCGGCTCGGCGAAGATGGCGGCGTCGTGCGTGAAGCCTCGCCGCTGCAGAGCGGTGACGAGAAGGTGCTGGCGCCGTTCAAGAAGGCCTTCCAGCCGACCGGCGGCCTGAAAGTGCTCGCCGGCAATCTCGGCCACGCCGTCATCAAGACGTCCGCCGTGAAGCCGGAACGCCGCGTCATCGAGGCGCCGGCCAAGGTGTTCGACAGCCAGCAGGGACTGAACGAAGCCTTCAAGGCCGGCACGCTGACCGGCGACTTCATCGCCGTCATCCGCTTCCAGGGCCCAAAGGCAAACGGCATGCCGGAACTGCACAAGCTGACCACCGTGCTCGGCATCCTGCAGGATCGTGGCCAGCGCGTCGCGCTGGTCACGGACGGGCGCATGTCTGGCGCTTCCGGCAAGGTGCCGGCGGCGATCCATGTAACGCCGGAAGCGGTCGAGGAAGGGCCGATCGCCAGGATCCATGACGGCGACATCATCCGGCTCGACGCCGATGCCGGCACGCTGGAAGTGCTGGTGCCGGGGCCCGAGCTCGCGCTGCGCCGCACGGCCGACATTGATCTCATCGGCAACGAGTTCGGTTTCGGCCGCGAGCTGTTCGCCGGTTTCCGCCAGCTGGTCGGCCGCGCCGACCACGGCGCCAGTGCTTTCGGCACGGCCTGAGGCATCATTGCCTATTTTGTAAAAAGGGCGGCTCGAGCTCGGTTTGAGGCCGCCCTTTGGTGAGGGATGGATGGCGATTACGGCTGAACCGTAATCTCGCTCCGTTCGCCGGCCTTGACCGTCACCGGCATTTCCTTGTCATGGCCTTGATCGGGCATGTGGCGGAGGACGACATAGTCGCCGGCCGGGATAGTCTGCTGCCAGGTGTCGCCATAGTTCAGGCCGAGCGCCTTGCGGTTGCCCTGGATATCCTTCTTCGACGACAGCACCTCGATCGAATAGGCGCCCGGCGCCGACATCACCAGCACGCCGGCATCGAGCGTCACCTTGACGTCCTTGACGTCGCCAACCTTGACGCTGAAAGGCTGCTCGACGGTTGCGAGCTCAAGCGAGGTGACCGCGACATAATCGTCCGGCGGCAGCCAGAATTTGCTGTCGGGCCCATAGGAGTGGGCGACATCGTCACGCGAGCCGTCGATCTTTTTCTTGGCCTTGACGATCTGGACGCTGATGCCCGAGGAGTCGGCCTTGTCGCCACCTGCAGTGTAGTAGGCGTTGACGGCGGCATGGCCGACGCCGACGACTATGTCTTTTTCCACAGTCTGCCCGGCGGCGAGCTGGATGTTCTCGGTCACCGAGCCGCTGCCGATCGCAACCGTCACCTTCTGCTCACCAGCCGGCACGATGATCCTGGTGTCGCCATAGTGGGTGGTGCTGCCGCCCGGGAAGGCGAAGTCGACATCGGCTTCGTCACTGATCTCGGCGCCCTGGCTTGGCTTCGGATGGATGAGCATGGTGCCGGCGTTCAAGGTGAAGAGCGGCTTGTAGACCTGGCCCGCCTCGATCTTGACCTTCTGTTCCGCCCGAGCTTCGTCGGCGCGCGCGACGACGACATAGTCGCCCGGCTCGAGATTGGCCTCGTAGTTGTTGTACTGGGTGGTGACGGCCTCGCCGTGCGTGCCATCGGCCTTGGCCTTGTAGACCTCCCAGGCATTGCCGTCGGTGATCGGATCGCCGCCTTCGGCCATGACCACGCTCGGGATGAAATTGAATTCGGGCTTTGCCGGTTCAGGGGCTGGAGCTGGGGCTGGCGCCGGTGCGGGTTCAGGTGCCGGAGCCGGCGCGGCGACGGTTTCGACCAGTGCTTCCTGCAGCGCCTTCTCGTCCGAGGCCTGGATATATTTGCCGCCGGTGTTGTCGGCAAGGCAGGCGATCTGCTTGCCCTCGTCAGCGGTCAGGCCGAAGCCGACGACGTCGACTGTGAAATCGACGCCTGAGGCCTCCAGTTCCTTGCCCAGCGCGCACGGGTCACCTTCGCAGGTTTCAAGCCCATCGGTGATGAGGACCACGGTCGCCTTGTCCTCGGTGTATTTCAGAGCTTCGGCCGCCTGCTTGACGGCTGCGGTCAGCGGCGTCTTGCCGAGGAATTTCAGGCTGTCGGCAGCGGCCGAAATGGCGCTAGCCGAGCCGGCTTGCGGCGGCACGATCAGTTCGATGTCGTCGCAGCTGCCCTTTTCGCGGTGGCCATAGGCCATGAAGCCGATCTCGTCGTCGCCCGGGACCGACTGCAGCACGGTTCTCAGCGATTCGCGCGCGATCTCGAGCTTCGGCTTGCCGTCGATCTGGGCCCACATCGAGCCCGAAGCGTCAAGAATGATGATGACCTTGTTGGCGGCAAAGCCGAGCGAAGTCATCGACAAAAGGAGCAGCGCCGCAGCGACGCTCCGCAAAAGTCCCGCCATGGAAATCTCCTTGAGACCGCCCTCTGATCCGCGCCGGAAGCTATTTGACGGCGCGTCCGGGCACAAGCCCCGGAGCGGGTTACGAACGGTTGCCGTGTAACAGGATCGGCGCCGGCCGAGGCCTGTTCCGAGGCCGGCTCAGCACCGCGTCAGTACGTGGTGCGCCGCTCTTCGGAAGGCGGACGGCCGAACTGCAGCCGGTAGCTCTGCGCGAAATAGGAGTGCGAGGTAAAGCCGGTGGCAATGGCCACGTCGAGGATCGGCATGTTGGTCTGGCGCAGCAGTTCGCGCGCCCGCTCAAGCCTGAGCCGCATGTAGTAACGACCGGGCGTGACGCTCAAATGGCGCAGGAACAAGCGCTCGACCTGGCGCACCGACAGGCCCGCCGATTTGGCAAGCTGCACGGCTGATAGCGGCTCGTCGAGATGGTCGGCCATCAGTTCGACGATGCGCCTTAGCTTCTCCGACTTGCCGGTCAGGTCGCGCTCCGGCCCGACGCGCTGGCGGTCGCCGGCGGAGCGGATGCGCTCATGCTGGAACTGGTTGGCAACGCCGTTGGCGAGGTTCGAGCCGAAGTCGCCACGCACGATCTCCAGCATCAGGTCGATCGAGGTGGTGCCGCCGGCGCATGTGTAGCGCTTGCGGTCGATCTCGAAGACGTTGCCGGTGCAATTGATGTCGGGAAAGCGCTCGACGAAGCCGGCGCGGTTTTCCCAATGGATGGTGCAGCGATAACCTTCGAGCTGACCGGCTTCGGCCAGGAGGTAAGAGCCCACCGACAGCGCGCCCAGCGCATTGCCGCGCCGGCCCCAGCTGCGCAGCGCCGCCAGCACCTTGCTCTTGCCGGGGAACTCGACCGACAGGCCCACCGACACGAACAGGATATCGACCGGCGGCAAATCGGCGACGGCATAGTCGATCTTGAGCGGCAGGCCGTTGGAGGCCATGACGGGATCGCCGTCGGCCGAGACCGTCGTCCAGCCATAGAAATCGCGGCCGAGCAGGCGGTTGGCCGAGCGGAAGGTATCGATCGCCGCTGCCAACGAAAACATCGAAAACTTGTCGACCAGCAGGAACGCGAATTGCCGGCCCCCTTGAACGGGATCATCCACGACCGGCCGTTCAGAGGGAATAGTAAGGTTCGGCAAAGAAGCTGCTTTCTGGGTCAGAAGGAAGGCCGCTTCAAGCCGGCCGCAAGGTAGGCTGAGGCTAACGTATTGGCCATCAGCATGGCAATGGTCATCGGTCCGACACCGCCGGGCACGGGGGTGATGGCGCCGGCGGCCTTGGCCGCTTCGGCATAGGCTACATCGCCGACGAGGCGGGTTTTGCCTTCGCCTTTCTCGGGTGCGGCAATGCGGTTAATCCCGACATCGATCACGGTGGCGCCGGGTTTGACCCAGTCGCCCTTGATCATTTCGGGCCGGCCGACGGCGGCAACCAGAATGTCGGCTGTGCGGGCCAGCGCCGGCAGATCCTTGGTGCGGCTGTGGGCAATGGTGACGGTGCAGTTGGCGGCAAGCAACAGATTTGCCATCGGCTTGCCGACGATGTTGGAGCGGCCGACGACGACCGCGTTGAGGCCGGAAAGATCCTTGCCGCGCACGCGTTCGATCAAAAGCATGGAGCCAGCCGGCGTGCAGGGCACGAAGGCTGTTTCGAGTTCGCCGGTGCCGAGCTTGCCGACATTGATGAAATGAAAGCCGTCGACATCCTTTTGTGGCGCGATGGCCTGGATGATCTTGCCGGCATCGATATGGGCGGGAAGCGGCAGCTGCACCAGAATGCCGTTGATGGCCGGATCGGCGTTGAGTTCGCCGATGATCTTCAGCAGTGCCGCTTCGGACGTGTCGGCCGGCAGTGTGTGCTGCAGCGAATGAAAGCCGCATTCCTTGGCGGTGCGCGACTTCGACGCGACATAGACCTGGCTTGCCGGATCCTCGCCGACGATGACCACCGCCAAGCCGGGCTGGGCCTTTCCCTTGGCGACCAGGTCCTCGGTCAAGGCCTTGACCTTCTGAACCACGTCTGCGGCGACGATCTTTCCGTCAATCACTTCGGCCATGAACCATCCTCGACATCATTCCAGCCAAGGCGCGGCGCGCGCCTTGAACGTTGCTTCGTGCATGTCGTTGTTCCAAACGTTCCGCCCATTCGGGTAAAGCCCGACGGCAGCGTTTTTTGGGCGCCATGCTGCGCGGCATTGTCACGAAATTTGGCCTAAGCAATCCCGTCAAAGCGCCGTCACATGCCGTAAACTCGAAACCGGCAGCTTTTATTCTGTGCTGACGGGCTCAGAGCGACTCATCCTTTCACGGAAAGGCTGAACCGCTCTATTTCTTGTTTTGACGCAATTCCCAAGGGAAAGCGCGCTACGCGCTTTTCCCGGGAAAACCGTTTCACACTTTTCCTGGAATTGCTCAGAAATAGCGGCGGTGCGAACGGCTTTCGGTGAGTTCGCGCACCGCTTCGCGAAATTCGCGCAGGCTGGCGCGGATATCGTCGATTTGCGCCTGCTGGTCTTCCGGCGCCGCCCCAGCGGGCTGCGGAGAAGACCACGGCCCGGACGCCACGGGCATCGGCTGAGCCTGCGAATAGGCATAGTCAGCCGGCTGACGAGGCTGCGCGTAGCCAGGCTGCTGCGCAGGGGATTTGGCGTGCGGAACCTCGTTCCGGAAGTCCGGCTGGCGATAGCCCACAGGCTCCTGCACCGGCCTTGTATATTCGGCGGCTGGTTGGGCGCGGTAGGTCTCGACAGGTTCGCCTGACGTCCCGCTACCCGGCGCGGCTTTGCGCATCGCCGAGAACAGTCCGTCGAACAGACCTGGGCTCCGGGCGGGAACGGCCGCGGTCGGCAACACCGGAGGTGCTGCCGGTGGCGGCGCCACAGGCAGCGGCGCGCGATAGACCTTGTCCTCGACCGGAGGGCGGCGCTCGTCCATTCTGCCGCGCGAACGCGAATTGGCAGCGCCGCGCAGGCTGGCAAAGGCGCCGCGCATGGCGCCGACACCGATGCCCGAAGCAAGCCCGAGCAGCAGGCCGGCCAGCGCTATTACAGCCCGCGACGGTCCGTTGGGTTCGAGCGGCGGTTGCGCGGGGGTCATCAGATTGATGTTGGTGGTGTTGATGTTTTGCTGTTCGCCGGTCTCCTTGGCGCGCAGAAGGTACTGTTCGTAGACGGAGCGTTTGGCGGTGGCATCGCGCTCCAGTTCGCGCAGGCTGACCAGATCGCTGTTGACGTCGCCGCTCTGGACCTTTGCCTGAGCCAGGCGGGAAGCGAGATCCTGCTCGAGCTGGACCGAGCGCTTCAAATCGACCTGTAGCGACGAGGCGATGCGGCGCAGTTCGCCTGCGATGCGCTCGCGCGAGCCGCCGAGCTGGGCACTAAGCGCCTGGTATTCGGGATGACGCGGTCCCAGACGCACGGCGGCGCGGTCGGCCTCCTGCTTCAAAGCTGCATATTGCGCGCGCAGTTCGCTCATCGTGTTGGAATTGATTTCTTCCGGCAACGTGCCGTTGATGACCGAATTGACGTCCAGCGAACGCGCCGACGCGGCCCGGGCATTGAGTTCCAGCGTACGGGCCCGGGTGACTGAGAGCTGCTCGTTGAGCTTCAGCATCTGGTCGTCGCTGATCAGATGGCCCTGCGCGTCGACGAGATCATGCGTGGCCCTGAAATCCTCGACCTTGCGCTCCGCTGTCTCGACATTCTTGCGCAGGTCATCGAGCTTGGCCGTCAGCTGGTCCGTCGCGCGCCCGGCCATCCCGAACTGGTATTGGGCCGCCTCCTGCTGGAAAACGTCCCTGGTCCTATTGGCTATCTCCGCCGATTTGTCGGCGCTTTGAGTGGTGGCGCTGATGGAAACGACAAAGCTCTTGCCGCTGCGCTCAACCGACAGGCTCTTGGCCAGATTGCCGACCGCCAGTGCCTGGCGGCGCACTTCACCGCCGCCGCCAGGGCCATCCTGGCGCGACAGTATCGAGCGAATGAGCGACAGGACGCCAAGGCCGCCAGAGCCCTGTCCGTTGAATTCCGGATCGTCGACGAGATTGAGATCGGCCACGACCTTGTCGAGGACCTTGCCGGATGTCACCATCTTGATGCGGGTTTCGACAACAGCCAGCGCCGCATCGGGCTGCCCGACCGGTTGGGTGAGATCGTTGTCGGAAAGCTTCAGGTCGCCTGGCTCGATGACCATCTGTGTGGTGGCTTCGTATTTCTTCGGTGTCGAAACGGCGACGGCGACGCCGAGCACCGTCCCCAATATCGTCGTCGAGACGATCAGCAACTTGGAACGACTAATGCCGCGGACGACCTGGAGCGGATCGATCAGCGGTTTCCATTCCTGCCCGTCATCGTCGTCGCGGTCCGGTTGCTGCTCGTGGAAAGAGCGGGGCTCATAGGCCGCGCGGGAGCGAGGCTCCTGACGCCGGCCGGAAACAGGCTCCTCACGCGCGCTGGCGGCCGAAACGGGTTCGCCGTCGGCCTGGAACTGCGGCGGCTCGGGCGGTGACGTTGGCGCCGGATTCGACCGCGCCTCGCGTTGCGAGCGGGCTATGCGGTGACGCGTGGCGGCATCCTCGCGCCATGACGGATCGGCCCGGTCACCGATGGAGACCGCCGACGCATCCGCCGCCTCATCGCCGCGCACGGCTTTGCCGAGCGCCAGGAGGGAGCGCTCGCGCCTCCAGTCTTCACGGTTTTCCCTGTCGACCATTGTCTCGAAACTTTACCTTCGACGGCGCGGGAGCGGCGGTCGGCCAATCGTTAAGTCACGCTAAACAGGCATGGGAAACAAAAGGTTAATTTCCGAAGTCTGCAAGTGAAAGTTTCTCGCTTCGCCACGCATTGCCGGGATCTGTAAAATGGCGTCAGAACCGCACGTTAAGCTTTCCGGCTTACGGCTTTCCTCGATATGACGCAGGCCAGCGACATACCGCAAAGGCGGACACTCGCCCGCATCGGCACCTTCCTTGCCGAAAGACGGGGGCTGGTTCGCGACTATCTTTCAGCGATCAGCGGCGCCGGCGGGCGGCTGGTGTTCTCGCTCGCCTATTTCATTGCACTTGCCAACACGCTGTCGATTGCCGAGTTCGGCATGTTCGCCACCGCCTCGGCGGCCGGCGTCATGCTGTCGCGCATCCTCGCCTTCGGCTTCATCTCGGCGCTTTACCGCACAGCCACCATCCGCCCCAATCTGATCGGCACCTTCACCGCCGGCTTCCTTTTGCTTGGCGCCGTGTCCTTGCCGCTGCTGGCGGCCGCCTCGTGGGGCGTCTACCTGATCTTCTTCGCCAGCACCGTGCCTCTGGCCGTCTTTGCCGCAATCGTCTTTGCCGAAGCGCTTTTGTGGCGGCCGGTCGAGGTGGTGCTGATCGTCAACAACGGGCTCGGCAAATTCGGCCGCGCCGCGGTGCTGTCGATCGTGACCACGGCGTTCCGTGCGCTGGGCGCCGTGCTGTTCATGCTGTCGGGGCAGCACAGCGTCTGGATCTGGTCATTGTTCTACATCGGCGCCAACGCCGCCTCGCTGCTGCTGGCCTTCGGCTTCTATTATCCACGCCAGCGGCTGAGGCTGCGCACCGAGCTCTATCTCAGGCGGCTTGCCGATTCGATCTATGTTGCAGGAGCCGAAGTGCTGTTCTACCTGCAGTCGGAATTCGACAAGCTGCTCGTGCTGGCGATCGGCGGGCCGCATCTGGCCGGTATCTATGCCATCATCATGCGGCTGGTCGACCTAACGGCAATACCGATCCGCACCTTCTCGATGATGTTGGTGCAGAAGATGATGCGGTCGCCGGAGCTGTTGTCGCGACTGCGGGTCAAGAGCGGTATCGAAGCCGGCGTGTTCCTGGTATCGACATTGGCGCTGGCCGCACTCGGCATCGTGCTGCATTTCTTCCCCAATGCACTTGGCCGGAATGTCGCCGAGGCGGCGCCCTTGGTGGCATTGGCAATCGGCGTGCCGGGACTGCGCAACCTGGTCGAATACCAGGCCGAGCTGCTGTTCGCGCGCGGCCAGACCGCGCTCAGGGCGCTCAACCTCGGCCTGCTGGCGGGGCTGAAGGCGGTGCTGTTGACCTATGTGCTGACCACGATTGCCGACACGCCCAGGCTTGTCGTATCGCTCAATGTCGTCTTCCTGCTGCTCTATCTCGCCTCGGCGCTGCTGACCTATTCGGCGCTGCGCAAGCCCGCCAAGGCAATCTAAGCCAATCCGATCAGGCGGCGGATGCGGCCGATATCGGTGCCGATGAAGGATTGCATGCCGATCGCCACCTGCCCCGGTGCCATAGCGGCGACGAAGCTGCGGAATTCGTCATCCGACAGCGCCTCCCCGGTCCAATGCACGCGGCAGAATTCCTCCGAGCCGTGGAAATGGCCGGCGCCCCCCAGCACATCGTCGACATAGCGGCCATAGATCATGCATTCGGAGAACCGGCGCACTGAAGCGATGACCTCGACCCAGCCGCGCGCGTGCACCTTCTCGATCTCGGCGCACATCGCCGTCACGGTCTGACGGCGCCAGGCGATCAGCGTCGAAATATAGTCGTGGTTCGAAACCTCGGATGCATCGATACCAATCGCCGAGGCCGCATTGCGCGACCAGATGCGATGCTCGTCGTGACCGTCGCTCGACAGCACGCCGTCGCGCCGGAACAGCCGCACCTTGCCGTCGCGCCAGAAGGCGCTCAGATCGAATGGCTTGAGGAAGGCGACGTCGGAATCGCAGAAGACCAGCACGTCTTCTCCAGCATGCGCAGCGATGGCGATGCGGCGCAGCTGCTGCACATGCCAGCCGCGCAGCGGCTGGGTCTTGAAACTGAGCCAGATGCGACGGCGAAAGAGGCTCATCGGATCGTCGAACACACGCAGCCAGCGCGGCAGCAGGTCGCGCTCGTCGACAACGCTGCGGCGGTCGTTTTCCAACTGGCGAAACAGCGCCACGTCGCGGTGCTCGACCAGAATGTAATGATGCGCCACGCCGGAGACATGGCGGTCGAGGGTCTCGCACAACAGGCGGCAGCGTTCGAAATCCGGCGCATAACTGGCGGTCACCACCGCCGCCGTCGGCGTTTGCGGCAGGGCACCGGTCTCGGCTGCAGGGCTCGGCACGACGCGGCTGTTCACCGCAACTCTCCGGCGGGCTCGGGCCGACGCGAGAATTTCTGCCTGACGACACGCAGCAGGAACACCGGATTGCCGACGACGTAGCGGCGCCACAGCCGGCCGGGCTCGATGCACAGACGGAACAACCATTCGAGCCTCAGCTGGCGCATCCACAGAGGCGCCCGCGGCACCGTGCCGGAGAGAAAATCGAGCAGCGCGCCGACGGCGATCGGCAGCGTGCAGTGGCGGGCATCGATATGACGGGCGATCCACAATTCCTGGCGCGGCACGCCCATGGCCACAAGCAGCACGTCGGGCCGCAATGCCTCGATGCGATCGACGATCGCCTGCTCTTCGGCGGGGGAGAAATAGCCGTCATGGATGACGACGAATTCGTGCTGCACCGCCAGAGCGGCTAGCCTGACCGACGCCGCCTCGGCGTTGGCGCGGGTGGCGCCAAGCAACCCGACGGTCAGCGGCCTCGCCGATGCCTGCAGAAAGGCCGGAATGAGATCAGTGCCGTTGAGATTGTCCGGGAACGGCGCGCCGTAGAGCAGCTTTGCCGCCAGATCGACGCCAACGCCGTCAGGCAGGATGAGGAAATCGTCGAGCGCCTCGGCAAAGACCGGATCGGTAGAGGCGATGTTGGCGTTGTGAGCGTTGAGAAAACTGACCTTGGTGAAGCGCCGCTCGGCAATCAGACGAGCGAGCAGCGCGATCGCGTCATCCCAGCCGATGGCAAGGACCGAAATGCCAAGGATCGTCTTCAGCGTATCGAGCCCGAAGGCGGCGCGGGCGGTGTGCATGTTCATGCAAACACCTCCTCCCCCACCGACCCGAGCTTTTCCAGGCCGAGCCTGATGGCGGCATCCAGTGCCTTGATCTGCCGGCGGTGAAAGGCGCTGCCATCGACATCCTTGACATCGGCCGCCGCTGCCTCCAGCGCGCCGGCGAAGGCGGCCGGATCGTCGGTGACGAAGCAATTTGCCGGGCGATGATCGATGCCGCGCAGCGAACGGCTGGTGGCGACCGACGGCAGGCCGAGCTCGAAGGTTTCGATGGTCTTGAGCTGAACGCCGCTGCCCGCGGTGCTGATCAGTGGAATGACGGCGGCGCCGCGCACGAAATTCTGGGCGTCGGACACGCGGCCGACAAATTCGACACCGGGATGGGCAGAGGTGATATCCGACGGCATGTTGCCGGCGACCCTGATGCGAAAGCTCCGGCGAAGATGCGGCACGACTTTTTCCAGGAACCAGTCGAGGCCGATGCGGTTCGGCTGCCAGGTCCAAGTGCCGATCAGCGCCGCGTCGCAATCGATGCGGCGCGGCTTGACCGGCTTTGGCGCCGTGGCTGTGGTCACCAGCGGCAGCACCGCCGAGCGGTCGTCGCTGGCAACGCCGAGTGCGGCGCGGTCTTCCTCGGCCAGCGTGAAGACGAAGCGAGCCCGGCGGCAGAGCCGCTCCTCCATGGTCTTGAGCAGCCTGGCCTCGCGGGCAAACAGCAGGCGCTGGAAGCGACTGTTTGCTGCTGCCGCATTCTCTTTGGCCGAACCATGTTCGACATTGTGGGCGACGAAAATCGAGGGACGGTCGGCGAACAGTTTTTCAAAGGCGCCGGCGAACTGCACCGAATTCAGGACATAGCCGTCGAAGGGACCGGCGCGCTCGATCGCGGCACGGACTTCGCTGTCGGAAACCGCGCGCAGCTTCACGGAAGCGAAGGTGAGCCCTGACAGCACCGCCTTGCCAAGCCAGGCGAGCTTCTGCCGCGCCGAGGCGCTTTCCGTGCGCACGTCGACGGCGCCGAGCACGATGGTGTTTTCGGGGTCGCTGGGCGCCTTGCCCGGCCAGATGAAGCCGATGACGGTGACGCGCACGCCGGCGCGCCGCAAGGCGGCGATGATCGCAGCATTGGCGATCTCATAGCCCGAAGCGAGAGCGCCGTCGGGCACGATCGATGTGGCGAACAGCAGATGCATCTCACCTATCCAGGCGTCAGCCACTAGCAAAGCTGGGTGAACCCTTGATTAAATCACGCAACGCAATGGCTGAAAGGCGCGGACCGGCAGGCGCCGCTGCGAAAGGTGATTAACGAAACGTTATCGTCGCGGTGTTATCGAAAGCCAGATTCAAAACATGCGGCTGGAGCGGATGATCCCTTTGCCATCGGACGGTTCGGTATCGATTGCGGGACGCTCTCCGGGGCTCGCCGCAGAGACGATGGAAGCCGTCGTCACGCTGCCGACCTTCAAGCGGCCGCAACTGCTGCTCGAAACGCTGGCGTCGCTCAAGGCACAGCAAACCAGCCGGCGCTTCGCCGTCATCGTCATCGAAAACGAGGCCGAGGCGCGTGAGGGCGCCCAGGCGGCCGTGCCGCTGTTCGAACGCGACGATATGAAGGGCATGGTCATCATCGCGCATGAGCGGGGCAATTGCAGTGCCTACAATGCTGGCTGGCAGACGGCGATCCTGCATTTTCCGGATTTCCGCCACCTGCTGGTCATCGACGATGACGAGATCGCCGACGCGGACTGGCTGGAGCGCATGTGCAGGACGGCGGAGACGCTTGGCGCCGACATTGTCGGTGGCCCGCAGGTGCCGGTGTTTACCGATCCTGCTCACGCCAAATGGGCCGAGCACCCGGTGTTTGCGCCGCCCTATCGCCAGACCGGGCGCGTGGCCGCACTCTATTCCTCTGGCAACCTTCTGGTCGGGCGCAATGTGCTCACCATCATGGGGCCACCCTTCCTCGACCTGCGGTTCAACTTCATGGGCGGCGGCGATTCCGACTTCCTCAGCCGCTCGGCGCAGAAAGGTTTCGTGCTTGGCTGGTGCGCCGAGGCAAAGGTGCGCGAAGGCGTTCCAGCCCGGCGCGTCGAGGCTGACTGGATCCGCGCCCGATCCTTACGCAACGGTGTAATCTCGACGCTGGTCGAAAAGAAGAAGCGCGCCGGCATGCCATTCGCCGGCGCCAAGGTGTTTGCAAAAAGCCTGGCGCTGCTGATAGCCTCGCCCGTGCGCGGCGCAATCAAATTGGCGCGGACAGGATCGCTGTCGACGGCGCTTTACCCCGTCTATGTCTCGCTCGGCCGCGTGCTTGCCGAATTCGGATACGCCAATGAGCAATACAGGCAGCCTGAGAAGAACTGACGAGCTGCTGCTGGGCGGCATCGTCACCCGCAACAGTGTGGCGACGGCGATTGCCGCGCTGTTGTTTGCCGTCGTCATCGTGTCGTTCCGGCCGTTTCAGCCGGCAGGCGCGGAACTGACCGGCGACGGCGGCGACATCGTCAACCAGCTCGGCTTCAGTTCGCTCGGCGCCATTTCGATCTTCTCACTGCTGACGTTCGCCGACCCCAAGGTGGTGCGCTCGCTGCTCAGCCCGTCCTGGATTCTGATGCTCGGCTTTTTCATGCTTTCGGTCATCAACGCGACCGACCCGTCCTCGGCCATGCGCGCGGCCTTCTTCACGCTGCTTGGCGTTCTGACGATAGCGACGGTCCTGGTGCTGCCGCGCGATGCCGACAGTTTTTCGAAAGTCATCATATTCTGCGCGATCGTCGTTATCGGCCTGTCCTATATCGGCCTCATCGTCTTTCCGCATGAGGCCCTGCATACGGCCGATTCGCAGGAGCCCGAACATGCCGGCCTGTGGCGTGGTGTGTTCGCCCACAAGAACATTGCCGGACCAATCATGGCCTGCTTCAGCTTCGCCGGCCTCTATCTCTTCCGGCGCGGCCAGAAATTCTGGGGCGTGGCGATCTTCGGCGCGGCGATGATCTTCATGCTGCACACCGGATCCAAGACGACGGCCGGCCTGGTGCCGTTCTCGATCCTGATCGTCGTGCTGCCGGGCCTGATCGGCATGCGGTTCGGCACGCCGGTCCTGTTTGCACTGGCGATCATTGCGACGGCCATCGGCACCTTAGGCATCGTCTTCATCCCGCCGGTGAAGGAACTGGCGGCCATCTATTTCCCCGACCTCACCTATACCGGGCGCACGACGCTGTGGGAGTTCTCCGGCGAGATGCTGGCGAAGAAGCCCTGGACCGGCTACGGCTATGAAAGCTTCTGGGGCACGCCGCTGCTGCTGAGCCAGGACCAGCCCTTCGACCGGGCCTGGGACATCCGGACCATCGTGCATGGCCATGACGGCTATCTCGACATTGCGGTGCTGATGGGCATCCCGGCGCTGTGCGTTGCCGTCTACAATTTCCTGATCGCGCCGCTGCGCGACTACATGCGCATCCCGCCGCGCAAGGAGAACATCTATCTCGGTGACTTCTTCATGATGGTGGTGCTGTTCACGGCGCTGAACGCTTTCCTCGAAAGCTTCTTCTTCCACCGCGGCGACCCGGTCTGGCTGTTCTTCGTGCTCGGCGCGCTTGGCCTGCGGCAAGTGTCGCTGCGGCCGATCGCGGTGCGCCGGCGACCTTGACCGGCTGGCCTGATCCAGCACCCCTTGAGGGGCTTTCCCGTCTGCCCGCTAGCGTCTAAGGAGAACCCTTGTCTCGGAGGGCTCTCAATGACGATCAGGCTTGTTCTCGCCGGTTGCGGCAATATGGGTTACGCCATGCTTGCGGGCTGGCTGAAATCCGGCAAGCTTGCCCCGCAAGCCGTGTTCGTGGTCGAGCCCAATGCCGAATTGCGCAAGCGCGCCGAGCACCTCGGTTGCAGTGTCGCCGCGGACGCGAACGGGATCCCCGCCGACGCAGAGCCCGACCTCGTCGTCATCGCCGTCAAGCCGCAGGTGATCCGCGACGTCACCGCCGCCTACAAGCGCTTCGGCGACGGCAGGACCACCTTCGTCAGCATCGCCGCGGGCACGCCGGTCGCCACCTTCGAGCACATACTCGGCCATCTCGCGCCTGTCATCCGCTGCATGCCCAACACGCCGGCCGCGATCGGCAAGGGCATGATGGTGGTCTATTCCAACCCGCTGGTGACCGACGACATCAGGCGTTTCGTTGCCGAGCTGCTGTCGGCGAGCGGTGTGGTGACGACGATCGACGACGAAGGCCTGATGGACGCGGTGACGGCGGTTTCGGGGTCCGGTCCGGCCTACATCTTCCATTTCATCGAGGCGCTTACGGTTGCAGCCGAGAAGGCCGGGCTGCCGACCGAGACCGCCAGGCTGCTTGCCATGCAGACCGTCTATGGCGCTGCTGCACTCGCTGCCGAAAGCGGCGAGAAGCCCGGCGTCCTGCGCCAGCAGGTGACCAGCCCCAACGGAACCACGGCAGCCGCCCTTGCCGTGCTGATGGGCGAAGACCGGCTGACGAAGCTGCTGACCGAAGCAGTCGAAGCGGCACGGCTGCGGTCGGTGGAATTGGGGAAGTAAACCGTTCGCGATACGTCAGGGCTGTAGGTGGCCCGTGTGCTCCTGCCTTAGCCCCGGGCCAACCGTATCAGCCCCACTTCATTTCACCCTTGGCGACCTTTGCTCCCAGTTCCAGCGACGAGACGTCAAGAAGATCAGGATAGCGCCGCTTCATCGCTGCAATCAGCTCGACGCTGGATTTCGCTTTTTCGGCTTCCTTATTGAAAGCTTCGAGGTAGGCGCGGGTGAATTCCACGGCCGCCAGACCGTCCGGTGCACCGGCTACCTGATGGGACGGCACCACGATGTTGGGTTTGCGGGACGCGATTTCGTTGAGCGCGGCAATCCATTTCTTGCGGTCGTCTACGGTTGGCTCGTCGGCAACCCAGACATGTACGCCGGACGAGATCAGCACGCCGCCGAACACCGCTTCAAGGCTGGGCACCCAGAGATAGCGGCGGTCTTTCAGATCGGCGACGGTGACGATCTCGATCTTGTTTCCTTCGACTTCAAGTGAGGTGATATCGGATGCCTCGGGAATGACGACATCCGCCAGGACCTTCGGTCCATTGTCCTTGAGCTGCGGGCCCCAGACATCCAGCTTGGCTTGCACATTGGCTTTGATGGCCGCCACCGTCGCAGCGGCCGCGATGATCTTGGCGCCGGGGAAAGCATCCGCGACGGGACGCAGGCCAAAATAATAGTCAGGGTCGCTGCAACTGACATAGATCGTCGTCAGGGTCTTGCCCGTCGCCTTGCTCGCATCCGCGACCGCACGGCCATCGGACAGGGTAAATCCGCCGTCGAGGAGGATGGCTTCTTTTTCCCCGGTCAGCAGCACCGGCGTGCGGCGGAAACCATTCTCGTCAGCCTGAAAATAGGTCCATTCCAGCTTGGCGGCGGCCCTGGCTGCAAAAGCCAGAGGCTGAAGCATGGCAACCATGCCCGTTGCCAGAAGGGTTTTCATCGTCTCGCGTCTTGTCCAAATGGTTTGCAAGATTTCAATCCTCAATGGGGGTTCAGCTGATCGAGATTGGCATCTCGGCATCGTTTGAAAAACCCGGATCAAAAAGACAGACTGTATGAATCGATCATACAATGGCAGCCGATGGTCTGCGTCGTCAGCACGAGCGCAATGATCATGCGCGAGCAGGTCAACAGCCCCATGGCGAGAGCGCGGCAGCATTTGGCCTGCTGGGCGGGACCGGCTGACGAAGCTGCTGGCCGAATCGTAGAACTGGGGGAGTAGGATCAGGCCAGATCGGTGTGGGAAAAGTCTTTCCCTTTGTAGAGCAAGGGCATCCCACAGCTTTTTGCCGAGGCATATGACAGGCAGTCAGCGAGATTGAGCTGAGCCGGGTGGCCGCGACCTTTGCCATAGGTCGAAAAAGCCTGGATCGCGAGCTTGGCATCACCGATTTCGATCGGAACCACCTCGATCTCGGCCTCACGCAGGAAGTCCTCTATCGCCTTTTCGGCGAAGAGCGGCTCCACCACCAACTTCGATGAAAGCCGCATCGCCGCTTCGAGCACGACCAGCGGAGATGTGATCCGTACCGAGGCCTGCCCGATCCGGCGGCTCCAATCGGCGGCGTCTTCCTCTCCGGCGAGGACAGCGATCACCACCGAGGTGTCGATGAACATCAGGAATGTCCCCACATCTCGTCGATCTCATCCTTAGTCAAATCCCTGCCGCCGCTTCCCGCCTTGGCCTTCAGATCGTTCGATATGGCGGCCAGCCGCTCAGCCAGCGGAACCTGTTCACGTTCGCGCTGAAGTTCGGATTCGAGCGCTTCGATCACCGCTTCGGTCAAGGAAATCTTTCGCTTTTCGGCAAGCTGCCGGGCGAGGTCACGGGCGCGCGGGTCTCTGATTTGGAGATTCATTCTGGAAGCCTCCGTTCGCTGTCACTACAATATAGTGATCTTGTCATGACAAAGCCAGAGATCTGGCCTGTTCATGCCATCTCAGCCCCGTAGAGCATATCATCCTGCAGCTTCCGCAAAGCGAACAGCCTCGTCGTGCGGTCGGGCGTAGCATTGTCGGCGGTGAGCAGTTCGCCCTTCCTCACCGGTTTCAGCACCTTGCCGCCTTCGAGCAGGCCGACCGGCACTGCGCGATTGGCGCGCGCCTCTTCGACGGTCATGGTCCATGAGCGGTAGCAAGTCTCGCCGATGGCATCGAAGGTCTCGCCCATGGCGAGATCGCGCTTGGCGACCGCGCAGACCTCGGCCACCGGCTTCGGCAGCGGCACCATGTCGGGGCGGCCGTAGAGCATGATACGCGCTGCCGTCAGCGGCACTTCCAGCGAGGTCAGATGGTAGGGCCGGAAGAAGCTGTAATAGGGGCCGTGGCCGATATGCAGATCGTCCATGCGCTCGACGATGCGTGGATGCGTCGCCTCGACGATGACGAAGACGCCCGGCGCCACACCCTTGCCGATCGTGTAGTCGACAACACCCTTCTTCGACAGGATGCCGCCATCGGCGCGCGGTATCAGCACCTTGGCCAGCTGGTCGCGGTCGGCCTTAGGCCCGTGCATGCCCGGCACATCGGGCACCAGCCCGGTGGCGTTGGCGATGGCGCACATCTCGACCATGGTTTTCGAGCCGTCGACGAACTCGACCAGCATGCGCGGGTTCATGTTGCGGCGAAGGGCTTCCTCGCGATAGTCATCCGGAACGGCATCGTGGTTGAGCGGGTTGTTCTTGCCCTTGCCAGCCGAGACGATGGTGTAGCCGAGCGCGGAGGCAAACTCGATCAGCTCCATGCAGCTCGACGGCTCGTCGCCGGCGCCGACCGAATAGACGACGCCGAGCCGGTCTGCCTGCTGCTTGAGGTAGCAGCCGATCGTGACGTCGGCCTCGACATTCATCATCACCAGATGCTTGCCGTGCTCCATCGCCTTCAAGTCGAAATCGGCGGCGACACCAGGCTTGCCGGTGGCGTCGATCACGACGTCGATCAGCGGATTGGTGACCAGCATCTCGTTCGAGGTGATGGCGATTTTCCCGGCCTCGATCGCCGCGGTGACTTTCGAACCCATGTCGGCCTCGACCGCCATCGCCTCGTCGCCATAGGCGATGCGGATGGCGTCGCGCGCCGTGTGCGGACGCCGCGTCGAGATGGCGCAGATCTCGATACCGGGCATCAGCATGCCTTGCGTGACCAGGTCGGTGCCCATTTCGCCGGAGCCGATGACGCCGATGCGCACCGGGCGGCCCTCGGCGGCGCGCCTGGCGAGATCGCGGGCCAGTCCGGTCAGGGCGACATTGGTCATGCAAGCGTGTCCACGGCTTCTTGATTGCAGGCGGGAATAGCAGGGAACGGCCCCGCTTTGCCAACGAAACCAGCGGACGGCGGCAATTTCTCCGGCAACAGGCCCGGCAGGTGAGGCCAACCCCAGTAGAGGCTGATTGACCCGCCTCGGCGTCAAACCACCCTGATATAGCTCGTCATGCCGGTTTTCTGATGTTCGATGATGTGGCAGTGCAGCAGCCAGTCGCCGGGATTGTCCGCGACGAAACCGAGCTGAACCTTCTCGTTGGGCTGCATGAGATAGGTGTCGGAGATGACCGGCTGAACCTGGCGTGTCGACGACGACAGCACCTTGAAGCTCATGCCGTGCAGATGCATCGGATGCGATTGCGGCGTCAAATTCTCCATGTCGATGACATAGCTTTTGCCGAGCTTCAGCTCGGCCAAAGGCGCGGTCGGGTCCGGCGTGTCGCCCGGCCACGGTACCTTGTTGATGGCCCAGAAGGAGTAGCCTAGCGTGCCGCATATGCTGTCGCTCGGCACGTTTTCCGCCGTGGCGCTGAGCGAGAGCGCGATGTGTTTCGCGCTGGCGAGATCCACCTCCGGCACCGGGTTGGCTTCCAGCGGTGCGAGGTCGCGCAAATCGCGCTTGAGCGAGCTGCCGGTGGCGCGCAAGGTGGCGAGGACCTTGGGTTTGGTGCCTCTGATGTCGCCCAGGCTGACGATCGCGCCCTCCTGGTCAGGCATGCGGATGGCGAGCTCCATGCGCTGCCCCGGTCCGAGCAGCAAAGCATCGGGCGCAAAACGCTGCGGCACCGGATTGCCGTCCAGCGCGATGACCGCGGCCTCCCCACGCTCGACGCGAAAGGCGTAGATGCGGGTGACATCGGTGATGGCGACCCGCAGCCGCACCAACCCGCCGGCCGGCGCGTCGAATTGCGGCTGGTCGAGCCAGTTGGCGGTGCGCACCGTGCCATAGGTTCCGGTTTTTGCGGCATCGCGCGGCCGGAATTGCTGGATGAACTGCGCGTCGTCGCCGAGGCGCCAGTCGCGCAGATTGACGATTGCCTCCGCATCGAATTTCGGATCGCCCGGGTTTTCGACCACGATCACGCCCGTCAGGCCGTGGCCCATCTGCTCCAGCGTGTTGCAATGCGGGTGATACCAGAACGTGCCGGCGTCGGGCGGGGTGAAGGCGTAGTCGAAATGATCGCCGGTGTAGACGTAGGGCTGAACCAGGAAGGGAACACCGTCCATCTTGTTTGGAACGCGAATGCCGTGCCAATGGATGGTCGTCGGGTCGTCGATGGCGTTGACGAGACGCGCGGCAAAGGGCTCGCCTTTTTTCATCCGCAGTACAGGCGGCATGCCTGATTCACCATACGTCAGGACATCCCGGGTCTCGCCCGCATCCATGAACCTGGCCTGGATCTTTGCCGTCTTGAGCACCACCGGCTCAGGTGTGACAGCTGCCCAACCGCTGAGCCTGGTCATTGCTGCCAGCCCGACGCCGCCAGCGCCGGCAACCGCAGCCGTTTTCAGAAGCCCGCGGCGGGTGAATAGGGTCATCTGGCGCTCCAACGGAATATGATTACCTGTCGCCCTGAATGACGGGTGGCGACCGGCGCACAAGCCGATACTGCCACATCGCATCTCTGTCATGCCATGGCGAGCCGGTGACATCTGCTTGCACAACAGCGTGAACGCTGGCGTGCCCACCATTCGCCCGCATCCGGGAGCGCGGGCTCGGATTAATGCAACTCGGCCAGCAACGCCTGTGCCTCGGCGAGGTTTTTTTCGGAACCGGCGGCGAGATCGTCCATCTTCTTGTCACGGAAGATGACGAGCGCGTCCTGGCATGCGGCGATCGCTTCCTGTGCCATCGCCTTGTCCTTGTGGGCGGCGCCCAGATCAACCAGCACGTCGCACAGGCTGTCCTGCGTGAAGGCGACAGCCGGCACCGAATTGATCTTCTTTTGCGCCACGATCGCCTCGCGCAGGACCAACACCGCCTCCTCGAAATGCGCGACATTGTTTTCGGCGCGGCCGGCCATGGTCAAGGCATAGCCCATCTCGTTGCGCGCATTGGCCCAACGTTCGGGATCGCGGTCGCGACCGAGCTGCTCGGCAAGCGCCCGGTTGACGACAATCGTCTCCTCGTACAATTCAGCCGAAGGCTCGCGGGCCGCGATCATGCTCAGCGTCTGCGCGAGACTGGTCTGGTTGGTGATCCAGAGATCGGGATCGCGGGCGATCGTTCGCACCGTGGCGAGGTCGCGGTAGATCTGAGCGGCTCGTTTCAGCTTGCCGACATCGTTCGCCCAGTAACCAAGACTCGACAGCCCGCCGGCGAGATTGTTCTGATTGTTCTCCCAGACAGCCAGCGCATTCTCGCGCGTTACCACGCTGAGCGCTGCGTCATAGGCGGCAATCGCGCGGGTGAGCAACTCGACGTCCTTGCCGTCCGCGGCCATCAGCAAGGCATTGCCGATATCGCCCTTGGTGCGCGCCCATTGCATGCGGTTGGGAAAACCGTCGTAGATCCGCGCTGCCGTCTCGAAGCTCTCCACGGCCTTGGCGTAGAACGTGGCGTCGCCACCAATCCGGCCCTGGCTGTAGAGGGCAAAGCCGAGGTCGTAATTGATATTGGCCCACTCCTCCGGGTCGGCGTCCTTGGAGTAGGCGGGGAGCGCGGCTTCCAGCATGTCGGCTGCTTGCGCCAGCAAGTCCAGGTTGGATGTATTGTCGCCCAGGATCGACAGGGTCTGGCCGAGCACGCGCCGCGTCTGGCCGATCTCCGTGACATCACCGCCTTTCGTCTGCCCGTCGAGCGCCGCCCGCAGCGCGTTGACCGATTGCTGCAGCAGTTGATCGTCAGAGGCCAGCTTGCCTGACATCATCAACGCGCAGCCGAGGCGGAATTCCGTCTTGGCCCAATTGGCTGGGTCCTTGTCGCGGGTGCGAACCCTGAGCACCTGACCGTAGACATCGATCGCCTGCCGCAGGGTCGAGATGTCCCCCGCGCGTTCGCCCCAGTTCGATAGCGTGCCTGCAAGGCTGTAACCAATCGAAGCGAACTCGCCCGGCGCGGCGGTTGCGGTATAGACCTCCCATGCCTTACGATACGCGGTCACCGCCTGAATGTAGTAATCGGTTCCCGTATCGAGATCGCCGAGCGTGTCGTTGACCGATCCCAGATTCTGCTGCAGCGAAGCCCAGTCGAGCGGCAGTTTCTCACGCGGATATTCGGACAGAGCGGCCTGGTACGCGGTGGCTGCCAGCAGCAGCAGTTCCTTGTTCTTCTGCTTGGCGCCGAGGCGCTGCAAGGCGTTGCCGAGCGTCAGCTGGCCGTTGGCCCAGCTCGCCGCGGCGTGCTCGCGCGTCCAAACCGTAAGCGATGCAAGGGCGGCGTCGCGCGCCTGCTCAAGCGTGGCGACATCGCCGTTAATGGTTCCGATCGATTCCAGCGCCGTGCTCAGATTATTCTGGATTGTCGCCCATTGCGCCGGCGCGCGTTCCCTGGTCATTTCGCCGGTCGCCGCCTGATAGGCAGCAACCGCCTGCTGCATGGTCGCGATATCCTTTTCGCGCTCACCGAGGCGGTAGAGCGCGGCCCCCAGATTGACCTGGCTCAGCGCCCAGTCGAGCGGTACGCGCTCCCTGCTGTATTCGGTCAGCGCCGCACGATGCGCTTCGATTGCGGCGCGAAAACTGTCCGATGTGGTCTGGCGTTCGCCGATCTCGGACAGCACGATGCCGACATTGTTCTGCGTCGCCGCCCATTCCAGCGGCAGTTTTTTCGACGACTGTACCTCGAGCGCCGAGCGGAAGGCCGCGACTGCCCGCTCAAGCAGTGCCGTCCCGTTCTCGCGCTGGCCGAGCCGCCAGTAGACCGTGCCCAGATTGCCATAGGTCGATGCCCAGTCGTCAGGGTAGGCGTCATGCGTATAGACGGTCAGCGCCTGCTCATAGGCGGCAGCTGCCTTGTCGAGGTTTTCGCGGCCGGCTTCCCGTTCGCCCAACGTAGCAAGCGTGGCGCCCATATTGTTCTGGGTGGCCGCCCAAAGTAGCGGCAACTTTTCGCGGGTGACATAGGTCAATGCCTGTTCATAGGCTGTCAGGGCCTGGGCGAGATACGCATTGTCGCCGGAGAAGTCCCCTTGTTCCGACAGAGCGTTGGCCTCTGCCGCCTTGTAGTAGAACGCGTCTTCGTCGCTCCATTTGGCAGCCTG
Organism: Mesorhizobium sp. M0761; assembly: GCF_040320205.1. Taxonomy (NCBI): domain Bacteria; kingdom Pseudomonadati; phylum Pseudomonadota; class Alphaproteobacteria; order Hyphomicrobiales; family Phyllobacteriaceae; genus Mesorhizobium; species Mesorhizobium sp. M0761. The sequence goes on from NZ_JAMYPF010000013.1 coordinate 113,393, forward strand.
CTCGAAGGCCTTGGCGTAATCCTGCGCCGCCTCCTTGAAGTTGAAGGAGATTTCATAAGTCCTGGCACTGCTGGCGAAGACCTTTGCGAATTCCAGCCGCTTTGCCTTCAGCTCGGCCTCGGCCTGGTCGACCGTAGACGAAAGTTCGCCGATGCGGGCCTTGGCCTGCTCGTTGAATTTCTGCGCCGCTTCGAGCGCGCCTTCCTGAACCGCCTGTTCGGCGAGTTTCGATAGCCTGGCAATTTCGGGGTCCGGGTTTTTCAAAGTCTCGCGTTCAGCCAACACGTGTTTCAGCCGTTCGGTCTGGCCGCGCAGCAATTTGTCGAGTTCGGCCGGATCCTTGGGTATGTTGACCCCGAGCGCCTTCAGCATGGCGTAGAGCCCATCCATCGGCACCTTGCCGTCACGCGCTATGGTTTCGATCTGGCGGCGCTCCGGATCGGGTAGCGTCGAGATGGTCAGCAGGAGCTGGCGCCGCTCCCTTAGGATTTCCCCCTCGTCGCCTTTCGGCGCCTCGGCGGGGGTACCGAAATAGAGCAGCCGCCGCAGGCTCTCATTGACCCAGGGCCGCTGCTGGCCGTTGGTCTTGAGATAGACCTCCTCGCCGATCATGCGCAAAACGGTGCCGAATTCCTCGCCGCCCATCGTGTCGATGTGGCGCAGGATCGCCGCCGCATAGGGGCTGTTGCCATCGGCCGGACCGTCCAGCGCAACCTTGCCGGGCTCGGCGGCAAAGGCGATGACCTGGCCGAGGCTGTCGTCGACCGAGCCCTTGGCCTCGGCGCCACCTTTCAGGGAAACCACGCCGCGCGTTTCGCCGAGACCGCCGGCGCCGATCGGCTTGCCTTCGTCGCCCGGCGCCAGCTTCAGGAGCGTGCCCGGCGGGAACGGATCGTTGCGGCAGGCGTCCAGCAGAACGATGGTGACCGGCACCTTGGCCTTCAGTTCGGCGACGATGGACGACAGCGGCACCAGCTTTTCGCCGGCATTGTCGAGCGCCGAGATATCGGCATCGACAGGCACCAGATAATTCTCGCCGCCGGCTTCGATGCCGTGGCCGGAATAGTAGATGATGGCGACATCGGCGCCCTCGGCATCGTCGACGAAGCCTTCGAGATCGCGCCGCAATTTGCGTGCGTCGCGATTGGTGGCGACATTTGTCTCGAAGCCGAGCCTGTCGAACATCTCCTCGATGGCGCGGGCGTCGTTTTCCGGATTGGGCAGTTTGCCGACATGCTGGTAGTCGGACTGACCGATGATGAGCGCGACGCCTTTCAGCGCCTTCGGCTCTTCAGCCAAAGCGGGGCCAAACGCGCATAGGCACACCAGTGCCGCGGCAAGTGCCGCGCACATGCGCCCTGTCGCACCTGCTGTTCGCCCAAAGAGCATTCTCTACCCCAAACCCGACGCTATCTTCCGCAAGCGAGATGGCATCATGATGGCCGGCCGATGGCAAGTCCTTGGGCGAGCTGTGTTCTTGTCATGCGTACGAGGCGGCTGGCTTTCAGCGTGCGAGCGGTAGTGTTCAGCATGCCGGATACGGCCAGTCCGGCCTGTTCATGAGTTGACAGGTCCGGACTTGTTGAGCAGTCGTCCGGCCCGTAGAGCCTCTTTCTCTCAATGTTTCCGGGCGAGGGGGCCACGGTTGGATGCGCGGGATTGGCACTTTTGCGTCAGCCGGCTTTTTTGGTCCGCAACGAGACCCCGACTTCGCGACGCATCTTTTTAAAATCGAAGGAATGAACTGGTGCTGCGAGAGAGGATTGAACTCTCGACCTCTCCCTTACCAAGGGAGTGCTCTACCACTGAGCTACCGCAGCCGCTGATGGCGGGGCTTCTGCCATATAGAACCGGCAAGCGCAAGGCGTCTGTGAAAGGCTTTGCCAGACAAGTTTCGCTGACATGGCGGCGCCACAATGCTAGCTATCCCTTGAACGGCAGGCCCTGCCAGTTGCGGGCGGGACGGAACGATGGACGAGAAGACAATTCCACCGAAAAAGGCTGATCCGGAAAAAAAGGACGGGACTGACCGCAAGGACCGTCTGGCCGAGCAGCTGCGCGCCAATCTCATGAAGCGCAAGACGCAAGCGCGCTCGCGGCGCACCGGTGATCCTGACCAGCGGCCCGAAGGACTGCCGGCTGCTGAAAAAATGCACAAGGACTGACCGATATCAGCCACACTGGCCGGTCACCTTGGCCAAAGGGGCTCAGAAATCCTATTTCTTGAACCAAGCCGGCCAATGGTCTAGACGGGCCGATACTCAAACTGACGAAAACCGGCCTATCGGGCCGAGGGGACATTCTCTCATGGATCGCATCAGAATTGTCGGCGGCAACAAGCTCGCCGGAAGCATTCCGATTTCGGGCGCGAAAAACGCCGCTTTGCCGCTGATGATCGCCTCGCTGCTCACCGACGACACGCTGACGCTGGAAAACGTGCCGCATCTGGCCGATGTAGAGCAGCTGATCCGCATTCTCGGCAATCACGGCGTCGACTATTCGGTCAACGGCCGCCGCGAGAAGCAGAATGAGGGCTATTCGCGCACCATCAATTTCTCGGCCCGCAACATCGTCGACACGACCGCGCCTTACGAGCTGGTGTCGAAGATGCGGGCATCGTTCTGGGTGATCGGCCCGCTGCTGGCCCGCATGGGCGAGGCGAAAGTGTCGCTTCCCGGCGGTTGCGCCATCGGCACGCGGCCGGTCGACCTGTTCCTCGAGGGCTTGCAGGCGCTGGGCGCCGACATCGATGTCGACACCGGCTATGTGCTGGCCAAGACCAGGAACGGCCGCCTCGTCGGCAATCGCTATGTCTTCCCGAAAGTCTCCGTCGGCGCCACCCATGTGCTGATGATGGCGGCGGCGCTGGCCAAGGGCGAGACGGTGCTGGAAAACGCCGCCTGCGAGCCCGAAATCGTCAACCTCGCCGAATGCCTCAACGCCATGGGCGCCAGGATTTCCGGCGCCGGCACGCCTGTTATCACCATCGATGGCGTCGAGTCGCTGTCGGGCGCGCGCGTGCGCGTCATCCCCGACCGCATCGAGACCGGCACCTATGCCATGGCGGTGGCCATGACCGGCGGTGATGTCGTGCTCGAAGGCGCCCGCCCCGAGCTGCTGCAGACCGCGTTGGATGTGATTGCCCAGACCGGTACCGAGATCACGCCGACCAATTCCGGCATTCGCGTCCGGCGCAACGGCGCCGGCATTTCGCCGGTCGACGTCATGACGGCGCCCTTTCCGGCCTTCCCGACCGATCTGCAGGCGCAGTTCATGGGCCTGATGACCATGGCCAAGGGCAAGTCGCGCATCACCGAGACCATCTTCGAAAACCGCTTCATGCATGTGCAGGAACTGGCCCGGCTCGGCGCCCACATCACGCTGTCCGGCCAAACGGCGATCGTCGACGGCGTCGCCAAGCTGAAGGGCGCACCCGTGATGGCGACCGATCTGCGCGCCTCGGTGTCGCTGGTCATCGCCGGTCTGGCGGCCGAAGGCGAAACGACGGTCAACCGCGTCTACCACCTCGACCGCGGTTTTGAGCGGCTGGAAGAAAAGCTCTCCAATTGCGGCGCGGTGATCGAGCGGATTTCAGCTTAACCGCACGGCAGTTGCTTCAGACAGACAGGCGTCTGGTGCTGCCTTCATTCACCGCCAACACTTCAAACCCGAGGCGCTAGCCTCGGGACGAATTTGTGTCGCGGTTGCACGGACCGGAAAGACCGCCTAACAGAAGGCTGAAACCAACTTTCAGGTGTGCATTCGGCATGGCAGCCCTCAAACTCATTGCGCTCGACGATCAGGATCTGAGCATCGTCTCGGCTCACGTCCAGGACGCCGTAATGAAGGTCTCCGACCTCGAATACCTGCCTTCGGCCAAGCGTTTCATATTGACCATGAACCGCTTCGTCTGGGAGGCGAAATCCGGACTGTTCAGCAAGCACAATGAGCGGCGCCAGGCGGTGTTGCATTTCGACCGCGTGCTCGGCGCCAAGACCAGCGGCATTGCCCGCGATCGGCCGGCCGAGGTGCTGTCGCTTCTGGCAATCAGCTTTATCGAAATCAGCAAGCCGGCCGGCATCGTCGAGTTGGTCTTTTCCGGCGGCGGCGCGATCATGCTCGACGTCGAATGCATCGAGGCACGGCTTGCCGACATAGGCGGCGCCTGGGAAGCCACTTCGCGTCCGGTGCATAGGGTCTAGAGCATGATCCCAAAAAGTGGGTGCCGGTTTTTGTTGGACAAAACGGGAATCGTTTGTCCAGAGATCATGCTCCAACAAAGGGCTAGATCATGATGAGATTTCAACCAAATCTCACCATGATCTAGACGCAGCCGATGGCCATTACGCTTATCCAGTCCGATGCCGGTTTCGCGCAGCGTTTCGCCGCCTTCCTGACCACCAAGCGGGAGGTATCGGAGGACGTCGACACTGCCGTGCGCGCCATCATTGCGCGGGTTCGTGCCGAGGGCGACGCTGCCCTGGTCGACTACACGCTGAAATTCGACAAGGCCGACCTCAATAGCCTCGGCATCGCCGTGTCGAAGGACGACATCGCGCAGGCCTACAAAGACGCCGATCCGCAGACGGTCGAGGCGCTGAAATTTGCCCGTGACCGCATCCGATCCCATCACGAGCGACAAATGCCCAAGGACGATCGCTATACCGATGCCGCCGGGGTCGAGTTGGGTTCGCGCTGGACGGCGATCGAGGCGGTCGGGCTCTATGTGCCGGGCGGCACGGCAAGCTATCCAAGCTCGGTGCTGATGAACGCCGTGCCGGCCAGGGTGGCGGGCGTCGAGCGCATCGTCATCGTCGTGCCGGCGCCGGGCGGCATCATCAATCCGCTGGTGCTGGTGGCCGCCGATATATCAGGCGTTTCAGAGATTTACCGCGTCGGCGGCGCGCAGGCGATTGCCGCCCTTGCCTATGGCACCGAAACGATCCGGCCGGTCGCCAAGATCGTCGGGCCCGGCAATGCCTATGTCGCCGCCGCCAAGCGCCAGGTTTTCGGCACGGTCGGCATCGACATGATCGCCGGACCGTCTGAAGTGCTGGTGGTGGCCGACGGCAGCAACGATCCCGACTGGATCGCCGCTGATCTTCTGGCGCAGGCCGAGCATGACGTGTCGGCGCAGTCGATCCTGATCACCGACGATCCGGCCTTCGGCAAGGCCGTCGAACAGGCGGTCGAGCGGCAGCTGCAGAGCCTGTCGCGCGCCGAGACGGCGGCTGCCAGCTGGCGCGATTTCGGTGCGGTGATCCTGGTGGAGACCATCGAGGCCGCGCTGCCGCTGGTCGACCGCATCGCCGCGGAACATGTCGAGCTTGCTATCGACGATGCCGAAGGCTTCCTGGCCAGGATGCGCAATGCGGGTGCTGTGTTTCTGGGACGCCATACGCCCGAAGTCATCGGCGACTATGTCGGCGGCTCCAACCACGTGCTGCCGACGGCGCGTTCGGCGCGCTTCTCTTCGGGCCTGTCGGTGCTCGATTTCGTCAAGCGCACCTCGATCCTGAAGCTCGGGCCGGAGCAGCTGAGAGCACTTGCGCCGGCGGCGATTGCGCTGGCCAAGGCGGAAGGCCTCGACGCGCATGGCCGCTCCGTCGCCATCCGGCTGAACATGTAGGCGGCGATGGCGGACGGCGATCAAACCCGCGCAAGGCTGATCGATGTCGAGCTCGACGAGTCGATCGGCCGTTCGACGCCCGATGTCGAACATGAGCGCGCGGTGGCGATCTTCGACCTGATCGAAGAAAACAGCTTTCAGCCGGTCAATGATGACGGCGCCGGGCCTTATCGGCTGAAGCTCTCGCTGGCCGAATCCCGGCTGGTGTTTGCGGTCGCCCGCGAGGATGGTGCTGATGTCGTCACCCATATCCTGTCGCTGACGCCGCTCAGGCGCATCGTCAAGGACTACTACCTGATCTGCGAAAGCTATTACGACGCCATCCGCTCCTCGACGCCAAGCCATATCGAGGCGATCGATATGGGCCGGCGCGGCCTGCACAATGAAGGCTCGCAGACGTTGATGGACCGGCTGGCTGGCAAGATCGACATCGACTTCGACACGGCGCGGCGGCTGTTCACGCTGGTCTGCGTGCTGCACTGGCGGGGTTAGACCTGACTGGGGCGCCCCGCTCGATCCTGTTCTTGTGCGGCATGAACGCCGTGCGCTCACCGATGGCCGAGCAGCTGGCGCGGCGCATGCTGCCGCCGGCCACTTTCGTCGCCTCTGCCGGCGTGCACAGGGGCGAGCGCGATCCGTTCGTCGACGCGGTGCTGGCCGAAGAGGGCCTGACGCTGGGCGAGCGCCAGCCGCGCTCGATGGACGATCTCGAGGACGATTATTTCGACCTGATCGTCACCCTGGCGCCGGAAGCCCACCACGCCGCGCTCGAACTCACCCGCTCGCTTGCCGTCGACGTCGAATACTGGCCGATGCCGGATCCGACCGATGTCGGCGGCAGGCGCGAGCAGATCATGGCCAGCTATCGCGACGTGAGAGAACGGCTGAAAGCGCGCATCAGCCGACGTTTTCTGCTTCCGGAGGTAAAAAACGCGGCGGATTGATGCATGTCGCTCAAAAGCGGTCCCGGTTTTGAGACAACAACATTGCATAAAACGAAAGCTTGGAGCGCGTCGCATATGACGCGATCTAAGCGTGTTCACAAGCGCACGATTATCATATAGGTTCCGCCGAAATTCCGGCCTGGGCGCTCCAGGGCGCCGGAACTGCAATCCAAGCAAAGGTATCGAATGCCGAAGGAAGAAGTCCTCGAGTTTCCGGGTGTCGTGACGGAATTGTTGCCCAACGCGATGTTCCGGGTGAAGCTCGAAAACGAACACGAGATCATCGCCCATACGGCTGGCCGCATGCGCAAGAACCGCATCCGTGTGCTGACCGGCGACAAGGTCCTGGTCGAGATGACGCCCTATGACCTGACCAAGGGCCGCATCACCTACCGTTTCAAGTAACAGTCCGGCGCGAACCGCGATGAGCATCCTGCAGAAGCTCGTGCTTGCCTCTGGTTCGCCGCGCCGGATCGAACTGTTGCAACAGGCCGGCATTGAGCCGGACCGCGTGCTGCCAGCCGATGTCGACGAAACGCCGCTGCGCGCCGAACATCCGCGCTCGCTGGCCAAGCGGCTGTCGAAGGAAAAGGCCGAGAAGGCGCTGGCCTCGCTGAAAAGCGAGGAAGACTATGCGCCAAGTTTCGTGCTGGCCGCCGATACGGTGGTCGCGGTCGGACGCCGCATCCTGCCCAAGGCCGAGACGCTGGACGACGCCGCCAATTGCCTTGGACTGCTTTCGGGCCGTTCGCACCGGGTCTATTCCGGCATCTGCCTGATTACGCCGGGCGGCAAGCTGCGCCAAAGGCTGGTTGAATCCAGGGTACGCTTCAAGCGGCTTCCACGCGAGGAGATCGACGCCTATGTCGCCTCCGGCGAATGGCGCGGCAAGGCCGGCGGCTATGCCGTCCAGGGTCTCGCCGGTTCGTTCGTCGTCAAGCTGGTCGGCTCCTATACCAACATTGTCGGCCTGCCGCTCTACGAGACGGTGGCGCTGCTTTCGGGCGAAGGCTTCAAGGTCCACACCAGCTGGCATACCGCGCGGCCATGAGCCTGGACGATAAGGTCACACCACTGCGCCCGAAGCGCCCCTGCCCCGAATGCGGCAAGCCGTCGGCGCGCGAGACCTATCCGTTCTGCTCGAAGCGCTGCAAGGACATCGACCTCAACCGCTGGCTGAAGGGCGCCTATGTCATCACCGCGCGGGATGACGAGGACGAGAGCGACGAGCCGAAGTAGGGTTTGGGCGGTGCCGGCCGCGCAATTCCACTTCGCCGACCTTACGCAATTGCTGCTTTGCCGGCGTCGGTATTGTCTGCGACAATTGCCCCGGAAAATCGGCGCTTAGGCGCTGGACAGGCCGGATTCCCGTGCTATAACCCACGCGCTTTCAAGGGGTGCCCCACGGCGCTTTCCTGAAATCCGGTCAGGCGATGTCTCGTTTGCCGGCGAGGCCCAGATAGCTCAGTTGGTAGAGCAGCGGACTGAAAATCCGCGTGTCGGTGGTTCGAATCCGCCTCTGGGCACCATCCCCTCTTCTCCCGACACTCCGTTTAGCCGAACCGTCTACGCCGCAGCTTCTGCAAGCGATTGGAATTATTGATCTTTTGCTGTCGCATTGCGCAATTAGGCGTGACAGAGAGCGCTTCGGGCGCATTTGATCCAACGAGGCGGGGGGATGGTATTTCCGTTGGTATTCGACATCCTGATGGTATCGAAACAGCCAAGGGAGACCTGACGAATGGCCCTATCCGACGTGAAATGTCGAAACGCCCGCCCTGCTTCCAAACTCGCGAAATTGTCTGACGGGGGCGGGCTGCAGCTATGGGTACAGCCCACGGGCTCTCGCCTCTGGCGGCTCGCCTACCGCTTTGACGGCAAGCAGAAACTGCTCGCGCTGGGCAGCTATCCCCTTATCTCTCTCGCCGAGGCACGGGAGGCGCGCGATGATGCTAAAAGGCTCCTGCTAGCTGGCGTCGACCCTGGAAAGGAACGCAGCTTGCGGAAGGCCGATTCGGCAAAGGACTCCTTTCGCTCAATCGCGGACGAATATGTTGACAAGCTGAAGAAGGAGGGACGTGCCGACCGGACGATCAGCAAGGTCAAATGGCTGCTCGACTTTGCCTATCCGATAATCGGCGACAAGTGCATTCGGGAGATCGAGCCGGCCAGCATCCTTACCGCCCTCCGTCGCGTGGAGGTTCGCGGTCGATATGAGTCGGCCAGGCGACTGCGCTCCACCATCGGCAGCGTGTTTCGATACGCGATCGCGACCGCACGCGCCGAGACAGATCCGACCTTCGCCCTCAGAGGCGCACTCATCAGTCCGAAGGTAACGTCTCGCGCCGCGATTACCGATCCGAAGGCCTTGGGCGGTTTGCTGAGGGCGATCCATGCATTTGACGGACAGCCTACAACGCGAGCCGGTCTGAAGCTGATAGCGCTGCTGTTTCCCCGCCCAGGCGAGCTTCGCGCCGCTGAATGGGAAGAGTTCGATTTTGAAAGCTCGGTGTGGACGATCCCTGAAGCACGCATGAAAATGCGACGGCCGCACCGCATACCCCTATCAAAGCAAGCGATCAGCGTCCTGACTTCACTGAGAGAAATCTCTGGTGATGGATCGCTGCTGTTTCCTAGTGTTCGATCGGCTTCGCGTCCGATTTCCGACAATACCCTTAACGCCGCACTGCGTCGTATGGGTTACAGCAAGGAAGAAGCTACCGCGCATGGTTTTCGAGCAACGGCATCAACTCTGCTGAACGAATGCGGCAAGTGGCATCCGGACGCGATAGAGCGGCAGCTGGCCCACATTGAGAACAACGACGTTCGGCGCGCCTACGCCCGGGCAGAGCACTGGGACGAGCGCGTCGAGATGATGCAGTGGTGGGCCGATTATCTGGATGAACTCAAGAGCAAAAACCTGCGGGTGATCTCAATCGAGGGACGCCGCAAGCCTGCTGTCCACACACCAACGCGACCATCCACTTTGAAACCAACAGCGGCCGTTCATCAAACGCCGATACAAATCTCCAACCGCCGGAAATCATACTGACCGTCGAAAAACGCCACAACTCGACGCCAAATCGTAGGCCCGCATTGTCAGATTTTCCGGAGAGAAAGTTGACCGCGTTCGGCGGGAAGCTGCCGTTCTGCAGCCGACCCCATTTCCGTCATTCAAGCTGCCGATGGCCGGTTCCGAAACCGGCCATCTACCCGGCCCGGGGCCGCGCGCTATTAGAGCGAGAATCCCGTGGGCAGTGTGCGGTCCGTCCGTTTCGCCGGCATTAGTCCGTGGATCCGCTATCCCCGCCCGACTTTAACCTCCACAACCTTCCTCTCCATAGATCCGGGACAAGCCCTTGATGCGCGTCGCGATCGCGTCGACGAGGCGACCAACGATCTCATGGATGATCCCCTCCTGGCGAAGCTCTTGGGCGCACTCCGATGCCATATCGGGCATCACCGCGAGCTGATGGCGGATCGTCCGCACCGTGTACTCGCCGCCAACCTTTGCTGAGGACGCACAGCGCCCCCAGTGGCGCGGCATGATCTCCTCGATGGGATAGACTCTGTCGATCTTCATCGCCAGTTTAAGGTCGCGCATCTCAGATTGGATCTCTCCCCCGAGGTGCGGCAGAATGGAGGAGATGTCGTAGAGCGGAGCTAGGCGGGCCTCGCCCTGGGCTCCGAGCAGCATCGAGTAGTTCTTTGCATGCGCGTCCGTGCCGGCGATGATCCAGTTGAAGACGTTCGCGGCCATGAAGATCTGACGGTCTTGGACGGGGTCGAGGGAGGCCGACAGCACCTTTCTGGAGATCGTCGTGATACCTGGCCCACCCTGGTTCTCGTACTTGAGCGTCGGCATCACCGACAGGGCCTGGCACATGTCCTCCTGATGGATGCGGATGGTCTTGCCCTCGTTGTTGCGGCGGTCGTAGCGCTCGATAACGATTGCCTTTTCGCCTGCGAAGTCGAGAACCTGGCTATGTGCAGCGTCCATGCCGAGCTTGGATGCAAGCTGCAGGCAGAAATGCTCGTTCTCGGTATGCCCGTGCAAGTGCGGCAAAGGCGGCTTGAAGATGTGTGTCGTGGGCGTGTCGCCTAGAGGGATCCCCCAGCGATTGCTGCCCTTATCGAAATGGAACGCCGTCTTTGCCTGCGCACCAGCGAGACTGAACTGACCAGGATCGCCGATTCGCCGGGTCGCTGCACCATCTTTGCGCAGATCGCGCAGGCGGTCGCCGATCTGCGCCTCGGTGAGCAACTCCACGTTCTCGCCGCGGGAAATCTGGTCGCCACGCGAAAGGAACTGGACGGCGCCGGCGCAGTCGCGGCCGACATTCTTGAGCAGGGCAAACGGGTTTCGGGCGGAGACCTGGAACCTCTGCGCCCATCTGGCGAGGGTCTGCTCATTATCCGGCAGTAGGCCCCAGAGGAATGCCTCGACGACCTTGCCCTCGTAGGTCCTGGTGATCGTCGGCATGGACAGGGAGAGCGGGATCGCCACCGGGCCTTCCATCCATGCCTCGTGATAGGAGAACGAAAGCTTGCCGCCCTGCAGGTGGTGGAGCCCCCCAACCGGTCTGCCAGCGATATAGACGTCGAGGGTGTCGATCGGGTTCATCATGATCATCGTCATCTAGAGCTTGTAGGGAATCTCGTCGTCGTCGACATGCCGTTCATCGGCATTATGATGATGATCAGCCGACGTCGGCGCCGGCGGGATCTGAAAGTCCATCTCCACACCAAGCGTGGTCAGCGCCAGCAGCACGTTGCCGATCTCGGCGCTGGGCTTGCCGTTCTCGATCCACGACACCCACGTCTGCGTCGTGGTGATCATTTTGGCCAAGGCAGCCTGTGACAGGCCGCGCCGGGTGCGGGCCTCCTTGATCAGGATTCCAATGTCGCGAGTTGTTCTGATCTTCATGGCGTATACGATTTCTGTATGAGCTAGCCTGATATAGGCTCATATATGACGGGTGTCAATATACGTTACTATATCACGCTATATAGGTTCACATATGGGCAACCTTCATATACCAACCTATATAAAATCATTGCGCCACGCAACAATGTGCGATCGACCTTTCGCCACGGTACCATCGAGAATGACCGCTGGTCGAGAACTCAACAACTTGTCGGGGCCGGGAGCGGTCTGGTCCGCTATTCAATTACTGTTGGCGAGAAGCTGTCATTCAGCATCCGGTCTGGCGGCATCGTGACAAGATCGATTTTTGTCCGAAGAGAACGAGGCCGGCCGCAAGAAAAAGCCACGGCTTTTATGCACTTATTGTCTAGCAGGCTTAGTTGTTCCCCTGAAACTTGAATCTCCCTCAGACTCAGTGTCTTCTCAAGGTAGCCGCTGGGAATTAGACATGCCTTCAGGCTCGTTTCAACACCGCGTGTGGCAATGGATTGTCGCGTGCTTTCCGACGCCGGCTCACCTCGATGTACAGGAGCGCAATCATCGCTTCCTTGAAGAGGCGCTCGAACTCGCTCAGGCGAATTCCTGCACAAAGGAGGAGGCACTCGAACTGGTGGAGTACGGACCGGCGGCAACGCGGTCAGGATCAAGAACCTAGCGTGCTCCAAAACGACACCAAGCGCTAACCGTTGTCCAGTGTGGAAGATGATTGCCTTCGTGGTTTCTCCGACGCGCCGGCGCCCGGCAGACCTTCCTTTCTGGCCTTGGCAAACGCCCGGTCGCCTTCCAGGAACCCGACCAGCATAAAGGGGATCAGTTCCGCCACCGTTTCGGACTCGCCATAGGTCTCACGGTAAAGTGCGGCATAGTCGTTGAGTGCTTGGCTCAAGTCGGCGCCAACGGTGATGGTGATCTTCGAAGGTGTCCGGTCCGGAAGTTTTCCGAGTTTCAGGTTAGCCATGAAGTCCTCCTGTTCACCCCGTGTATGGCCGCAACACGAGGTCCTTGTGCACGATGACGCGCAACGGCCAACCAGGGCGCACGGTGATCGTGGGTTGGACGTTCAGGTTCTTTTCAGTGATCCGTTGGCCCGCTTGACTGACGTTCTGCTGGGTGGATTCACGAATTGCCTTGACCAAGTCGCTTTCATTTTCCCCAAAGCTCAACTCGGTACCAACCCCCAGCAATGTGGCTACCGCGACGCCCTTGATCAACTGCCAAGTATGGAAATCCACCTTGTCCTCGAGCCCGGCATAGCCGGCCGCGTCGGTCACGGGCAGATTGTCGATTTCGGTAGAGGAGCCGTCCGGCATCACGATGCGTTGCCACACCAACAGAGCGCGCCTTTGCCCAAAGGCTACAACGCTGTCGTAGGTGCCGATCAGCCGTGAGCCCTGCGGGATGAGCAGGATGCTGCCGGTGACGCTGTCGTGCACATTCTCGGTGATCTGGGCGACGACAAGGCCGGGCAGATCGGAATTGATGCCGGTGATCAGGCTTGCAGCGATCACGCTACCGGCCATGATCTGATAGGGCGAAGCCGGCGTCTGCAGTGCATGCGGGTTGTAGATCCCGCCGGTGTTCCGTTGATCGATGAAATCGAGCTTGCGCTGTTGATTGTTCTGGTTGCCCTCGGCCGGCGCGACGGAAGCTCGCTGGCCTTCGGTATCTGGCTGCGGAGACGCCGTCTCGAAAGGCGAACGTCCGCCCTGCCCATTGCCAAAAGCTTCCGTCTGCTGGGGCCGGTTTTCGATGCGGAAGAGGACTTGCGACTCGCGCGCCTCAATCGCTTGTTGTGCAAGCCGCTGCGCCTCGGCGGAAACGTCTTGCCCAGGTGCGATGCCAAGCTGGCGCTGGTGCTCGAGAATAGGACGGCCGAGATCCCCGGGCAGCGGCGGTCCAAGCACCGGAGCCTTCGGCTTGCTCCCGGAATAGTCCTTGGGCAGCGATTCAAGTCCCTCGGCGGTCGGGTTGCGGTCGGTGCTGTAAAGCTCTTCAGCCTGCTGCTTCAGGCGCAGTGCCGGCCCCTGCAGCGCCATCATCGTGACGCCAAAGATGGTGGCGGAGCCAACAGCTGCGATCGCGACGATTATGCCGCGCTTGAAGCGCACGGCCCGGCGCGGTGAGGCCCGCAGCTGCAGCTGTTCGGGATCGAGTTTGGGCGGAACATTGGGGCGGGACGTGTCGGTCATGAGCCTCCCCTCACCTGCCAAAACGCGAAAAGAGCGATATCCGCCGCGGCAGTTGCCGTCCGTCGGTCCTGGTGATGCGCACCACCTGCTGCTGCTTGGCGCCGAGACGGAGTTCAGCCGCGGCAAAGAGGCGCTCGACGATGTAGTAGTTGCCGTGCATCCGATAGTTGACGAGCTGGTTGTCCCCGTCAGCACCGACGATGAAGAGCGGTGGCGCCTCGCCCTGATCAATGCGCTTCGGGAACTCTATGTAGACCTTGCTGCCATCATCGAAGGCGCGCGTCGGTCTCCACGGCGGCGTGTCGCCGGTGATCGAATAGCGGAAGCGGATGTTTTCGAGTGCTACGTTCGAGGCCGCGGGCATTTCAGCCTCTGCCTGAGCGTTGCGCCGCCGAAGCGCCACGAGTTGGTCTTCGCTGTAAATCCAGGAGAGCGCCGCCATGGCAGTTTTCTCAGTGCTTTGAAGCTGCAGGTGATAGGATCGCCTGTCCGTCGTGATGACCAGATTGGTGGCAAGCCCCGGCGCGAATGGCTTCACCAGCACATGAGTGCGCTGGTCATCGCCTGAGCCACTAACGGTGTCACCGATCACCCAACGGACCGTATCGCCAGCTGAGACCGAGGTCAGCTTCTCGCCCCGCTGCAATGAGATATCGGTGACGCGCTCCGGCGCGGCGTAGAGCTGGTAGAGCGCGCCGTCGGCAAAGGGGTAAACCTGCACCGCATTGACATAGCCAAACTTGGTGGGTTGTTGCGTCGCCGCCTTGTTGGCATCGGCGACCTGTTCTTCCGGCGAGCGCTTATCTGGGGCGGGCTTGCCGGGTGCGGGCATCAACTGACCAGGCAACGGTAACGGTTTCGGCACTTCCACGACCTTGACCGGCTTCTCCGGCGCCTTCTCGATCGCGGCTGGTTTGAAGTCCTCGTGGTCATAGGAAATCTGAGGCGGCGGCACTGGCTTCGAGGCACAGGCCGAAAGAACCGCAACAGACGCCGACAGGATCAAGGCAGCACGAAGCAATGGGGCTCTATTTGTCATTGGCGGGCTCCTTAGGGGAAACGGGGGTTGGCGCGGCGCTGTCGAGCTCGCGCGACCAGTCGATGGCGTTGATGAAGACGCCGAGCGGGTTCTTGCGCAGCTGCTCGGTTGTCCTAGGCGGGCGGATGAGGATGGTGAGGATCCCGATCCAGCGCGTCGTGCTGGCGAGGCTGCCGCGCTCGAACACCTGCTCGGTCCATTTGACCTGGAACGAGCTGTCGGAAGCCCTGACCACGCTGGTCACCTGTACTGACACGCTGCGCGTGCCGATTTGGCCGAAAGGGTCGTTCGCCTTGGCATATTTGTTGAGGAAGAGCGCCGCTCGGTCGGTGGCAAAGTCGTAGGCCGACAGCCAATTCTGCCGCACCAGAACCGCATCGGTGGAAACCGAACGAACATTCTGGATGAAGCGGCTGAGATGCCAGGCGATCTGGGCATCGTCGGGCTGGTAGTTTTGGACTGCCGGCCCGACCGCGTGCGCCTCGCCAAAGCGGTCGACCTCGACGACATAAGGCACGACGCGGCCCTGCATCGACAGCCACAGAAGCCCACCGGAAAGCCCCGTCGTCAGAGCCAGGCAGCCAAAGGCCATGAAGCGCCAGTTCTTGGCCTGGACGCGCGCCGTGCCGATGCGCTCATCCCAGAGTTGGCTGGCCTTCTGGTAGGGTGTTACGGGTTCGGGCGTCTTTCCATAACGCTGAACGGGTCGCTTGAAGAGCATCTAGTCTTCCTTGTCATTGAGGGAGGGATTGGCGCCGCTTCCGCCCCGATCTCCATCGCGCACCGCCTGCGTGGCAGCATTGCGATGGGCGCGTGCGGTCTGTTCGGAACGCAGACGCCTTGCCCAGGCAGGCGCGGCCGCGGGAGCTACAACTGGAGAGCTTCCGCTCATCGAGCTGGTCGGCATGCCGCCGGTCATCCAGCCGGCATCGCGACCGGCGTCGGCACTACGGCGGAATGGTTCTGCTGCGGATCGCATTCCCCGCATCGCGGCGCCGCTAGCGGCACTCGCAACCCCCTGCAGCCCAGCAGCTACCCCGGACAGCCCGGACTCGGGCGATGTCGCGCGCCCCGTTTGCCAGGCGACGGTGGCAGCGGACCCCATGGCGGCGCCGGCACGGACTGCGGCGAGGCCGCCGCCTGTTGCCATGCGCGCGCCGGCAAACGCAGCGCCTCCGGCAACGAGCGTTGATCCAGCTGCGGCCGCCGTTGTTCCAAGTGCCGCGCCGGCGCCAAGCTGCGGCGCGCCGGAAACGAGACCCGAGGCAATCCCGGGGCCGAAAATGCCGAGCCCAAGCAGCGCCAGCGCACCCAGCACCTGAGACATGGCCGCCGCCAGGTCCGGCTCCTGGCCCTGCAGGGCGGAAGCGAACTCGCCAAAGAGCGTGGAGCCGATGCCGACGATGACGGCAAGCACCATCACCTTGATGCCCGACGAAATCACATTGCCGAGCACGCGCTCGGCCAGAAACGCCGAACGGTTCCAGAGCGCGAAGGGCACCAGGACGAAGCCGGCCAGCGTGGTGAGCTTGAACTCGAGGATGGTGATGAAGAGCTGGATGGAAAGAATGAAGAAGGCGATGAGGACCAGGAACCAGGCCAGAAGCAGCACGAAGATGGTGAGCGCGTTACCGAAGATCTCGGGGAAGCCTACTAGCTGGCTCGCTTGATTGAGGAGCGGCCAGGCGCCCTCGAAGCCGGCCGCGGCAATGCGGCCTGGCCGCAGGAGACTGTCGGCGGACAGGTTGCCGGCCGATGCGTTGATGCCGAGACCGGCAAAGGAGCGGTAAATTATGTCGGCGAGGTTCTTGAAATTGTTCAGGACGAAGGCGAAGGCGCCGACATAGAGCACTTTGCGAACAAGCCGGCCGAGAATGTTGGGCTCGCCGCCGAACGCCCAGACCAAGCCCGCGAGCGTGATGTCAATGCCGATCAGAATGGTGGTGAGAAAGGCGACGTCGCCCGAAAGCAGACCGAACCCACTGTCAATGTAGCGGGTAAAGGTCTCCATGAAGCGATCGATGACTCCGAGGTCGTTCATGTCGCCGCCTTCCTCGTTGTCTTGAAGAACTGCCGCTCAGTTGCCGGGATAAGCCGTGCCGGTGCCCAGGAAACGCTTCGTCGTCTCGCGAGCGGCTTCCTCAGACTGCGCTTTGCGCGCCGCATCCTCGGCTTCGGCCCGGAACTGGGTCGCAAGCAGCGTCTGGATCTGCATCTGCTGCTTGGTCGAAAGCGCGATCAGCTGATTGGTAGCCTGGCTTGCCTCGAGGGCACCTGCCGCGCCCTGACTGCGATTGACGAGATCGGTAAGCAGGTCGCCATCGGCCTGCACGTTCTCGACGATCTGCGACTGCGCGCTCATGGTCTGGCGGAACGCCTGCATGGCGCTCTGCCAGCGCTCGCGCGCGGCGCTCGCCACATCACTGACCTTGATGGTGGCGTCGTAGCTTTCCGGATATTGCTGGCGCCACTGGTCCTGCAGCTTGTCGAGATCGAAGCTCAGGCCGCTCGCCTGGGTCATCAGACCGTCAATCCGTTGGAGCGAGCCGGTAAGCTGGCCCACGGAAGAGAAATCCAGGCGCTGAAGGTTGCGCGCCATGTTCTGCAGCATGGTCGCCTGGTTCTGAAGCGACTGGATTTGGTTGTTGATCTGCTCCAATGCGCGTGCTGCCGACAGCACATTCTGCGTATAGTTGGACGGGTCAAACACGATGAGCGCATAGGCCGGCTGGACGTAGTCAGCCATCGGTTTGGCAATCAGGGAAACGGTGACCAGGCTAGTAAAAAGGCGGCGTCCGATCATGACGATTGCTCCTTGTTAGGTTGAGGAAATTGCTGGAGAAGCTCGGCAGCCCAATCCAGGCCGCGCGCACTGAAGAAACGGGCGGCAAAGCTGCCCTGCCGTTCTTCGGAAAGAATATTGTCGATCAGGGTCTGCGCGGCCGGGTCGGAGGCGCCGCAAAGCGCAAGAGCGATCGGGCCTAGCCCGAGCTCGAAGAGGCGATTGCCGCGGCGCGACTGCAGATAGTAGTGGCGCTTCGGCGTGGCGCGGGCGACCAATTCGATCTGTCGCTCATTAAGACCGAAGCGCTCATAGGCTGCCCGTGCCTGCGGCTCCACCGCACGATCATTGGGGAGAAAAATGCGCTGCGGGCAGCTCTCGATGATTGCGGGTGCGATAGAAGAGCCGGCGATGTCGGCAAGCGACTGCGTCGCGAAGATGACGGAGACGTTTTTCTTACGCAGCACCTTAAGCCATTCGCGGATGCGGGCGGCAAAGAGCGGGTTGTCGAGATAGACCCAGGCCTCGTCGAGCATGAGCAGCGTCGGCCGCCCGTCAAACCGGTCCTCAAGACGATGGAACAGATAGGTGAGCACAGGCAGCACAGCGCCTTGGCTGTGCATCAGCTCCTGGGTTTCGAAACACTGCACATCCGAGATGGCCAGCCGGTCGTCATCGGCATCGAGCAGTCGGCCGAATGGTCCGTCGAGCGTGTAGGGCATCAATGCCGATTTGAGCGCATTGGACTGAAGCAGGACCGACAGGCCAGTCAGCGTGCGTTCCTGCGCCGGCGCGGTGGCGAGGCTGGTGAGCGCCGACCAGATTGCCTCCTTCACCTCCGGGGTGACGGTGACATTCTCGTGGGCAATGAGGCCGGCGATCCATTCGGCCGCCCAGCTCTGTGTGGCCGGGTCGTCGATGTGGCGCAGCGGCTGGAAACCAAGCGCACCATTCGCACCCAACGCATGGTGGTCGCCGCCCATGGCAAGCGCGGCGGCGCGGGCCGAATTGCCTTTGTCGAAGACATAGATTTGCGCGCCAGCGTAGCGCCGGAACTGCAAAGCGATCAGGGCAAGCAGAACCGACTTGCCGGCACCGGTCGGCCCGACAATCAGCATGTGGCCGACATCGCCGATATGGGTCGAAAGCCGAAACGGCGTCGAGCCGCTGGTTTCGGCGAAAAGAAGCGGCGGAGCGTGATCGCCGGTGACCTCGGCAAGGTGCTCGTTCTCCGCTGGACCTGCCCACACGGACGACAGCGGCACGAGATGGGCAAGGTTAAGCGTGTGAACGAGCGGCTGGCGAACGTTGGCGTAGACATGACCCGGCAATGAACCAAGCCAC
Source organism: Mesorhizobium sp. M0761 (assembly GCF_040320205.1). NCBI lineage: Bacteria > Pseudomonadati > Pseudomonadota > Alphaproteobacteria > Hyphomicrobiales > Phyllobacteriaceae > Mesorhizobium > Mesorhizobium sp. M0761. The sequence goes on from NZ_JAMYPF010000013.1 coordinate 132,247, forward strand.
GCTTCGACGGCATTGATGCTTTCGCGAATGGTGGTGAAGCCGAGCCCGTTGACGATCCGCTCGACGGCGCGAAGCTTTTCCGCGGCGGCTTTACGGTTCTGATCCCACACCGTCACCGTTGTGGTGAGATAGCCGAAGCCGACATGATCGCCGCCCAATGCCTGCAGTGCTGCATCGGCATCGAGCGCCTTGTTGTCGGCGTCGCTGTCGACGAGAGGCACCGGTTCGTTGGTCACCACCTCGCGCAGAATAGCCGCGATCGATTTGCGCTTGGCAAACCACTGCCGCCGGAGCCGAGTCAGCGTCTTCGTGGCTTCCGCCTTGTCGAGTGGAATGAAGCGCGTCACCCAGCGATAGGCGAAATCCTGGTTATTGAGCGCATCAAGGATTCCTGGCCGGGTGACGTTCGGAAAGCCGAGAACTGTGAGCGTGCGCAGATGCTGCTCGCCCAGCATCGGCTCTAGGCCGCCGGTCAGCGGCGCGTCAACCAGGACGCCGTCGAGATACATTGGCGTTTCCGGCACGGCGACCGGATGACGGCGTGTCGAGATCGTGCCGTGCAGGTACGTCAGGGTCTCGGCATCGTCGAGCGCGCGCACCTCGGGCACGAAGCCCGAAAGAAGATCGAGAACGCGGTCAGTCTCGTCTCGGAACCGGGCAAGCTCCTGGCGCCAGTCTCTTTCCCCTCCCAAGTCATGCGAGTCGACGAGAGCACTTTCCGCGCGCGCTTGGCCATCGGGCCCAGGCATGAAGACCAAGGTCAGATGATAGATGCTCTCGAAATGCGCGACCTTGCCCTCGAAGGCCGCGCGCCGTTCCTCATCGATCAGCCATGAGGCAGCATCGGGAAGGGCCGAGCTCGCATAGCCCAGCGCTTCGATGCGCTCGGCCTCGAAGAATAATGCCCAGCCAGAGCCGAGCCTTCTCAGCGCATTGTTTGCCCGCGCGCATATGCCGATGAGTTCGGCCTCCGTCGCGCTTTCAAGGTCGGGGCCACGAAACCGCAATGTCCGTTGGAAGCTGCCATCCTTGTTGAGCACGATGCCGGGCGCGACGAGTGCTGCCCAGGGCAGATGGTCGGCAAGCCGGTCGGCTTTGCCGCGGTATTCGGAAAGCTTCAGCATGCAAGCCAGCCCTTTTGACGAAGATGACGGACAAGCACGCTGGCAAAATCCGGATCACGCCGTGCGGCAAAGACCGCGAGCGTGTGGCCGGCGATCCAGAGGATCAGACCGGCAATCCACTGCTGCAGGCCTAGGCCGATGGCCGCGGCCACCGTGCCATTGAGGATCGCCACCGCCCGCGGCGCGCCGCCGAGCAGGATCGGCTCGGTGAGCGCCCGATGGACCAGAACCTCGAAGCCTTCGATATGCTGCTCTTCGGTGCTCATCAGACGACTGCCCCGCCGCCAAAGGAGAAGAAGGAAAGAAAGAAGCTCGAGGCCGCGAAGGCGATCGACAGGCCGAAAACGATCTGGATCAGCCGGCGGAAACCGCCCGCCGTGTCGCCGAAGGCAAGGGTCAGACCGGTGGTGATGATGATGATCACCGCGAGGATCTTGGCGACCGGCCCCTGCACCGATTCCAGAATCTGCTGCAGCGGCTGTTCCCACGGCATGCCGGAGCCGGCAGCGTGGGCCTGGGCCGTGAGAAGAAGCGCGACGGCGGCGAACGAAAGAAAGCGATGCTTCTTGCGCATGAGGTGACCTTTCAGAGCTGCTGGAGTTGCGGAAGTGTGAGCGGGGTGACGGCGTAATCGCCGCTGCCGTCGAGACCCGTGACCTCGGCGATCGCGTCAACGCGGCGCGCGGGTCCTCTTCCGGCAATAAAGATGACCAAGTCGACGGCATCGGCGATCAGCCGGCGGGGAACGGTGACAACGGCTTCCTGGGCGAGCTGCTCAATACGATAGAGTGCGGAGCGTGCCGAATTGGCGTGAACCGTGGCAATGCCGCCGGGATGTCCGGTGTTCCATGCCTTCAGCAAATCGAGCGCTTCCGCGCCTCTGACTTCGCCGACGATGATGCGGTCGGGCCTCAGCCGTAAGGTCGAGCGTACGAGATCGGCGAGTGTGATGGAGCCCCGCCTCGTCCTCATGGCAACGCAGTCCTTGGCCGCGCATTGCAGCTCGCGGGTGTCCTCAATCAGGATCACCCGCTCATCGCATTCGGCGACTTCTGCCAGTAGAGCATTGGTAAGTGTCGTTTTGCCCGACGATGTGCCGCCGGCGACCAGGATGTTGCGCCGCTCGCGCACTGCCTTCCTCAGGGCATCAGCCTGCAGCGGGAGCATGACGCGATCGGCGACGTAGTTGGCCAGCGTGTAGAGTTTTGCCGCCGGTTTGCGGATGGCGAAGCATGGCGCCAGCACGACCGGCGGTAGCAGACCCTCGAAGCGCTCGCCTGATGGCAATTCGGCACTGACAATCGGACTATCTGCATGCGCCTCGGCGCGTACATGGGAGGCGACGAGCCGGATGATGCGTTCCGCCTCGGCAGGATGCATATGCACGCCTGTATCGACCCGGCCTTCTCCCAACCGGTCGAGCCTCAGCGCGCCGTCGGGGTTGACCATCACCTCGATGACGGTCGGATCGGCAAGGGCCTCGGTGATCGCGGCGCCCATGGCTGTGCGCAGCATGGCTCGGCGGCGGTGGTCCGCTGCGGGATGAGAGTTCATCCTTCGCCTCCGTTGCCATTGCCGTAACCAAGCGAGCGCTTCCCGGAGGCTATCTGGCGACCGACCTGCTCGACGAATTTGTCAAAGCGCTCTTGGGCGATCGCCTGTGTCGCCCGATCCGGAATTGGCGTGTGCGCATGAAGCGTGATTGAAAAGCGGATTAAGAGCGCCAGGCTCTCCAGAGTTATTTCGGCGTCGCGCCTGACATGGTCGAGATCGCGGGAAAGACGGTCCAGCCGCTTGCCGTAGCGCTGGTCGAGCTCGTTTTCACCACGCCGTTCGATGAAGGCCTCGACCGCTTTCGCGACGATCGCCGATTTTGTGGTCGACGGGTTGCTACTGAGGGTTTCCAGCTTCGCGCTTAACGCGGGTTCGAGCAGAAACTGGTGGCGAATGCGATGCGGCTTCATGGGGCTCGTTCCGACTGGCCGGCCTGATGCGCCGGCGGCGGCAACGAACATCGTCGAGATCAGCAAAATCGCTTATGGGCGTTATCTACGCTGAGCTACGCCTGAGCTGCGAAAGCGCTTAGAAGCCGGGGATGATGTCCTTGTCGTCGCCCCTTCCCTCGTTGATACCGTAGGCGCTGGCTGCGGTGGAAACCCGGTCCATGACGCGCTTGTCTGCGAGTGCCTCGGCGTCATCGTCCGCCAGATTGAAGAGGTCGTCTTGATCAGGCTCCTGAGAGACGACGACGTGTTCTTCAGGCAGGCCTGGATGACGCTGCTGTTGCACGCCGCCCTCTTCTTCGATTGCCTCGCCGGCGTTTTCGTCATCGGCAGCGAGACGGCGGTCAACACTGCGGACTAGTCCGCTCCAATCGTCGGGGCGCGACGCAGGACAGTCCGCGTACAGACCGTCGCGCAACACCGGCGCCGGCAGCACCCGTTCGGTGAAATTCGGATCCTGATAATAACGCAACTTCTGGGCGCGGATCGGCGGCAACCCCGAAACAAGGATTAATTCGTCAGCTTGCGGCAACTGCAGCACCTCGCCAGGCGTCAGCAGCGGGCGAGCGGTCTCCTGGCGACTGACCATGACGTGCGAGAGCCAGGGCGCCAGCCGGTGGCCGGCGTAGTTGCGCATGGACCTGAGTTCCGTCGCCGTACCGAGCGCATCCGAGATGCGTTTGGCCGTGCGCTCGTCGTTGGAGGAAAAGGCAATGCGCACATGGCAATTGTCGAGAATGGCGTTGTTCTCGCCATAGGCTTTGGAGATCTGGTTCAAGGATTGCGCGATCAGATAGGCGCGGATGCCGTAACCCGCCATGAAGGCGAGCGCGGTCTCGAAGAAGTCGAGGCGGCCAAGAGCCGGAAATTCGTCCAGCATCATTAGCAGTTGGTACTTGCGGCTCTTCTTCGGGTCACCTTCCAGCCGCTCCGTCAGTCGCCTGCCGATCTGATTGAGCACCAGTCGCACCAGTGGCTTGGTGCGCGAGATATCCGATGGCGGCACCACTAGATAGAGCGACATCGGTCGTTCCGCATCCATGAGGTCGGCAATGCGCCAGTCGCAGGCCGATGTTGCCGCGGCCACGGTCGGATCACGATAGAGACCGAGAAACGACATGGCGGTCGAGAGAACGCCTGAGCGCTCGTTCTCTGATTTGTTAAGCACCTCGCGAGCCGCCGAGGCCACGACGGGATGGACCCGAGGTTTGTCCGCCGTGCCGAGGTGGTTGGTGGTCATCATCCGCAGCAGTGTCGTGGCAAACGAGCGTTGCGGATCCGACAGGAAAGTGGCGACGCGGGCGAGCGTCTTTTCTTCTTCGGCGTAGAGCACGTGCAAGATGGCCCCGACCAAGAGTGAATGACTAGTCTTCTCCCAATGATTCCGCCGCTCCAGCGCGCCTTCCGGATCGACGAGAATGTCGGCGATGTTCTGAACGTCGCGGACCTCATCTGAGCCCCTGCGCACTTCCAGCAGCGGGTTGTACCGCGCCGACCTTGGATCAGTCGGGTTGAACAAAAGGGAGTACGAGAACATCGACCGCCAGCCGGAGGTCAGCTGCCAGTTCTCGCCCTTGATGTCGTGAATGACGGCCGAGCCGGTCCAGGAAAGAAGAGTTGGAACGACCAATCCGACGCCCTTGCCCGAACGTGTCGGCGCAAAGGCCATGACGTGTTCCGGCCCGTCATGGCGCAGATAGTGATCCTTCAGTTTGCCAAGGAAAACGCCGGTCGGCTGAAACAGGCCTGCCTTCTCGATTTCCCGAACCGCGGCCCATCGTGAGGAACCATAGGTGGTGACCAGCCCCCTCTGCCGCGCACGCCAGAGGGAGCTAGCGATGGCGGCCGCGCAGCCCATGAAGCCTGTGGTGGCCGCGAGCATCCCGGCCGTGTCGAAGACCTCGGGCGCGTATGCGTCGAAATGGAACCACCACTCGAACAGTTGCCACGGCTTGTAGATCGGCCATCCGGCTGCGACAAACCATGGGGGTCCGAGTTGCGGCTGATAATCTAAAGTTTGGGCGCACCATTGAGTCGCTGTCCATACGCCGAGAATGACGATGGCGAACACAACGACTATCTGACCGACAAGGAGCTTCGTCGGTGTCATGGGCGCAGCCTCCGAGTTTTGTTAAACGGAAGCAGGATGGCGTGACGTTTCAGAATATTGAAGATACCCAATATACGCGCCCGTGCGATGCAGTGAACGTTGCAGGCTTAGAAGATTGAGGGCGCCAAGAAATGTCATCGCGGAGGCACGAGCGAATGACTTGTATTAGGCCGACTGCGGTCCGTCCGGTTTCGGCCGCGATTGGATAGAAAGCTGCCTATAAGGAACCGACGCCCTTTCGGCCGCTCGTAAATAGCGAAACCCCGATAACGGTCATTGCCCATAATAATATCAATTCGCTTCGCTGCGCATTCGCAGCGATTTCGGGCTCCACTCCGAGGCGCCAAATCGCGGCGGAACCGACACTGTGGAGATTATACCTCGGGCGCGGCAGCCTTCGGGACGAGCGCTTTACGCCCCTTCCTCGGCCGCGGCCGTTGTCTGCGCCCGTGCAGCGCGCTCCACCATCTCGCGCGTAACCACTTTGTTGTGATCCCGCTCACGGTAGAGACACGCATACTCGGAGTCGTCGACATCACCCGGGCCATAGTCATGGTAGTCGAGATGACGCCAACCCTGTTCCGTGAGGTCCATGCCGTACTCTACGCCGACAAATCCGCTCAAGGGCACGATATAACTCCTTACGAAGGGAACGTCCTCGTATGTCCGCTTGATGAACTGCGCGCCGGGCGTGTTTTCGATAAACCATGGTTGCCGGCCGAACCCGCCAAACTGCAGTTGGATGATGCGGCCGAGCGTTATCAATGCCGATAGAGCGTCCTCCCGCATTGTGGAGTAGGTCGCGGGATTAAAGTGGACCGAGCGGTTGCGCAGCGTCGCGAGCTCCATGAAAGCTATCCCCACATCAGGCAAGAGCACGCCCCAGTCTTCCAGCACGCGTACGGCGAACCGCCAGTCATCGAAAGACTCGCTGCGATAGACACGGCGGTAGTGCGGCGACGCTTTGTGGTAATCCCGAAGGTCCAGGATGAGGTGGTTCAGGATGCGCTCGCCGAGGGCGCACGCAGCGACCAAGGCTGGGAAGTAGAGCGCTGATACAAAGGCGCGGCGCGCCTGTTCATGCATCAGGTTATGATAACTGACGATGGAGAACGCCTTTGCGCCAAGGTCCTTAGTGTCCTGGATCACTTGCGCATGGCGGCGTTCGCCGTACTCAGCCTTGAGCCTCTTAATTGCCTTGTTGCGGTTCTCGATATGGAGCGCCTTCACTTTCTCCTCCCAGTGCTCGCTCGGATCGTCGAGACTCAACGGAGTGGAGTCGAAATCATAGGCAAACGGGTGATACCGCCGCCGCCCACGGTCTCGCAAGGATTCGTGCCCCTCATGGTCGTAGAGGCCGCGCGCCAGGTCGGCGACCGTGATGAACCCTTCTGATACAGTGCTCTCCGCGTGGCCGTTGCTCTCGGTCTCAGCGGCTTCCCGGCGCTTGGGCGCCACCTGCACAGGCTTTATCTTCGACAGCAGTCGGCTCTTGGTCGGCCATGGTCCGTCAGCCTGCCGTCGCGGGTGCCCGCCGGAAGCTTGCCTGCCTCTGCTTGGTTTCTTCGATCGCTTTGCCAGCATCCACAAGCGACCGGCACGCATCAAGAACCGACCAAGGCACTTCGTCGAGCACTGCAGCTATGTCGACGAAGCTCACCAACTCGTTGGTCAGGACAGCTTCCACGACGGCTTCAAGGGATGGATTGCGCCGAAGAGACCATTTGTCGTTGGTCCAGTGTATAGTGTCGTCCCAGACGATGAAATGGGCGCCGCAGCCGGTGTCCCTCCAGACCGAGGGGAACAAAGTCAAGCCATCTTCGCGCCGGTAGAAACGCCAAGCAGGCCCGGCACGACGATCGAGATTGACTGTTAACACGTCTCCGCAACCATCAGGGCACTTCATTACGAAGGCACGCGGGACGCCACGTTCCACCAGCACGACGTCGCCCGGCCGTTCGACCAAGTTGATGGCCTCAGACTGGCGTTCAACCGAGCCTTTGAAATGGACCGCGTACGATTTCCTGAGCAACAATGGAACTCCAGACCCTTACCAAAGCGAGGGGTTTGTTACACGTTCGAGAAGGTTGCCGGCGCACTGGTAGGCAGTGCTGGCGTCCCCGTTCTTGGCTTTCGCATAATAAAGCAGCCCTACGCAGATCGCTATTGTATATTCCCGTCGCAGGTCGACGGAGTGGACCTGCCCCTCATCGAGGATTGTCGAGCGCAAGGCCGTGATCGCATTGAGCCGATGGGATGCGGCCTTGCCCTTGAGAAGATGTTCGAGCGAGACAGCGAACAGGTTACCGCTATAGAAATCTTCGAGCACATCGGTCGGAATCCGTTGAGTTGCCTGCAGGTCGGGATCGAAGCCAAGGCCCAACTCCAAGCGCGCAACGTCGTGCGAAAGCGGGCGCTTGGCCGCTCGTGTGAAATCGATCAGAACCGCCTCGGCGTCCTGGCCGCATACGAACACGTTGCGCAGATTGAGATCGTCATGGGCCCGGCACATCAAGTGGTCCTCTACCGGCAAGTTGGCGAGGCGGTCAAACAAATCATGCGGCGAAGGGCCTCCGTAACCGGCATGGCTGAGGTCTTTGTAGGTGCGTTCGAGCCCCTTCAGGTATTGCTCCTGCCTTATCACGGGCAGGAACTCCGGAAGCAAATCGAGCTTCTTCTTTTCGGGCCGGTCTCGCCACCGGCCCAACACTGTTTGATAGATTGCCTGGACGACGGCGTTGACGTCCCTTTCCGGCACGACATAGTCTAGGCGCACAGCGTGTTCGACGAAGCGGGACACAGCCAACTGTGAACTGGCCCCCAACACGCATCGCTCCAGGCATAAAGGGGCGCATCCTCGAAAGGGAATTCGGTCGGCGACGACATCCCTGTAGGTCTTGATATGCTCCTCCATCTCCGCTGCGCCGCCCGATTTGACGATGAATGGCGTGTGCTGCTCCAGACCCTGTGTTTCGACCTTCCACACGGACGCTGAGGATTTGCCGCCATTCTCCTTAGAAATGTGTATCGCCGGGTAGTCGTGAAAAGCACGTCGGAATAGCAACTCGAGCTCGAGCGACAATGGTTCTAGTAGCGGGGCACCGTTCTTGCTGCGGATCGCAAGACTGTCATTGCTCGACGGCCCGCAACGGCAGCGAGCACAGAGTTCCGCGATCCGATCCCCATGAGAATCCGCAAGCACGACCAGTTGCTGCAACACGACTCCGGGAGGCTGGGCCCACTGCGCCAGCTGACCTGCACCTGACCTCGCGACAGCCATTGCGCTCGCCTCGTCGCCCGACTTCGCCACGACAACGATGAAAACGCCCCGCGCTGCGGCAGGAGCGGCGAGAAGACGCAAGCGCTTAACAAGATCTTGTCGATCCGTCTGCGACGATAACGCACCGGCGAGCACGATTAATGCACGGGCGCTGCCGTCGGTAAGATCCGCGGGCGATTGTAGCTTCTTGAGCGCGAGTTGTCGGCTGTCAAAGGGCCGCCTGTCGACCGTTCCGCCATCGACCAGGACCATTGTGCGCTCCTCAGCCTTCATGACGACGCCAGATCATGGGCCAATCATCTCCTTTGGCCAGCGCGTTGCCCCGGGAACAAACGATGCAGTTCGGGTCCGGTACCGAACTGACGGGCCGCACCGATCCATCGATGGGTCGTCCGACTAGGTGGCGTGCCGAGCCAGGAAAGCCGGTGACCGCCGATAGGAACATTGAGACAGCCATCGAAGACGTTGCGGCATTGAGAGAGATTACGGCCGGTTGCGGTTCAAAATGGCCGACAAAATACGGATCAGACCGAACGTCAGTCAGAAGGTCGCGGCGCACGGAAACGGGATTGAGAAGAGGATGGCAGTTGAGGCAGGCGAGCGGCTCGGCGAGCATCTGCACGCGAGTCGACATTGCCGTGACGATCTCATCGCGGGCGTCGATACGTACGCCGACATCGATCATAGGAAGGCGATACTGGTAGGCCATTTGGTTCAGGACAGCCCGGCTGCCATGGGAGTCTGTGCAGCACATCACGAAATCGCTATCGAGCAAAGCTCTTGCTACGGGTTCATCTATGACCGTATCTGCGATCGCCTCAACGGCCATCTCGCCTTGCGCACGTTGCACGGCAGCGCGCGCTATCAAGACCTTCGGCTGGCCAACATCGCCCGGCGTGGCTCCGAGCAGACGGTTGAGATTGGTCGGTTCCACCTCCTCCGGGTCTATCAGGAGGAAGCGGCCAACACCCAGCCGCGCGAGTTCTTCAACCACCACGGATCCGGTGCCGCCGACGCCGACGATGGCGACAGTAAGGCCGTTGAGTATCCGTTGACCCTCAAGGCCGAAGGCCCGAACATTGCGGTCGAACACGTCCGACAGGGGCGCCTGATTGCGAATACCGGATTCCCTTTCGTATGTGCGGACATCGCGGTCGACTTCTTGGATGCGGTCGATCGTAAATAGGGTTTCCCCCTCGGCATCAAATAATCTTCCCCGGAACCCTGTCGGCCCGGCGACGAGGAAACCATGCGGCCCGGATGGGCATCGAAAATGCTGGACGGGCGCCAAAATCTTCTGCGACGCATCGTCGACCCGCGAGAAGGCGAGTTCCTCTTGCATCGGATGCGAATGAGCCAGAATAACGCCGACACGGTCCTGGCGCCCCCGTTTGAGCACACTGGCAAGAAACGCGGGCGTCAAAGTCGCCTCGACCGAACTACGGGTCATATAGTCGTCCGGGCCGGGGAGGATGACGTCCCGGACAACCAGTCGCATGCCGCCATCGAAGCGGCCACCCGCGACGATCAGCGCAGCCGCTGTCTCAATCGGGGAATGCGCAAGAAGGTCGTCGCGAAGCGCCGACCACCCGCCTGCGGCAAAGACCAGCCGATTCATTTGGCCTCGCCGAGTCGCCGCCGGATCACGTTCAAATAGGTGTGCAGGTTATCGCTGTTGGGTTGCCACGTGGAAGGATGCCAGGAAAACCAGAGCCACTCTGACGGTATTCCTGGAGTAGCCTGCTGGCCGGTATTTTGCGGAGCTCCACCGTGAGCGAGCGCGAGAGCCGGCTCCGTCCAAAAACAGTCAGGTGCCGCCTGCGGATATCCGCCGGGAACCACGAACTTCACATCGACCGCGGCCTTGTTCCACCCCGGTGGAAGGCGCACCGCCGGCAAACTGACGACCGCCGTCCCACCCGCTTGCTCCTCAAGGGTCGCATAGGGGTATCTTTTATTGAAGTCTTCGAAATGACGGGCGAGGATGGACATCAGCCAAACGTCGCAGGCGGAACCGTATAGAAGTGCATGCCGTTCTTCAGCGCGACTCCCTCGCCGTCGCCGATCTGCCGGTCGGCGTCATGGCCGTGCCCCTCAAGGAACAACTGATATTGCTGATCTTTTCCGGCAAGCTGTTTCAGTTCAGCCCCGGTCATGCTTTCACTGGCCGCCTCAAAATGTACGCCATCGATATTGATGGAAAATTTCGGATGATCGTCTTTAGCCATCGTTTCCTCTGCAAATGTGCGTGTGATCGCGAGAACCCGCCCCCTAAGGAATTGAGGTACAAGCGTTACTTACCTTGAAACATACCGCCGCAGAAGCACGAATTGCCGCCTTCCCCTGCTCGCTGACTGCACCGCTTCGTGATCCCGATATAGGAACTACCTGAGGGTTTCTCATCCTTTGGCTTATTGCAGATACTGCGAGCCATGCGGCCCAATGTGGGACGCCGGCCCGACACCGGTCGGTGCCCAAATCGGCGGACCGGCAGCTTAGAGGGTAAATTTTGCAGTTCCTCAGCCCGAATGCCCCACCTATTGACCCAAGCTTTTCTGGAGCAGAAGCAAGTTCAGGTCGTTTAGCAGTTTCTCCTTGGCAGCAGGATCGACCGGCGGCGGAGCAGGAGGATTCTTCTCGTGCTGGCCTTCAGGCAGCTTGGTCGCGCGCGCGGGCGCCGGCGCGGCTTTAGGCTTCTCTTCGGGCTTGGGAGCGAACACGATAGAGATTTTATTGACGTCCTTCCACGTAGTTTTCCAGCCGATGCCCAAGCTGGCCTGCCCTGTGTCGAATGGTATCGTGATGATCTTCACGCTCGCCGACGCGCCTTCGTCCAGCGTAAAACCCATCACGTACGAAACTGAATCTGGCGGCGTCTTTGTATCCGCGTAAGAATCCTGGACCTGTGCAAGCCAGTTCGCGATTCCCAGGTTTCCGGTAAGCCGAGAACCGTGCGCGCGCCTTTGGTTGACGGTTGGTGTGTCGCACTTGATATCGTCCTTTTGACCCAAGCCTATGGTGAACTTGTAGCCCACCATCCTGTCTGCGGTTCCGGTGGCGTTTGTCGCCAATGCAAACGTGCCTGTCTGCGGAATGTAGGGTACCTCGTTTCCGGCACTGCCGTCTCCGCCGCCCGTCGCTACGACATTCAGCGACAGTTCAACTGCCGCATTCCACTTTCCCTTGTCGGTCAGGAAGGTAGCAGGCCCGATTGGAGGCTTTGCCTTGGGCCGCCCGTCGCGTCCGTCTTTCAGGTCGCACCGGATGTTGTCGACAATGTCTGAGATGCGAAGTAGACCGACTTCGGTTGGCAACTTCGGAACGCTGGCGCAACTCGAAACAGCAACGCAAACTCCTAGCGAGCCCCGAACGAAAACTTTCATGATTTCCCCCATCTTCCCACCTCCACAGGGATCACGCCTACTACGAAGATGAAATGGTACAACTAGACTTTCCACAGATAATATTGGTGAGACAAAATTATTCTAGCTGCTGATTGAGAACCACACCCTGCCAAGTTGAGGCCCAGGGGTCACTAGTGCCCATTCGGCGGCGACCAACACAAAGCAAAGCAAAGCAAAGAATGAGGGAACCCGCCTGCGGCGGCTTGCCGAGGAGAGACGGCCCGCGCCTCTCTTCCCAGGCCCTAATCAGCGACCTTGTCGCTCAATTCGCCGATTCTCTCGACAAGACGTTTGGTCAGCTCGACGCGCAGCAACGGAAAGCCTTTGATGATCTGCGTGTCCTAGTGAACCAGAACCAGCGATGGATTCACGGCGATGTTCAGGAAGGCCTGCAGACAGTCCAGGACCTCAACGTAGAGATCAGCAACCTAGCGATTTCCTCGTCGAAGCCGGTGGTCACAAGATTTACGCCCACTTATATCGCGCAGGCGAGTCAATCGGACGATGTGCTAATAGAGGTAGAGGGCTTTCACCTCTACGACGCGGAGAGTAGGCATAAGCCGAGTCTTCGGTTTGGCGCATTGCTGACGGGCATCATCGGACTGCAACCTGACCGTCCGTGATTGGGAGCCACATGGCTAAAGTGGCTGTTCCGCTATTGAGCCTCGACAGGCGTCCTAGGGATCCGCCGCATCGAACTCAATCGCAAATCCCGCGTCGATCGCGCTTCGCGCAATGAGATCGCCAAGTTCCCAATCCGTGAGTTCGCAAAGCGGAAATGTTCCCCTTACAGCGTGGCTAACCTCGGATATCGAAATGCACGGCCTGCCGACATTGCCGATCAAGTGCCGGACAATCGCTTGGCGAACGTCCGACAAGGTATGCCCCAGCGCGAGCGCGGGCATATGTGGCCTACGAATGGAGCCGTGGTTCTACGCCATCGGCTGTTTTTGCATCGAAAGCTACGGGCACACCGTGAATGATGGATGCCGCTGCCAGCAACTCCTCCAACTCGCGGTCGGTAGCCCTGCATGCTGGCATGAGTGTTCGGATGGCGCGGATTGCCTGTGCGATCGAGAGGAAGTTGGACCTGCCTCTGGACAGAACATAGGCTTCGGCGGCCCTTTCAACCGTAACGGTGTGGAAAGTGTTGGTCATCGAGAATTCCTCCCTGAAATCCTGACCAACACGATTTACAGCAGGAATTCGGTGGCCTTCAAGGGTTTGTCCGATCCCGGACAATCAGGCGGATGCCAGACCGAAATGACTTTGCTCCTCCTCGCCGTAAGCACCATGGTGAGTTGCTTCATTCCAACGCGGTCGACAATTGTGATCTCGCCGCGCCTGGCGTGAACCAGCCCTCGATATTCAAGCATTTGCAGGGCGGTGGTGACACCGGGGCGTCGGGCGCCAAGCATGGTGGCCGGGAATTCATGCGTCAGGTAAATCCTATTCCCTTCGACACGGTCTTGCACCATCAACAACCAGCGGGCCAACCGCTCCTCGATTTTCGAATGGCCGTTGACCAGTGCCGTCCGGGACGAGTGGATAAGGAACGCGTGGGCATAGCGAAGCAGTGACTCGCGAAGGGACTGGCTTGCCGCAATCGCCGGGCGAAGAGCTTCAACCGGGAGGATCCAGCCATTACCTGCAACCTGGATATAGGTTTCATTGGGAGACTTGTCCTGGCCGAGCAGGACGGCAACCCCTGTCATGCCGTCGCGGCCGACGATGCCGGCTTCGCTTTGCCGACCACCGGTCATCGTGGCGACCACCGATACGTACCGACATTCGACCGTCCTCTATGTCAGCGAACGACCGCATCGCGAACGAAAGGTCCGCCGGTGCGGTTTGCGGCGGCAACGTGATTTCGGCGTCTTCAGGTTTCGCGGACATGTACCGATCCTACGGGAACGCGCCGTAATGCGACACAAGCAGTGGCAAACCATCCACCGGGAAAAGACGAGGCATATTATACTGCGGCTACCACCTAGTGTCCCACTCATCGGGACACACCTCGATCGCTGGTGGCAACGGTTTGGTTTGTTCAGACGAACAGGAGCGACCGCTAGCGAAAATATCAGCTTCAACGGCGGCTTTGGGACAAACCTTAAGGCCGGCTCAACGGCCGAAGTCAGGCGCGTTCCCGCCTGGCAGCTTTGGGGCCGTGACCGGACTGTCCGGTCTTGATACGCGTCGAGCGGATAGCTGCCATTCGGCCACCGACCCCATTGCCGCTGTTCGAGGTACTTTCCTCGCAATCCCGTAGATTGGCAGGCCTGTTTCAGTCATAGCCGGACGAGAGCTCGAGCGCGACCTCCTCGAAGTATCTTGGGAACGGTTCAATAGTGGCCAGTACCAATTCTCGCTGCGTCCGACATGCTGTGACCACGTCGCGATAGCCATCGATGACCGGGAACGCGTCGCCAAGGGCCTGGGCCACCACTCTGTCGGCGAATCCAGCCTCTTGGAACGCAATAGCCGCGTCACTGGACAGACCGTACTTGATCTTTTTCTGGACGGTCACCAGCCGCGCATGCAGATCTTCGGATCGCTCCTCAACGAGATCGGCCAATGCAGCAACGACCATCGACAGGTCGTACGCGTAACCGCTTTCGCACAGGTGGACGACGTGCTCCGAAGTCGCTCTCGCGTTACCGAACTTGACATGGGCGGCTGTCAGCCGCGCTCGGATTTCGTAGTAGGTCCTGCCGGCGATCCAGTCGGCAAGGCAATCCGGCCGCATTGCCTCGGGTACCGCCGCCAAGACCGGTGCGTGGGCGTGCCGTGCCGCCTTTTCCATAATCGCGGTCAACAGCTCTTCCTCGGTTTCGATTGCCGCGAGCCGGTCCAGATGCATGTCGATCCATTGCGCCAAAGCCTTGACGTCCGCCGGCGGTAGCGGCGACTTTCGGACCAGTTTGATCAGGCTGAGGTCCGTCCCTTGTTGGACGGCTTTGGCGGCCGCCTGAAAAACGGCCAGGACCTTAACCCTCAGATCGTCGTCGGAGAGATGATATGCTAGGGTGCTCCGCGCCAGTTCCTCCACACGCTCCTCGGCAAGGTCACTCTCGAAATCAACGTAGGACAGTAGATACGATGCTATGCTTTGCACCGCGCGCGCCCGGTCGGAAAGAAACCTGCTGAAGTCCTTCCCTATTAGCCCGGGGCGCTCGCTCACCGCGGCGGCGGTATACGCCGCGATGGTCTGCTTGGTAGCGAATGTGAGATCGAGCCATTCCGTCGGCAGATCCAATGTGATGGTCGGCTTTCCTTTTACCTTCTGCTCGAAGCTGACGAAAAGCTTGAGAATGCTGCTCGCCGACGGTTCCGAATTATCCGCATCCAGCAGCCTGGTGGTCTTCGACCAACGCCATCGGCCGTCTTTCTTTTTATCGTCGTAGAGCGATGGCGCGGAAAAGATCACGTTGCCTTCGGTATACATGCCTGCCCGGCCCGCACGACCCATCAGGTTGTGGAAGTCGCGCACCGCTATCTCTTCTTTGCCCTGCTGGGTGGACGTCACCACCAAGTAGCGGATCGGGAAATTTACGCCCTGCGCTAAGGTGGAGGTGCAGACTACCATACGAGCCAGACCCGCCTTCATAGCATGTTCGATCGACAGCCGCAGGCCCGGCGGCGTGTTGGCGTGGTGCGACAGGATCCCGAGCTTCGCAGCTTTGGATACTCGACCATCTCCGAGGTGAGTTTGGCATAGATCGGCAATCTTGCGGATCTCGTTTTCGTCGGAGCAAGCCGCCGGCCAATCGAGCTCCAAGCCGCGCCCTGCAATTTCGACGGCGCGGTCGCAGACCGTGCCGACGCTCTCCTTCTTCCCGCAGAAAATGGCCACGCTGCCGTTTGCGGCGAGATGCTGACCGAGAAAGAGGCCTATGTCGGTGTTGCTTCTGGTGGTGCCGCGTTCGGGGAAACGTTTCACCTTCAGTTCGCGACCCTTTTTGGCCAGTACTTTGGACTCAACGATGCGGGGCACGAAGAATTCATCCGCGTTCGGATCGGCCGG
This sequence comes from Mesorhizobium sp. M0761, assembly GCF_040320205.1. NCBI lineage: Bacteria > Pseudomonadati > Pseudomonadota > Alphaproteobacteria > Hyphomicrobiales > Phyllobacteriaceae > Mesorhizobium > Mesorhizobium sp. M0761. Next base: position 148,192 of record NZ_JAMYPF010000013.1, read on the forward strand.
GCTGACGTAGCGCAACCAGGCCCGCTCGAACTGCCAGCTGGCGAAGGCGATGTTCCTAGCCGTCGGCAGCAATCCCGATCCCGACACCACCGCGGTCTCGTCGCCGACGAGCCAACCGGCAATCTCGGCCGCGTTCCCGATGACGGCAGAGATCAATACGACCTGGGCGTTCGTAGGCAGCGAGATGCGCATGGACGCTAGCAGAAGTTCATATGTTGGCCCACGGGTCAGTCCGTCGAACTGATGTCCTTCATCATAAACGACCAATCCGACCTCTTCGGCGAATTCGGGCTTACGCCGAAGCATGTAAAGGAGCTTTTCGGGTGTCACCACGAACACCGAATTCTGTCTTCGCGCTCCCGCGAGATCGATGTCGAAAAGGTACGAATCCGAGATCTCGTTAATCAGGACATCTTCGCCGGCGAATGAGCGCACCAGATCCGAACGGATATCGTGGCACAGTGACCTGAATGGACCCACAATGACGACCAGGGACGATCGCTGTGCTAGGAAATGGGCGCGGATCAAGAACTCGGTGGCGCGGGTTTTGCCGGCCGACGTTGGCATCTGGATCACCGCGGAACGTCCGCTCAAAATTCCCTGTTCGCAAAGCAGTCTCTGGGCTGGCCAGAGCTCCGTTGGGAACGATCCTTTCCTCAAGGCCGGTGCCCAATCGGCCAAATCAAGGCCCGAACTCGGGGGCAGAAGCGTCCTGGCCGCTCCGTCCAGTTTGCGGGAGACAAGCGCTATCACCACGTCGGCGTAGAGCAGCTCCCGGGCCGACCCGGCCAAATAAGCATGCGCCTTGAGTTCCTCGCAGAGGAGACGAATTTCCTCGGCTCCGCCCTGCAGGGCGTAAAACGCCCGGAGAGCGGCTAACATTCTATTGGCGAACAAATGGTGCGCGAACGACTCCTCGACCGGCGCGAAAAGCCCTTTCAGAATCCGATAGGCCAGAAAGGCGAGACCATGCCCCAACTCGAGGGCTGGAGATTCTGTCCTCTTCATCACGACCGCCGCACTGCCGATACTGTCGGACAGATAGTAGGAGGTGGCGCACAGCAGGGAGAACTCGTTGGTCAGATCCTCGTCCAGCCTTGATTCCAAGAAGGCGTCGAAATACCGGGCGGAGAAGTGAACCATGTCCCGGATCGATCCATCCGGTTCATCCCAGGACCTTGGCATGGCGCTCTCTGTGTCGGAAGTGATGAACCGGTCCGCAAGCGCCGCCGCGGAATCGCCCAATATTCCGATCGCTAGCACCACCAGCGAGTCCGGCGCGCGCGTGAACTCGTTGTAGTCGGCTTCCGCTGCCCTGAACTCGTGCATCTTGGCCCGGGACCTGACGGAAGCCAGCAGTTGGATCGAGTTGTTCTTAGGCCTCATTAGCGGCTCGATCGTAAAGGGCATGTACCAGGTTCATCATCGACGTGCCCCGGATGATGAGAAGCTTCAGGTTTTTGAAGTTGGGATGATGCTTGGCGAGCGTCGTCGTGAAATCGACGCTGTCGAATACGTCTTGATCGAGCACGGCTCCGGCGGCGTTCACGCGTTTGAACGGGCGATCGTTTTGGTTCTGGAAGCGCTGCACACGTTTGGCCGCCAGCCGGTCGGTGCGCAGGAGACGTTGTTTGATGGCGTTCAGGGACATCGCCTCGCGTGTGATGTCCTTGATGGAATCCTCAACCGCGTTCTGCAACCGGTTCTGTTTCTTTGCCTTTAAGCCCGCCTTCGACTCAATGAGAAGAAGCTCGTCCTTCGGGTGAACAGGATCGTCGCCATGGAACTTAAATGCGACCACGTCGCAGCCGTTCGACGGAACGTTCCGGTTGTCGCGGTTCTCGTATCTACCCTCCCGGGGGCACCAATAACCCAAGATGTACTCCGCGAAGTCGGCAAGCAGGATTTCGCCGAAGTCACCCGAGCGTGTACCCGGTCCAGGAGGATGGACTGGGTCTGGAAACTTCACTGTCGCGAGATAGGTGGCTGGCGTGTGCCCCGTGCCCTCGATAAAGTCCGGTAACTCTTCGTCCTTGCAGTAGTGCTGCCTGAAATGCTTGGCCCACGACGATAGCACTGCGTCGTCTGGCTGGTGTTCCAGATCCCAGACCTCGACCTCGACGCCTTCGGTCGTGGCAACATTGGTCGCCGTCTTCTTTAGCCAGCCGATGTGCGCAGGTGCCGCCATGATTCCCCCAAATCATCACAGCCTCTAGCATGCACGACCGAGGTCCGAAACCGCCTAAAGATGGACATGTTGTAGTCATGACATGTGGACCAAGGCGCTCGGCAAAGACCGAGTTCAGAAGGGCAGGTAGTATTCGAACCGCGCTTGCCTCTAATCCTCTGAGATACGTTGTCGACTTCTGGCGGACACCCGCTACGTACATCGCATTCGCCATCTCCCAGAAAGCATGCGCCACCTTCGGTGCCAGGGGTCAATTTTGCTTCGCAATCAACCGAAAGTTCCGAGATGTCTCTGAGAGGAACAGTTGCGCAGATTCTGCGGGCTCCTTGCCGTTGATAGAGTCCGCTTCTGGCGCCCTGCGGCTTATGGCTGAACGACCAGAATGGGGCGGTGGGTTCAACCGGTCATCGCAACACCTTCTGTACCCTATAGGCCGGCGTTTCGAAGTCCAGGGTTTTTCGGGGGTCGCTGATTGAGCCGCAGGGCGACGGCGTTGAGTTGGGCCTGCGAGACATGGGAGAGTTGGTGTCTCTCGGGAAGTACTGCCTGAGCAGACCGTTGGTATTTTCGTTGCTGCCGCGCTGCCAGGGACTTCGCGGATCGCAGAAGTAGACCTGTAGATCGGTTGCAACGGTGAACCTCTTGTGCCGAGCCATCTCCTTACCCTGGTCCCACGTTAGCGAGCGCCGCAACTCTTCGGGCAATGTGCCGATCGTTTGGGCGAGGGCCGCCACGACGGTGGCCGAGTCCCTCCTCGCCACCTTTACAAGCATCGTGAATCGGCTGTGTCGCTCGACGAGGGTGAGCCGCTCGCCGCGTTTGTTGGCCAGCCCCTCACGCCCCCTTGGTTCTCACCTCCATGATCCGAAAGCCAAAGATTCCAGCGGCCGCTGCATCTGCAGCGATGAGGATTTCATTTCCGCCTACAGGCTGAAATACGGCTGTGCCGTTGAACAGCTGAGCAACGGGTCCGCCCAAAAAGATCTGAAGTCTTCGTTACCGCGGACGGCGCGCTGTCAAGCGCTCACCGATGTTTTCGACCACGATCGAGTGCCTGATGAGAGTGCGGGGCGGATACTATGACACGCTCGGCCCGCTGCTTGTCAATGTCAGGCCCAGAACCCACGACAGAGATCCTTGAGCGACGGCTCGCCGTTTAACGTTTTTTGTACTGTTATCTACGTTCGACCATATTCGTCGTCGAAGCGAACGATATCATCCTCGGCGAGATAATCGCCGCTCTGCACTTCAATGATAACCAGGTCAATTCTGCCTGGGTTTTCGAGCCGATGCTTATGGCCGCAGGGGATGTAAGTAGATTCGTTTGTCCCCAGGAACAACTCCTGCTCGCCATTGACGATTTTGGCGGAGCCGCTGACCACGACCCAGTGCTCCGAACGATGATAGTGCATCTGCAGGCTCAACTGGCGACCGGGCTTCACCTCGATGCGTTTGATCTTGAAGCGCTCGCCTTCCTCCAGAACCGTATAGGTACCCCAGGGCCGGTGTACCGTGCTATGGACCAGATGAGCTTCATGTCCCGAAGCCTTGAGGCCCTCGAAGAGCTTCTTAACGTCCTGAACGCGGTCGCGGGATGTGACAAGCAAAGCGTCCGGGGAATCCACGATCACCAGATCGCTTACGCCCACCGTGCCGATGACGCGCTTGTCTGAGCTCACATAGGTGCCGGTCGTGTCGACCATGTGCACATCGCCGCGTATCCTGTTCCCGCTTTCGTCGGGGGCGATCAAATCGGCCATTGCGTTCCAAGATCCGATGTCGTTCCAATCCATGTCGCAGGGAATCACGGCAAGTCTGTTAGTCTTCTCCATGACAGCGTGGTCGAGCGAGATTCGCGGCGCGGAACCGAAATGCTCAGGCGCGAGTTCGATTTTGGCAAAGCCTTGGCATTGACTGGCGCGGCCGTTCTCATAGCTGTCGGCGACGGCCTGGAGCACCTCGGGACAATGCAAAGCCATCTCGTCGAGCATGGTTTGCGCACTGAAGCAGAAGATGCCGGCGTTCCAGAAGAAGCGTTGAGACGCGACATAGGCTTTGGCTGTCTCCAGATCCGGTTTTTCAACGAAACGGACGACGTTCTCACCATCTGCTTCGATGTAGCCGAATGCGGTGTCCGGTCTGGTTGGGGTGATGCCCAATGTGGCGATCCGCCCGAGCTTCGCATGTTCCATGGCCAGGCCCATCACGTCTAAAAACGCAGGCAGGTTGCTAATCAGGTGATCGGCCGGGAAGACGCACAGGATCGCGTCAGGGCCTTGCGTTGCCCTCGCATGGATCGCGGCTGCAGCCACGGCGGCGGCCGTATCCCGAGCTTCGGGCTCGAGCAGAAAGGTGCGTGGCAGGACCACGGAATCCAGTTCGTCAAATTCGTCCTTGGCCAGGAAGAGGTGGTCCCCGGATGTAACAGCGACGAGTTCCACGACACCTTCTATCGAAGCGGCGCGCAGCACAGTCTGCTGAATGAGAGAATATCCATCCGCCACTTTGAGGAAAGGTTTGGGGTGCGATTGCCTTGAGGCGGGCCATAGCCGCGATCCGGCTCCGCCGCTGATGATCACGGGAATGACTTTCATAACCAACCTCAATTTCGTCTCTGGAGTGATCGCCCGCGTTCTTTCGAGCGTCAGCGTCACGATCGCCGTCGCTCTGGCTTGTCTGCGGCCCCCGCGTAGCAGCGAAGTTCTGGCGCGTTGCAGGCGGCGTCAGATGACGACGCTATCGGTAATGTACGACGCCTCCACTGGCGTCGGTGAGAAATGCGCATTCAACTATGCTGCGTCTGCCGAATTGCGCAGCTGGCGGGTCTTAACTGAGATCAGAGACTTGGCTGCCTTCTATCAAAGTCAAACGACTTGGCTCTTTCAGATCGAATTCAATTACCCGTGGTGCGAAAAGGCGTGCATATCGTGTAAAGGCGCTCGTCGGGGGAAACCGAATTACGGTATCGCAGCGCCCGAGAAGATACATCTCAACGAGGGCGGAAATTCCGCCGTCAATCCCGAGTGCTGCAGTGTGTAAGGGGCCACCTTGATTTGATCCGAAGTGCTTCGGGACAGTGAGCAGATCGGGAAACCTGGCCGACAGAAGATCCAGTATCCGCGCGCTGTCCGTGCATAAGAACAGCCGCACAGGCCTGGGGTGCGGTAACGCCTTAGCCTTGTCAATTGCAGCGCACACTTGCCGAACGGCGAGCTCCGGATCGGCCCAGTAGGGCGCATGCTCCATGATGTCTTCACCGTTACCGTGCCGAACATGAATCCCGATGATGCTGTGCCCCTCAAAACATTCCTGATAAATGGCATCTATGCGGGCTTGAATTTCTGGCCGAGGCTGGACACTCTGGAACACCTGCCGCTCTGCATCCTCATCGCACCGCCACATCAGACAAGCGTCACACACTACTGTGTTCGCTTCGACATCGTGTTCGGCCTGAAAGAGCTCGCCCAACTCATCGCGCTCTTGGAAAATCTGCTCATCTGGCCGGTAAAGGCACTCGATCGCCGGCCTGTTCCACCACTCCGGGAAGAATGGACCAGGGAAGGAAACGTCGTTGATCCGGTCGTCGGAAATAGCCGGCACGCCAGCGATGTCATTGATCGGCTGGAAGAATACCGGAAACGCATTTGTGAAGGGTTGGTCGAGGTAGCAGGCCCCCCGCCAGTCGATGACTAGAGTTCGTCCCGACCGCTGCGCGTAGCGCCAAGCGGCCGCCAATGACCACAGACAATCACCGAACCCCGTACGCCTCCGAGAGACGACGAACCGGCGCTTTTCCAATCCACTAACATGCATTTTCGGAAATCTCGTTCAGAGAGGAGGTTGCATCCGGTTTGGAATCCTTAGTCGACACGTAGACCCTGACGCCGGGCGCTTGGCAGAGGCCGGGCCATAGGGCAGAAGAGCTCACTCAGCACTGCCCACTAATCCCGTGACGCTCGCACAGCTTGAAGCCATGCCCTCGCTTCCGGTTGAGCTTCTCTACTGGGCCTCCGCGGCATATGTAAAATCTATTGAGTGGATGCCGGCCATCCATGTGTTGGATGCCATGATGAAGGGGCTCGGCTGACGCGGGCCCGGCCAATAGAGCCGAAACAGCCGGGGAACGCTGCGACACTGCCTGCCGGAGCAAATCGTTCCGTCGACGCCATACGCCAAGGGTGCAAGGCTGCATACAGCAACCGTCCCGGGCGAGATGAGGTCGACAGCTCGACGCGCCTGGAACCAGCTGATCGACAGAATCTGCAGTCTGCTCCCAAAGTTCTGCACGACCTGTGCCGGATGCTGTGGTGAGGGCGGCTCGCGCCTACGACTCCGGGCCGGCGATGCGCCCCCGCTGCTCGGTCAGACCATCCATTCTGTGGATGCACTTTATCCAAATAATCGATTTCACTGATTCAAACAATTCCCATTAGAAGACGCTGAAGCAAGAAAGAAAGGCGTCCTCACTCGCTGATGGATGAGCAAATCAGCTGCAAGGTGCTGGGAGTACATGTCGCTCACGGCGTGAGCTGAGCGGCACTCAGACCGCATGTACGAAGCCGACGGTTAGCGGCGCAACTCTATGTTGATGTGACTCCAAGCAAGAGGTGTGCTCGGCTGGCGGACTGTCAATGACGAGCTTCGCGCCGCATGTGTCGAAGTGCTCCATAGCGCACGGGGCTGGCCGCACATTGTGTCGGCGTGGCGAGCCGGAGCCGAAACTTTAAACTTTAATAGAGCAGGAATAGAATGGGCGATAGCAGGAAAGTTGCTCTTATTACGGGCATAACTGGACAGGATGGTGCCTATCTTGCCCGTCTTCTTCTCAAAAAAGGCTACATCGTTCATGGGATTAAGCGACGTTCCTCTTCCTTCAACACGGGTCGTATCGAAGACCTCTACCAAGACCCGCACGAATCCGATCCGCGCTTGATCTTGCATTACGGTGACCTCACTGATTCGACTAACCTCATCCGCGTGGTTCAGGAATCTCAGCCAGACGAAATTTACAACTTGGCTGCTCAGAGCCATGTGCAGGTGTCGTTCGAAACACCTGAGTACACAGCAAACGCGGACGGTATCGGTACATTGCGACTTCTTGAGGCGATTCGCCTCCTCGGTCTGACGGACAAGACCCGCTTCTATCAAGCCTCGACTTCGGAGCTATACGGCCTCGTGCAGTCCGTACCGCAGAACGAAACGACGCCCTTTTATCCGCGCAGCCCTTACGCCGCCGCCAAGCTCTACGCCTACTGGATGGTCGTCAATTATCGCGAGGGCTATGGTATGCACGCTTCCAACGGCATTCTTTTTAATCACGAAAGCCCCCTTCGTGGCGAAACTTTTGTGACGCGCAAGATCAGCCGCGCTGCCGCTGCTATCTACCTGGGCAAGCAGGACAAGCTTTATCTCGGCAATCTCGATGCTCAACGCGATTGGGGCCATGCGCGTGAGTACGTGCGAGGTATGTGGATGATGATACAGCAGGATCAACCGGATGATTACGTGCTGGCTACGGGCAAAACGACTCCTGTCCGCCAATTCGTCGAGTGGGCTTTCGAAGATATCGGCGTCGAGATCGAATGGCGTGGCAAGGGTGTCGGCGAAAAGGGCTATGATGTAGCGAGCGGCAGATGCCTAGTCCAAGTGGACCCACGCTACTTCCGCCCCACGGAAGTCGATCTTCTCCTGGGTGACGCTACCAAGGCGAAGGAGAAGCTCGGCTGGGTGCATGAGACATCCGTGCGCGAGCTTGCTGCGGAAATGGTACGCGAAGACCTGAAGGTCATGCAGACATCTGTAGTCATGAAGGAAGCGTAATGTATGATCTGAACGGAAAAACCGTGTGGGTCGCTGGCCACAAAGGTATGGTGGGCAGCGCTGTTGTACGCCGACTCGCGTCTGAAGACTGCAAAGTTGTGGCCGCCCCTCGGGGAGAGCTAGACCTCAAGCGACAGACCGAGGTTGAAAACTTCGTGGCAGTGATGAAACCGGACGCTATCATTATGGCGGCGGCAAAGGTAGGTGGTATTCTCGCGAACGCCACCTATCCGGTCGACTTTCTTTACGACAATCTGATGATCGAGGCCAATATCTTCGCGGCAGCCCACGAAAACAATGTCGACCGCGTCCTCTTCCTCGGCTCGTCTTGCATCTATCCGAAGATGGCACCACAGCCCATTCCTGAAAGCGCGCTTTTGACCGGGCCACTAGAGCGCACCAACGAATGCTACGCCGTCGCCAAGATCACCGGCATCAAAATGGCTCAAGCCTATCGCCAGCAATACGGCCGCGACTACATCTCCGCTATGCCGACGAATCTCTACGGGCCAGGCGACAATTATGACTTGCAGTCAAGCCACGTCATCCCAGCGCTGATCCGGAAAGCGCATGAAGCGAAGCTCATAAGTGATAAGCAAATCACCATCTGGGGCACGGGCACACCACGTCGGGAATTCATGCACGTCGACGACTGCGCCGACGCATTAGTCTTCCTTCTGAAGAACTACTCTGACCATGATCACGTCAATCTCGGCTGCGGACAGGACATCACGATCCTAGAGCTGACTAGAATGATCTGCCGTGTAGTCGGATTTACTGGGGAGATCGCGCATGATCACTCTAGACCTGACGGTACACCGCGAAAGCTCATGAGCGTCGACAAGCTGCGCACTTTGGGATGGGCAGCAAAGATCACTCTCATGGAAGGCATCGAGAGTGTCTATCATGCATTTCTAAACGGGAGCTACACCGAACGGCGATAGATAAGAGGATTTGCTGCGTCTCAGGCCTGTACGCGCTTTCGGGACCCAGAGCTAATGTAGACTGAGACAATCACTCGATGGCGATAGCGCTCATGTGAGCCAGCCGCGAGGAGCCCCGCCGGACCCGGATCCCATCCGCTCCAACCTCGTCCTCGAAGGTCACGGTGCGCTGCCCACGCCGACGCCGACTGCGTCAATCCTCACAAGGGTAACCGTCGATAACCGAACGCGTCTACGGTAACCGAATGTACTTCTTGTTCTCGTCCGAGGGATCTGTCGATGGGCATTCCGGACGAGCCAAAGTTTGAGCATGTTACCTTCAAAACCCGGTTAGCAACGTCGGATTTGGTATGAAATTCGGAACAAGTGGATTACGGGGCCTGGCGACAGAATTGGCAGGAGCCGCCTCTGCCCTATATGCAACGGCATTCGCGACATTCCTGCTGGAATCCGGCCTGGCCAGAATTGGCGACGAGATACTCATAGGGCGCGACTTTCGCGCCTCGAGTCCGGCCATCGCCGCCGTCTGTGCGGCGGCACTGTCCGCGCTCGGCTTCATCGTAGTCGATTGCGGCGCAGTCCCCACCCCTGCCCTGGCACTGTATGCTCAGGCGCGTAAGAGTGGTTGTTTGATGATCACAGGCTCGCACATTCCGGCCGACCGTAATGGAATAAAATTCTATCGACCCGACGGTGAGATCGACAAGGGTGATGAGCGGGAGATAACGCGCATCGCCTTGCAGTTGGAGAAGCGCGGATACGTCCTTGAAGGTGCTGTTGCACGTCGGCAGCACCGGGAGGCCGAATGCAAGGCCTTTTTCATGGCGCGCAATCGAAAGCTTATGGAGATTAATGCTCTAAAGGGCTTAACGGTGGGCGTATATCAGCACAGCACAGTCGCGCGCGATCTCTTGGTTGACATTCTCTCATATCACTGTGCGACGGTCGTAACCCTGGGACGTTCGGAAGGTTTCATTCCTGTCGACACTGAAGCGGTCTCTGACGAGACTGCTCAACAGTTCAAGCTCTGGGCCAAAGAGCATCGGCTTGATGCGGTCGTCTCGGCAGATGGCGATGGTGACCGCCCACTGGTAGCTGACGACCGCGGAGACCCCCTTCGCGGTGATTTGTTAGGCCTGATTACGGCGAACTTCCTGCAAGCGAAGGCAGTCGTCACGCCGGTCACATCAAACTCTGGTATCGAGACCGCAGGTTCTTTTAAAGTCGTGCGTACCAAGGTTGGATCGCCATTTGTTATTGCTGCCATGCTCGATTTGGTTGCGTCGGGTCACGAGCGCGTGGTTGGTTTCGAAGCAAACGGTGGTTTATTGACAGGCACGGACTTTGACCGGAACGGAACTAAACTGCCGGCGCTACCTACACGCGACAGTTTTCTCCCCATCCTCGCGGCACTTTCCCTTGTTAATACAAGTGGGCAGCCACTATCGGAGATTGGCAGTTCCTTTCAATTGCCGGCGGCGGCGGCGGATCGCTTGGAAAATTTTTCCGTCGAAAGCAGCACTCGCCTCATGACATACCTTCGTACAGCAGAAACTAACATCGCCGCCTTCGTCGGGTCGATTGGAGTGGTAAGCAAGGTTAGCGATGTTGACGGACTTCATATCACTCTCGCGGATAAGCGTGTCTTGCATTTGCGTCCATCCGGAAATGCCCCGGAAATGCGGTGCTACGTCGAAGCCGAAAATCGGGAGGACGCGGAGCTTTTGCTCCGGACTGGATTGGATCGAATTCGTAATTGGACGCAAGGCTAAATAAAAGCCGCCTCCCTGCGTATTCCAGGTGACCCTGGGGGTCGCACGAGCTACTCTCGCGCGATCAGAACGTCCACAGTGTCCCTGGCCCTGTCCGCTTTGAAGCGAACCGGAACGCCCGTGGAAATGGCGGGGCGGTGGACGTGAGCCGATCCGTACCGGCCCGAAGCGTCCGGTAGCTCATGGTCAAGGCAGCGCCTTCCGGTAGCGAACAGCCGGTCCCACACTCACCGCCTGTGCCGCATGTACGATGGCGTTGGTGTCCAGGCCGTGGTGACGGTAGAGGTCCGCAATAGTCCCCGTCTGGCCGAAATGCTCGACCCCGAGCGCCTTCACGCGATGCCCGTTAACCCCACCGAGCCACGCGAGCGTCGCCGGGTGGCCGTCGATCACGGTGACGATGCCGCAGTCACGCGATAGCGGCGCGAGCAGCCGCTCGATATGACTCAGGGCGCCAATCGCGCCACGCTGCCGGGCACGTTCCGCCGCCTGCCAGCCCGCATTAAGCCGGTCCGCGGAGGTGATCGCGAGCAGCCCGACATCGCGCCGGTCCTCCGCCAGAAGACCCGTCGCGGCAATCGCCTCCGACGCGACGACGCCTTGATAAGCAATGACGACACTCGCGTTGGGCCCAGGCGGACGCAGCCAATAGGCGCCATTGACGATGTCCCGCGCGAGCGCCGGGTTCATGTCGCGCAGCGGCTGCTCGAGCGGCCGGGTTGACAGGCGAAGATAGACCGATCCTCCGGTCTGATCACGCAGCCACGTCATCTCATCCGGATCCCCCTCGCCATTACGTTGCATGTAATCGAAGGCAAAGCGCATGATCACGGACAGTTCGTCGACGAAGGCCGGTTCGAAGGCGCAAAGCCGATCCTGCGCCATGCCGATCAATGGGGTGCCGATCGACTGGTGTGCTCCGCCCTCGGGCGCTAGCGTCACGCCCGAGGGCGTTGCGACCAGCATGAAGCGCGCATCCTGATAGCAGGCGTAGTTTAGCTGGTCGGCCGATCGGTAGATGAAGGGATCATAGACTGTCCCGATCGGCAGCAGGCGCACGCCATTGATCGAGTGCGAGAGACCGAGTGCCCCGAGCATGATCATCAGGTTCGACTCGGCGATCCCGAGCTCGAGGTGCTGCCCCTTCGGCCCAAATTCCCAGGTAAAGGTCGACGGAATGCGTTCGGCCTTGAAGGTGTCCGCCATGCTCTCCCGGGCGAAAAGGCCGCGCCGGTTGACCCAGCCACCGAGATTGGTCGAGACCGTCACATCGGGCGAGGTGGTGACAATGCGGTCGGCAAGCAGACTGCGCTCGCGTGCGATGTCGTTCAGGATCTGGCCGAACCCCATCTGGGTCGAGAGCGGCTTGCCGGGCTGCCCCGGTGACGGAAGGGTTTCAGGCACCGGCACCGACGGCGCAGACAGCCTCCTACGCCCCTCACTGAAGAACGGCGCCTTTGCGAAGAAGGCGTCAAGTTCCGCTTCCGGCAAGGTGGCGGCCGCCCATTTGTCCCACTCCTCACCCCGCTTTACGCCCATTTGCAGGCGGTAGTCTTCCATCTGCGTGGGCGTCATCTGCCCCGCGTGGTTGTCCTTGTGTCCGGCAAGCGGCAGACCGTAGCCCTTGATGGTGTAACAGATGAAGCAGACGGGACGGTCATGCCTGGACGCCGCCTCGAAGGCTTCGAGGAGGCTCGGCATGTCATGCCCGCCAAGGTTCGTCATCAACGCCTGCAACTCGTCGTCGGAGCGGCGTTCGATCAGAGTGGTGACCGGCCCTTGGTCTCCGATCTCGTCGAGCAGCCGCTTGCGCCAGGCAGCACCCCCTTGGAAGGTCAGCGCCGAATAGAGCTGGTTCGGACAGCGCTCTATCCACTCGAGCAGCTTCTCGCCCCCCGGCTCGGCAAAGGCAGCCTCTTGCAGAGCGCCGTGGCGCAGGACCATCACGTCCCAGCCGAAGTTGCGAAAAATCTGCTCGAAACGCTGCCAGAGGCCCTCCCGGATCACGGCGTCGAGCGACTGGCGATTGTAGTCGACCACCCACCAGCAGTTCCTGAGCCCGTGCTTCCAGCCTTCGATCAGGGCCTCGTAGATGTTGCCCTCATCCATCTCGGCGTCGCCGATCAGGCTGACCATTCGGCCCTCGGCACGCTCCTTCATCCAGCCGTGACCCGAGACGTAGTCCTGCACCAGCGACGAGAACAGCGTCTGAGCAACGCCGAGACCCACCGACCCGGTCGAGAAGTCGACATCGTCGACATCCTTCGTCCGCGAAGGGTAGCTCTGCGCGCCCTTGTAGCCGCGGAAGTTCATGAGCTTTTCGGGGGTCTGGTTGCCCGCCAGATACTGAAGTGCATGGAAGATCGGCGCCGCATGGGGTTTGACCGCCACCCGATCCTGCGGGCGCAGGACCGAACCGTAGAGCGCGGTCATGATGGTACTCAGCGACGCGGACGAGGCCTGATGCCCCCCGACCTTGATCTCATCGCCCTCGCGGACGTGGTTGGCGTGGTGGATCGTCCAGGCTGCGAGCCAGGAGACGCAGCGCTCGATCTCGTTCAGATATTCCAGTTTCCTCGTCATTCAGTTTCCCGCAAATCAGCTGCCGGTCTCACAGGACCCCCGCCCAAATGGTCAAAGATCGAGTTTCAACACACCTGTCGCGCGCGACACACAGGGGATGAAGCGGTGGCCGCGTGCCTCCTTGGACAGGACGGCATCCCGATGGATCGGCTGTCCCGCCAGCATTGCGCATTCGCAGGTCCCGCACACCCCGTTCTCACACGAGGCCATCAACGGCACACCGGCCGCACGCAAGGCGGCCAGTGCCGTGGTCTCAGCCGAAACCTCAACCACCCTGCCCTCAGCCAGTTCTATGACGAACGGTTCCGGTGGCGCGCCATCAAACTCGGGAGGCTGGAAAGTTTCGAAATGAACAGTACCCTCGGGCCAGTGTTGAGCCGCGCGCCCCACAACCGCCATGAAGCCAGGCGGTCCGCAGTAGTATGTCTGCGCGTCGTCCGAACGGTTCGCCAGCAGCGCGGCGATGTTCTGCCGGGTCTGAGGCTCGTCGTCGAAATGGATCCGCACATTGCCGCCAGGAAGATCGCTCCCGATCGCCGCCAAGAGTGGCGTGAGCGCCCGGCTGCGGGTGAAATAGTGCAACTCGAAGGGCTTGGCCTGCCGGGTGAGCGCGCGCGCCATGGCCAGAATCGGGGTGATCCCGATTCCCCCTGCCAGCAGCAAAATCGGCCCCTCGCCTGGCTTGAGCGCAAAATGGTTGCGTGGCGCGGAGACAGGCAGTGTGGAGCCGACGGCAATGGTTTCGTGGATCCACGCCGAGCCGCCACGGCCGTCATTCTCGCGCTTCACCGCGATGGTGTAGCGGCCAAGCTCGGTCGGGTCGCCGCAAAGTGAATACTGACGCACCTTCCCTTCAGGCAGATGGACGTCGACGTGAGAACCCGCTTCGAACGCCGGCAGCACAGGTTTGCGTGGGTGTTTCAGGTCGATGACCAGCACGTCGCCCGGCTCCTTGCGGGCGGCGGTCACGGTCAGCTTCATGATGATGCGCGGCGAGGCCATGGCGTTTCACTCGTCGATGGGCAAGATCAGATCACCGGGGCGGATCACGCCCCCGACCTCGATTGTGCAGTTCAGGCCGGAGCGGTTCAGAAGCCCCTCGTAGAGACCCGGAAGCCCGAGCAACTCCTCGATATACTTGCACGGCACATTCATCCGGGCGGCCCTGAGAATCGTTTCCCCGACCCGGAAGCGTTTGCCGACAAGATGGCTAAGCGGAACGCCTCGTGTCGTCAGATTGCGCCGGTGATCTTCGGGTGCGAGCTTGGCCTTGAAGCCCGGAATTCTGGGTTCGCCCTGGGCGATGGCGTCCAAGACTTCAGCTTCGATCAGCGTCACTTCGCGAACGTCAGGACGCGCGGAATAGGTCCCCGTCCCCAGGTAGTAGCGGTCTCCGACAACGCCTTGGCCGGCAATAAGCTGCGCCTGCGCCAGCTCCTCCATTTCATAGGAGGCGGCAGGCGCGATATGGACGTGAAGCAGCTTTCCTCGCCAGGTCATCATCGCTCTCGGAAATTCGTCCGTGGAAACCTGCTGCAAAACTGGCCTGATCAACAGCGCCAGTTGCATGGCATTTTCCCGGTCCAGTTGGCTGTTTGGAAAGAAATACGGGGGCCCCTCGGACCGTTTTCAGCGCCAGCTTTCGGCGTCGCCCCGGCTCAGTTGTTCCGCGCCGGCATCGCGTCTTGCACCTGCTTGACAACCTCTCGCAGGACCTCAACGCCCTTCCCGATCTGCCGAATGCTCAAGGCGGCATAGCCCATGACAAGTCCGACGCGATCGGTGCGGCCTTCGTCCGATGGCCGTTCGTAGAGCGGCGAGATCAGGTGTAGCCCCAGGCCAGCGTCGCGGGCGGATTCGACCAAGGCCGTTTCCCGCGATCGTGGCAGGTCATTGAACCAAACCGCGACGTGCAGTCCCGCATCTGCTCCCTGGACAGTGATGCGATCCCCGAAGCTGTGCTGCAAGGCACCCAACAACGTTTCCCGACGCTCGCCGTTCAGCCTGCGCACACGGCGCACATGGCTTTCGTAGCCGCCGCTCTCGATCAACGATGCCAGCGCTTCCTGTTCAGCGACCGGCGAATGCCGGTCTGCGAATTGTTTGGCGGTTGCGAAGACCTCCTGCAATTCGGGCGGGACGACGAGGTAGCCGATGCGCAGCATCGGCGAGAGCGTTTTGGAGATCGTGCCGAGGTAGATGACAGCCCCGTGGTCCTCGAGACTGTGCAGCGGAGGGACCGGATTGATGTCGTAGCGATATTCGCTGTCGTAGTCGTCCTCGATCACATAGGCGTTGTTGTGCCGCGCCCATTTCAGAAGCTGATGGCGGCGCGCGATCGGCATGACGCCGCCCAGCGGAAACTGATGCGATGGCGTCACATAAGCCAGTCGTGCTCCGATCCCCGCTAGCAACTCGGTCCTCATCCCGTCTTCGTCGACGATGACCGGGATGGGTGAGGCACCCGTACTGGCAAAGACCTGACGCGCCATCCTGTAGCACGGATCCTCGATGACGAAACGGTCGGCGGGATCGAGAAGCAGGCGCGCGCACAGATCAAGGCCCTGCTGCGAACCGTTCACAACTATGATCTGGTCGAGGTCGCAGCTCAGGGTCCGGGCGCGCCAGAGATAGCCCTGAAGCGCCTGGCGAAGCCGGCGCGAGCCACGAGGATCGTCATAGGCAAGACGCAGCGGGCGCTGCCCCATCTCCTCGTTCATCGCGCGTTTCCAGACCAATGAAGGGAAATCCGACGGCGCGAGGTCGCCATAGCGGAACTCGACCTTCAGCCCAGTCGGCAGATAATCTGGCCAGGGTGACGTCGCGCGCAGCCGCTCGCCATATGCGGACAGGTGGATTGGGCCGACCCGTTGCGCGTGAGTGCGCCCCGTCCCATGGCCCATCAACGAAGACGCAACGCGAGGTCGTGCGCCTTGACGGACTTCGATGAAACCCTCCGCAGCCAGTTGTTCATAGGCGACCGTCACCGTGGTTCGCGAAACGCCGAGGTCATTTGCCAGGGCCCGGGAGGATGGCAACTGACTGCCGGTTTCGTAGACGCCGCCGAGGATTTGCTCGCGAAGGGCTTCGTATATCTGGCGTGCACCCATCGCGTGCGAGCGCACTGCAGACCCGGCACTTGAAGACTGGACCATCTCTTTCATCGCCAACTGGATATTTCACATTGGCCAGGTTGCCGTCAATCTTTCGGAACCCCAAGAGAGATCGCAGAGGCCGAATGACCAGCTCCCATCAATCCGAAACCGATGCTCCCACGGGGTCGCTCAACCGCACCAGCCCCGGATTTGCCACCCGGGCGATCCATCATGGCTACGATCCGGCCGGCTTTTCCAATGCCGTCCAGCCGCCAGTGTTCCTGACGTCAACCTATGGGTTCGAAAGCGTGGCAGCAAACGATGCCGCCGCCGCCCTTGGTGGAAGGCTCTATGCGCGCGAATACAATCCCACGACCGAGATCCTCGAGCAGCGGCTCGCGAATCTGGAAGGAGCCGAGGCAGGGCTGGTTGTTGCCTCGGGGATAGCGGCCTTCGGCACTCTGATCCTGTCGCTCCTGTCCCAGGGCGATGAACTCATCGTCCACAAGACGCTTTATGCGAACACGCTTGCCATGGTCGAACAGGCGGTCCCCCGCTTCGGCATCAAGGTCGTCGCGGTCGATCTGTCAAATCCTCACAATCTCGATGCTGCGATCACCGAGCGGACGCGGCTGGTTTTCTTCGAGACGCCGGTGAATCCGCTGAGCCGCATCCTCGACATAGCGGCAATTGCCGAGCGCGCTCACGCGCGCGGTGTAAGGGTTGCAGTCGACAGCACCTTCGCCTCGCCCGCGCTCCAGCGACCGCTTGAGCACGGGGCGGACATCGTGCTCCATTCGATGACCAAGTACATCAATGGTCATGGCGATGCCCTTGGCGGGGCGCTTCTCGGCGACGCCCAGACGCTCCGTACGCTGCATGAAACGGGCCTGCGCTACATCACCGGCGCAGCGCTCTCGCCCATGTCAGCTTTCCTAATCCTGCGCGGTCTCAAGACGCTGACGCTGCGTATGGAACGGCACAGCGCCACAGCCCTTGCGGTGGCTCGGGCGCTGGAAGCGCACCCGGCGGTGGCATTTGTGAGTTATCCGTTCCTCGACTCGCACCCTGATCAGGTGACGGCGCGAAAACAGATGTCCAACGGATCGGGCATGTTGGCCTTTGGCCTCCACGCTGGATACGAAGGAGCGCGCCGGATGATGGACCGGCTCAACCTGATCATTCGCGCCGTCAGCCTCGGCGATGCCGACAGCCTCATCTATCATCCAGCAAGCCTCACCCGTGCTCGGCAGCCGATCCGCAAGGATGCCCATTTGGCCGATGGAGTCGGCGAGGATCTCATGCGTCTCTCGGTGGGGCTTGAAGACGCTGATGACCTGATCGCCGATCTGCGGCGGGCTTTGGACGTCTTGTAATGACCTGGCGTGCGGCCACCTCTGCGCTCACACATAGATCTGGAGCCTTGCCATGGCATTCCTGAGCGGTCTTTCCGCGTTCCCCATCACCCCGACCAATCGTGACGGCCGCGTTGATAGCGTTGCCCTGCGCAGGCTGATTGCTCGGCTTGGCATTGCTCAGGTCGATTCCATCGGTCTTCTCGGCAGCACCGGCACATACATCTATCTGTCGCGCGAGCAACGGCGGCGGGCGCTCTCCGAGACCTTGGACCAAACGGCGGGGCAAATGCCGGTCGTGGTGGGTGTGGGCGCGCTGCGCACCGATGAAGCCGTGGGGCTCGCGCAAGACGCCAAGGCCCTTGGAGCAGCTGCGGGTTTGCTTGCCGCCGCCTCCTACACCCCGCTTACTGATGACGAGGTGTTCGATCATTTCTCCACTGTGGCGCGCGAAAGTGGCCTGCCGATCGTCGTCTACGACAATCCAGGAACGACGCATTTCCATTTCAGTCCACCCCTTGTCAGCCGCCTGGCAAAGGTGGCTGGGATTGTCGCCATCAAGAATCCGACAGACAAAAGCGATGCGATCAAGAACCACCTGACCGCCCAGAGGCGCACACTGCCGGAAGGGTTCTCGATTGGTTACAGCGGCGACTGGAACGCCGCCGAGGCCATGATCGCCGGCGCCGACACATGGTACAGCGTCCTCGCGGGCATCCTGCCCGAGGTCTGCATGACGATCGTCACAGCGGCGCAACAGGGCGATGCGGCCGAAGCGCGACGGATCAATGCCGCGCTGGTCCCGATCTGGAGCCTCTTCAAGGAGTTCTCGAGCCTTCGCGTCGTCTATGCACTCGCTGAATTGCTCGACGTTTGCAGTGCCGAACCCCCGCGTCCCATCCTGCCTCTGCCCCCAGCAGCGAAGCGCCAGATCGCCGCCGCGTTGAAAGGTTTGCCATCGGATGCCAGCCGGTGAACAGCAAACCCCGTTCGGCAAGTGAAAGGTATTTACCCGCTCATTTCGAGATCTGATCGAAAACAACGCACTCGGCGTGCTGATAGCCATGGCTGGAGCGGTCTCGACGCCAATCACACCCCCTTCGAACTCGACAATCGACTGCGGAGGTACAGACTGCGCAGGGCACTCCGCCCATGCCGCACCGTTCGCCTTCAAACTAGGAATCGGTGGTTTATCCATTGGAATGGCATCGAGCCGGCGCTTTACTTCCGGCCCGGTGCGCGCATTGAAGCCGGTGCCAATGCCGCCGGCGAACACCAGATTTCCGTCCTCGACATTCGCCAGAGCACGCTTCCCGACCGCCGTAACTGTTGCCGGGTTCGCAGCCGATGACGATGAACTCATCACTCAGCACGCATTTTGTCTCACCCATTCTTGGCGCCGGCCGGATCGATATGGACTGACACGCAGCTTGGAGACGATGCCCATCGAGGCCGAACTGGGAGACTTGCGCGAGAATGTCGCTGCCGCCGCTGATCTCGTCGCTCAGAACGATGCCGTTTGGCGGCGTCTCAGCAGGTTAACTAGCGCTTTGCGCCGATCGACGAGTGGCCGATCGCGAAGACCCTCGCCGTCGATCTTGAGCAGGTCGAAGCCGGCAAGCATGGTCCTGACGTCTCCCGCCGCGGCCAAGAGCCCGCTGAAGACTGGGAATGCGCGACAAGCCTTCTGGTCAACGACGAACGCCTCACCGCCTATTATCGCGTCCGAGGCGCCGAGCTCGGCCACCGCCCGGGACGATAGCCGGAAACCTGAGGGTCCAGTCGTGGAGGTTGCGGGTCGAGGTAGGCCCCCATCGATAGTAGTCCCATTTCATTTCGTGTAGCCAATCAGGGCCCTGCCGGACGCGGCCGACCAGCGGTCGATGTTCGCGACGACCCGAATGTCCAGTCTCGTGTAACCCAGCCTAAAGCGGCCTGTCCGCCCAAAAAATGACATTCAGTTGCCTCCAGCCTTTCGACACGACCCACTTCACGATCTCGTAACTCGCCAACCTAGCGGCTTGTTGCTTGAGCTGCGCGTTCCTACGGTGTGGTCGCTAGGCCTCAGCAACAAGAGCTCGGTTGCCAGGCGGGCGGAGGCTCAACGAGATAGCCAGCTCAGGACAAGGAGAGCAAGCAATGGTCGCTTTTACCCTCAATGGCGAGGCGCGAACACTCGACGTCGATCCAGAGATGCCGCTGCTCTGGGCGGTCCGTGACGTCATCGGACTCACGGGAACGAAATTCGGTTGCGGGCTTGCCCAGTGCGGCGCTTGCACGGTTCACGTTAACGGCATGCCGACGCGCTCGTGCCAGACCGCAGTCGGCGACATCGAAGGAGCCTCGATCACCACCATTGAGGGTGTGTCGGGCAAGATAGGCGAAACGGTCCAGGCCGTGTGGGCCGAGTTCGACGTACCTCAATGCGGCTATTGCCAGTCTGGCCAGATCATGTCGGCCGTGGCCCTCCTTACAGAAACGCCTAAGCCGACGGACGATGATATTGATTCGGCGATGAGCGGCAACCTCTGCCGCTGCGCCACCTATCATCGCATCCGCGCGGCCATCCACGAGACCGCCAACCGGCTGGAGACTTGAGGCATGTCGCAGTTTCTCTCGAAGCATACTGCCGTGCGGCCCACGCGCCGCTGGTTCCTCGTCGGCGCGGGCGTTACCACCGGCGGCCTCGCAGTGGGCTACCGGCCAGTGCTGGCCGCGCCCGACATCGCACAAACGACCCCTGCAAAGGTTCCGGCGAACCCCTTCCAGACCTATGTCGAGATCACAAAGGAGAACCGAATCATCATCCACTCCTCGCAGTTCGAGATGGGACAAGGCTCCTATTTCGGCATCGCCACCCTGGTTATGGAAGAGCTCGACGGCGACTGGGCGCAGGTGGACGTGGTCGGCGGATATGGCAATACCGCGTTCTACGGCAATCTCGCCTGGGGCGGGGCCGCACAGGCAACTGGTGGCTCCACGTCGATGGGCTCGTCGTGGGAACGCTACCGCAAGGCGGGTGCTGCCGCACGGGCCTTGCTGGTGGCGGCCGCGGCGCAGCGGTGGGACGTGCCAGCCGGCGAGATCAAAGTCGCTTCCGGGGTCGTGTCGCACGCCTCAGGGATGCAGGCGCGCTACGGTGACCTGGCTGAAGCCGCAGCGGGAATGCCGGTTCCCGACGACGTGCCGCTAAAGCCGCGCGACAAGTGGGCCCAGATCGGATCGGACAGCCTCAAGCGCTACGATTCCGCCGGCAAGACCAACGGCGCGCAGACCTACACGATCGACCTCATGATGGAGGGACTCCAGACGGCCGTTATGATCCATCCGCCGAAGTTCGGCGCCGAGATCGAGAGCTTCGACGCAACCAAGGCCAAGGCACTCGACGGCATTGTCGATGTCGTCCAGACGCCGCGAGGCCTTGCCGTGGTTGGCAGGGACACCTGGACGGCGCTGAAGGGCCGCGACCTCGTGGAGGTGACCTGGAACGAGGAGAAGGCCGAAGAGCGCGGCACGGCCGAGATCATGGCCGAATACAACAAGGCAGCAGACGATCTGGGCGCGGCCACCGCGCGCGACGACGGTAACACTCCCGCAGCGTTCGCCAGTGCTGAGAAAATCATCGAGGGGCACTACGAATTCCCCTATCTTGTCCATGCTTCGATCGAGCCACTCAACGCGGCCGCCCGAATCAACGAAGACGGCACCATCGATGTCTGGGGCGGACACCAGATGCCCGACCTTTATCAGGCGGCTGCCGCTCAGGTAGGCGGCACCACGCCGGACAAGGTGAGGCTGCACGTGATGAAGACCGGCGGCAGTTTCGGCCGCCGCGCGGTCTTGGATGCAGATGTCATTATCGAAGCTGTTTCCACAGCGCGTGCACTGGGGCGCGGCAAGCCAGTGAAGGTGCAGTGGACCCGCGAGAATGACATGCGGGGTGGGCGGTACCGGCCGGCCTATGTGCACGCAGTCAAGGCGGGGCTCGACAAGAAAGGCAATGTCGTCGCTCTCCATGACCACATCGTGGGTCAATCGGTCTTGGGCGGTTCGACCTCTGCGGCGATGATCAAGAACGGCATCGATCCAACCTCCGTAGAGGGCGCCACCAACCTGCCCTATGCGATCCCGAACCTGAAGGTCGAGCTGACCACCACGGACGTGAACATCCCGGTGCTGTGGTGGCGTTCGGTAGGCTCCACCCACACCGCTTACGCGGTGGAAACCCTGATCGATGAGCTCGCCGCCGCTGCGAACCGTGATCCGGTCGACTTCCGCTTGTCAATGCTCGGTCACCATCCACGGCATGCCGCCGTGCTTAAAGTGGCTGCTGAGAAGGCAGGCTGGGACAAGCCTCTGCCGGAAGGCCGTTTCCGCGGCGTGGCCCTGCATGAAAGCCTCTCGACCTATGTCGCCGATGTGGTGGAGATCACCCTCAACGATGAAAATGGTTTCAAGGTCGACCGCGTCGTCTGCGCGGTAGATTGCGGCACCGCGATAAATCCTGACCAGATTCGCGCTCAGATGGAGGGCGGTATCGGATTCGGGCTAGGTGCGATCCTCCAGGAGGAGCTGACCCTGAAGGGCGGTGTCGTAGACCAAGAGAACTACGATACCTATACACCGCTCAGGATCGAGCAGATGCCGCGAGTCGAGGTGCACATTGTGCCGTCCGAGGAGCCGCCCACGGGAGTTGGTGAGCCAGGTGTGCCGCCGATCGGCCCGGCCGTCGCCAACGCGCTACGGGCGGCGACGGGCAAGACTATCCGCAAGCTGCCGATTATAAAGAACATGTCAGGAATGACACCATGAAACAGCCGCGATGAAGATCGCGCCGTTTTCGAACCCTCCTGACAGGCGCTCATTTCCATGGGTCAAATTCCGGCGGCTGCCCGCTCCAATATCCGGTTTGGAGACGGCACCCCGTGTTCTGAACGACCACAGACGGGCCTTGGCGCCGGTTCCACTGAAGAACCGCTTGCGAGACGCAAATGCGTCCACTCCATGAAGAGCACAACCGTATAGCACCAGGAAGGCTAGCTACCTCCATCGCTTCGGAGACCCAGGAACCCTCAGAAAACCGAACCTCCAGAGCTCAGAGGCGCTCGTGATCACAATCGCGCTGGTGCGTGGATCATTGTTCAAGGGTTTGTCAATAGGCAGGCGAGATGGCCGATCGACATGATCTTCGCCCGATGCCCTACAAACACAATGCCAGCCGCTGTCACGGAGTCGCGAAGACGAAGGCAATGAGGGTCGACGCCGATACTCATCGTTTGGTTGACAGAGCGCTTGGAATGCCATGCGCTTCACATCGGAGTAGCCATCCGGGAAGCCTGAAGCGCTTTGAAAACGCATGTGCTGCGGCTGTTATTCATAGCGTGGATGACTTTGATCAAAACAATCGATTTCATCACTCTTCCGGAATCGTGCATGGACAAAAAAGAGCCTCACGCACCAATCACACGCTGCTCTAACGCGTGACGAAAGCTGCCTTAGGTATAATCCAAAGGAGAAAATCTTCGATGCGCCCTGACGTGCAGTGGAGGTCGTGCCGAGAAAGTGAGTTGCAACTGGCCGACAATGTCGGGCGGTGCGACCATGGTCGCTTCGGAGAATGAAATCGGGCCAGTTCACGGGGGCGGTACTGTTATTCGTCGACGGCCGCCCTTCCCAAGAACAGGCGGCATCGCAAGTTGGTTCTGCCGATGAAAACGACATCGCCGGATACATGTCAGCAGCCGCTCAGGATTGGAGATCCAGCCAAGCTCTCGGCGTGATGGCACTGTAGGCGTCACAGTCGAAGCATCTCATTGATCGTTTATGAGGCTTTCTTCGATGCCGCTGATGCCTGACGGGCGGTCGCAGCTGCAGGCGACAACACGCCTATTTAGTTGGAAACAGTCGAGGTAAGCCAATTTGGCTTCCCGTTACTATTTGGAGAAAGAAATGCTGTGCCTAGGAATCAGCGGCGGACTTGACCAAGTCCATGAAAACCGATTCGAGCGTCCGAACGCCTTTATGCACGATGGCGCCGCGGTGCTCGTCCGAGACGGAAAGGTGATAGCCGCCGTAGAAGAGGAACGCCTCAATCGAATCAAGCACTCGAACAAGCTGCCAAGTGGTTCGATTCAATACTGTCTCTCGACGGCCGGGGTTCAGCTCAGCGACATTGATCGTGTCGCGGTCTACGCCAGCGAGCCCTATGCCAACGCCATGCTTGAAGGTATGTCCGCTTCCCAACCGGACATTCTCTCCACTCCGTTGGATGCTAAAATGTTGGTGCAGAACCTGTTAGCGCGTGAGTTCGGCACTAAGTTGGACAGTTCGCGTATTTCATTCGTAGGTCATCATCAGGCGCACGCCGTGAGCGCCTTTGCAATGTCGGGCTTCGAACAAAGTCTCATTCTAGCGATTGATGGCTGTGGTGATTTCCTGTCGGGCCTTGTGGCGGTAGGGTCTGGCACAGAAATTACGCAAATCGAGGCTTTCCCGGAGGACAATTCTCTTGGGCTGTTTTATCTCGAGACGATCCGCTGTCTCGGCTACGGCATGTTCGACGAGTATAAGGTAATGGGACTCGCGCCCTATGGCGACCCCGCTCCCTATCGCGAGCTCTTCGAGCAGTTGTACGAGCTCTCCGCCAACGGTGGCTACCGTGTTCACCTCGACCGCATCGGTCCGGCGTTGCTCCGCAACATCGAGATCAGGCGAAAGGGAATGCCTTTCACCCAGCAGCATCGAGATGTGAGTGCGTCACTGCAGGAAGCGCTTGAGCGGATCGTGTTCCACATTCTCCGGCACCACCGTGAGGCCACCGGCATGAAGCGGTTGTGTCTGGCGGGAGGGGTAGCCCACAACTGCACGATGAACGGCAAGCTGCTGTATTCAGGGCTTTTCGAAGACATCTTCGTGCAACCCGCGTCTCACGACGCTGGCTGCGCATTGGGAGCTGCGCTGATAGTCTCTAACGAGATGGGCCGCCCCGCGCCGCGTGAGCGACTGCAGGAGGTCTATTGGGGTCCTGATCTCGGGAGCGACCGCGCCGTGGAACAGGAACTGAATGCATGGTCCGGACATCTCGAGGTTGAACGCTCTTATGACGTAGCGAGCAGTGCAGCCCACTGGATCACCAACGGCGCCGTGATCGGCTGGGTGCAGGGTCGTTCGGAGTTTGGGCCACGTGCGCTGGGCAACCGCAGCATTCTTGCCGACCCTCGGCCCGCTGCAAACAAGGACCGGATCAATGCCATGGTCAAGAAGCGCGAAGGCTATAGGCCTTTCGCACCATCTGTGCTGGAAGAGGATGCGAGCGAATTTTTCGACCTCCCGGACGGTAAGCACGAATTTCCATTCATGAATTTCGTCGTTCGCGTGCGTGACTCAAAGCGCGCCTTGTTGGGTGCCATTACGCACGTCGACGGTACGGCTCGGCTGCAAACAGTATCGCGCGATGCCAACCCAGCTTACTGGGAGGTCATCAATGCCTTCAAGAAGCGGACAGGCACTCCAATTCTGCTCAATACGTCCTTTAACAACAATGCTGAACCGATCGTGGATACGGTTGCAGACGCGATTGCCACATTTTTGACGACAGAGCTGGATGGACTTGTGGTCGGGCCCTTCCTGGTAAAAAAACGGGCTGCAACGCTGCAGGATTGGACTGCGCTTGCGATTTCATTGCCTCCCTCAGTCTCCCTCCATCAAACCCGTGCTTACACAGCGCGAGATCATCAGGAGACTGTCTGCGAGATTATTCCGAACCACTCCAGCATTGACAGTGTGCGAATTTCAAACGACTTGTTTAATCTACTGATGCGGATCGAGGGCGAAGCCGTGTTGCGAGATCACCTCAATATGATTGAGCCGGATCAGGCCAGGCATGCAGCTCTAATGGAGGGCCTGCGAAGACTGTGGGAGCAGCGCCTGGTTCGGTTGCATCCCTCACAATCTGGTCGGATGGATCATGGGTCCGATCAAACGCTGGACCAGCCCAATAAGCAATCAGCCTGATAGAGATGCACCTCAAGCTCGGCCAATCAAGGGTGTTTGTCGACCCCGCCTGCGAGCTCCCGCTGTGATTACGGGGTCGTCGCCTACGCGGCGGCGCCCACCAACATCTCCATCAGTCGCTTCGGCGACAAAGCCAATCATCTCCCGTAAGAGCAAGTGCTTTCGGGCAAGGTCTGCAGGTTCAAGGAGTTCGTTGAAGGCGCCGCCAGCTGGAGCTGCGTCGAGCGCATCATCGCGCATGGTCGAGCTCGGCGCCCAAGGGAAATCGCCCAATTCGACACGCGTGCGTTTGCGCCTCATTCAAAACCGCTGCGCGGGTGGTCGAGGTGAAATCGGAAGTCCGTCTGTGCCAGCCGACGACGTTCCCGCAGCGCATCCTGCACATCGCCCTCGATCGCATTCCTCAACTCGCGACATACGACGGGGCGCAGGCGCCGGAAACGAACCCGCCCACCGCAACCTGCAAACTCCCGCCTGTCCTCACGACGGAGCAATCCTGTCGCCTGACCAGGCGCGTGGAAAAGCATCACAAGGGTGACCACAGCGTCGCTTCAGGCCGTCAAACGCTATTGCCGTGCGTCAAGGCGGACTAGGTGACCCGTCGGGAAGCCGGCACCAGCGGCTTTGTCGGGACAAGACACATGCTATTGGGATTTGACCGCCGCAGCCGCGAGCATCGCTTCTCCCATCGCAATGGCCCCTTGGGCACGCAGCATTTCGCCAGGGTTCTGAATGTCGCGCAACTCTTTGTTCTGGCTGAGTTTTGATTTTCCAACCAGGCCGGTGATCTCGATCTCCAAGGCGACGATTGCCCTGACCATCGTGTCGATGAAGTCCTTCGGCGCGTCGCCCATCTTCCATGGGACCGGCTGCGAGGCTTCTTGCATGTGAGTGAGCTTCGCCACGTTGCGGCGCACATACTGCTCATCATCCCGGACAGTGATGCGTCCGTGGGCATGGACGACGAGATAGTTCCAGGTCGGCACCTGCTTGTGGAATTCATGCTTGCTCGGATACCAGTTCGGCGAGATGTAAGCGTCGGCCTCACGGAAGATTACGAGAACCTCATCGCCATTGGCGACTTCCTCCCAGACTGGGTTCTTGCGAGCGACATGGCAATTGAGAACGCCCTTGTCTCCCTTCGAGCGGTCAAGCTCGAAAGGGAGGTGGTTCGCGTCCAGCGTGCCTTTGCTTTGGGTGACGAGGATACCCAGCGGGTGTCTCTCGATAAGGTCAAACAGGGCGTTCTGATCAGGGACGGCAAAATGAGGCGGAACGTACAACGGTTTATCTCCTGTCGCGAATGTGCGGTTGTTAGTAATCGGCGGGCCTTACGGAACGTGCCCCTGAATCTTCGCTGCCGTCGACGAGTGCCCCGGATTTCGGTGTCCACCACGCTCAAGCACCGCCATCGTGAAGTGGGCGGGCACATCAGATGCCGCCGCATATGAGTGAGGTTGGTCAGTGACAAGCCGCGCACTCTCGCCTTCGCTTAAAATTTCCACGTGGGTACCTACCACAACGCTCAGGGCACCCTGACTGACCGAGATCAGCTCGCGCGTATCCGGACTATGAGCGTCCGCGGAAAACACATCGCCCGGCATCATGACCCAGCTCCACAGTTCGAACATCGTGCGTCCCGAGGTCGACGAATGCAGTTGCGCAGAGCTTCCCTTGGCGCTCGTCCAAAGCCTCCTGGTCTCTGTCCGCTCGATGGGAAGGCGCACCGTGGAAGGGTGCTCGTTCAACAAATCGGCCACCGAGAGCGAAAACGCCGCCGCCAGCCGACACAGTATGCCGATACTGGGGTTCGCCCTACCCTGCTCCAGCGCGACCACGGTTCCCTTCGATAGGCCACTTAGTTTAGCCAGGCGATCCAGGGTCAGGCTTTGGTCACGCCTCAAGTCTCGGATCCGGGCTGCTATCGCTTGCCCAAGCGCTTGCTCGGCATCAAACGCTTCCGTAACATTGGTCATTATATTGACTTGGGTCCTCGGCTCACGTATTGCGGTCAGTATAATGACCGGCACGAAATTGCAACTGCCCGTTAGGAAGGAATAACCGATGCGTTTTGAGACGAAGGCGATCCACTGCGGCCGAGGTGTCGACGCGTCCACGGGGGCCGTATCCATGCCGCTGCACACCAGCACGACGTTCGAACGAGGCGCCAACGGGTCATTTCCGTCCGGCTTCGAATACACAAGGGATGGAAATCCGACACGCAATGCGTTCGAGGCGGCCATGGCGACGCTTGAGGGAGGGGGAGACGGCATCGCCTTCGCTTCGGGCATGGCCGCAATCGCTGCAGTTTTCGAGAGCCATCCGTCGGCGGGTCGGATCGTTCTGCCGGATGACATGTATTTCGGCATTCGTTCGCTGATCGAAGAGACCGACATTGGGTCTCGCTTCGACTTTGCCCCCGTCGACATGCGCGATTTGGACGCTTTGCGCGCCGCGGTGACATCGAAGCGGACTGGCCTCGTCTGGGTCGAGACGCCGTCAAACCCGATGATCCGCGTTGTCGACATTGCGGCCATCTGCGCAATCGCGCACGAGGCAGACGCCTTGGCGGTGGTGGACAATACGTGGGCCACCCCAGTGCTTCAACTGCCACTCGAAATCGGGGCAGACGCGGTGATGCACTCGGCGACAAAGTACATTGGCGGCCACTCGGATTTGATGGCCGGTGTCGTCATTGTCCCAAACGCGTCACCCCTCGGTCGCCCATTGCGGATGGTCCAGAAACACAAGGGCAGCGTCGCAGCGCCCTTCGACTGTTGGCTGGCGTTGCGGGGCCTCCAGACATTGCCGGTCCGCATGCGCGCCCATTGCGAAGGCGCCCAGAAAGTGGCCGAGGCCCTGGCGTCTCATCCGCGCGTCGAAAAAGTGCTCTTTCCTGGTTTGCAAACTGATCCGGGACACGATCTTGCTACGCGGCAAATGAGCCATTACGGAGCGATGCTATCCTTTATCGTCGAGGGCGGAGCCGATGCTGCAATGGCCGTGGCCGGCCGCCTGAAGATTGTTGTCCGGGCGACAAGCCTTGGCGGGACGCATTCTCTGATAGAGCATCGCGCATCCGTTGAAGGTGCGAAGTCCAAAGCGCCAGGCGGATTGCTGCGAATTTCTGTAGGGCTTGAACATCCTCAGGACATTATAGATGACCTGATGCAGGCCCTAGGCGAAACCTGCAAAGCGGGAGTCCAATGACGGGTGCAAGAACTCTGGCGCCGCTTTACGTGACGGCTGGCGCAGCCGACGATCGGCAGAACAATGTTCCTGCTGAGTAGAACGCACGTCCTCTGGTGAACCGCTACCGCCGTGTCGCATTGTCTCGGGCGTGGTGGTCGCCTGGGTGATGAACGTCTTCGGGTTTCCGGACGATGGCCACGCGCTCGACCGGATAGCGGCAAATACCCAGATTTGCCGTTGACCTACTGCTGCTCGACCTCGTCGGAGATCGCGGTCAACAGATGGGATGGATGTGCTGGCACTACGGCAGTTTGACAAGCCGGCCATCGGGGCGCTAGCACCGTCCAAAGCCAAGAGTCGCAGGGCAGAACTGACCGCACCCAGCGGGCTGCGGGACCCATCAGCTAACGGCCAGGTTGGTACCTCAAGGCGCATCAGCACCATGGATGTCACATTGTCCTTGTTGCGAGCGCGATTTCGGAACTTCGTTGTGACGCAGTCTGTGCACAGAGCGCACCGCTGTAAGCAAATGAGCGGACGAACGACACCCAGTGGAGGAGAGAAGTGATGCGGCGTCAAGATCCTCCGCGCTTTGCGGCAAACACACTGATCCCTCTTCACAACCCGGTCTTTCGTTCTATCTGGACAGCCACGCAGATATCCAGCCTTGGCTGGCTGGTGCAGAGCGTGGCTATAAGCTGGCTCATGGCGACGATTTCAGCCTCCGATCTAATGGTTGCGCTCGTACAGGCTGCATCGACACTGCCCGCGTTCTTCTTGTCGATCCTTGCTGGAGCCATTGCAGACAGCTTCAGCCGCCGCGGCGTGATGCTTGCCGGACACTGCCTTATCGCACTGGCATCCACGGCGCTGGCACTCGCTGTGGGACTGGGCTTTGTTAGTCCATGGCTGATCCTGGGACTGAGTTTCTTGGCCGGATGCGGCTTTGCCTTGAACGATCCAGCATGGCACGCGTCGGTAGGCGATATCCTGGAAAAGCGCGACATACCCGCCGCAGTGACGCTGATGTCGGTGGGCTACAACGTGGTTCGGAGCATAGGACCGGCGCTGGGCGGTGTAATCTTAGCTTTGCTAGGCCCCCTTACGGCTTTCGCCCTCGCTGCGCTGAGTGACTTGGTCCCGTTGAGCGCTGTTCTGCGCTCAAAGTGGCAAGTTCGCTTTTCGCCTCTTCCGCGCGAGCGGATGACTACGGCCATTCATGATGGCATGCGATTCACGGCAATATCCTCAGAGATCAGAGTGGCGATTGTGCGTGCAACCCTATTCGGGCTGTCAAGCATCTCGATCCTTGCTCTGCTCCCCCTCCTGGTTCGCGACCAGCTGGCGGGAGGGCCAATTGTTTACGGGGTGCTATTGGCTGGCTTCGGCACAGGCGCCTTCATAGCCGGCATTGGCAGCAGCTACTTGAGACGCATTACGTCCCAGAACCGATTGATCACGCTCGCATCCGTTGCTTGCGCAACGTGTTGCCTTTTGATGGCCCTCACATCGTCGGTGGCTGTGGCGGCGATCGCGCTTGCAATCGGTGGCGCTGGCTGGGTTGTCACCTGGACCGGAACCGACGTGTGTGTGCAGTTGGCAAGCCCAAGGTGGGTCGTTGGTCGGACCCTGTCCATCTATTACGCCCTGACCTACGGCGGCATGGCAGCGGGCAGCTGGATCTGGGGTGCTGTCGCGCAGTACTATTCGCTGACGTGGGCTTTGGAAGGTGCTGCAGCGGCACTGTTGCTGGTCGCGGCTGTGGGAAAGCTATTGCCAGTGCGGCTATGGGAGGAATCGGATCAAGCGGCCGTCGACTTCAGGCCACCAGAACTGGCCCTCCCTTTGAAACCCAGGAGCGGTCCGATCGTGATCAAGGTGGAGTACTCGATACCCGAGGAGAGTATCGATGAATTTCTGAGCTGCATGCGCGAAAGGCGGCGCGTTCAGAGCCGCGCCGGTGCGCGGGACTGGACCCTCCAGCGCGACCTTCAGAAGTCGACGCTTTGGACCGAGACATTCCGCACGCCGACATGGACGGACTATCTTCGTCTAAACCATCGGCTGACGGTGAATGACAGGGAGGTAGGCGAGCGCCTTGCCGCTCTGCACATGGGTGATTCTCCGCCTCGCATCTCACTTTCAATCGAGCGGTCGACAAGCCCCGCCCCCGGCAGCCAAGTCCAGCCTGTGCCTTTTGTATCGCGCCCGTGAGATAACCAAGACTTGTCTGGGCTTGGACACGGAACGAGCTACTCCTTGATTTGTCGAGCCTGCCCGGATTGCAAATCGTTCCGGCCGGTTAGGCGAGCATGAGAATTCGCGCGGCAATTATGTCAATCACGGGTCCCATGTTCAGCCCGCCCCCCCTCTGCCGCCAGAGGTAGTGTGCTGAGAGTTCTGCAAATTCGCTGAGAGGGGGCGCTGGTGATGTTCAACGTCACCGATTCCCTGGAAGGAACGCCACCATGACCAAGACAGAAGGTAAATCGACCAGCGCTGCCGTCA